>JAYTSY010000001.1:0-10729 GCA_043745355.1 bacterium
TTGAAGGATTGATGCCAAATCGTTTTGCATATTGTTTGTTGACCTTCACTGTTTCATCTCGAAGGGCGCGCAGTGCTTCAGGCTTTCGAACTGCTGGGCAATCCCACATACCAGTGATTGACACTCCGAGCAGTCGCTCTTCTTCGCAATTCTTTTTCCACTCTGGAGAAAGATAAATAAAATCTGTAAAGGTGGACTGATACGTTCCGAGGATTGTTGCGACTCGAATCTTTCGCTTCAAATCGGAAAGTGTATCTTCGTGTCGAGCTACAACTTCGGAGAGATTGCAGAACTGTTTTGGCCGAAGGATGATTTCTCCACAAGGATTTGTTCCGAACTTATCCCACCAATCTTCTGACACAGCAACTCGAGAGGCTGGAAATGTAGACTTGAGACCCGCTCGATTGAAAATACCTCGCTCTCCAGAACCGCTCTTCATGAGCGCAGTCCACTCCTCGAGGAACTGGATATTTGTAGGCTTGTGATTATATACAGCTGAGTTGTTAGCAAGAGATCGCTGTGGTTCTGAGACCCAGAACTGGCCTTTCTTTGCGTCTCGAATTTCTGCATCATTGAGTTCAGAGAGCGAAATGAGGGCAGTTCGACGAACTCCTCCTGAGACCACACCCATACCAATCATGCACACGATGTCGTGCACATCGAGGTTCGTGAGGTGCTGACCTTGCTTTGAAGCGATCTTTGCTTTTGTGAATTCATGAATCTGTCGCAAAGGATCAGGACCTGAAGACTTGCCTCCTGTAGTCTTTAGACGCGTCCCTGCTGGTCGGAGCTGTGAATAATCAAACTTTACATCTATACCGTTGAACCATTGTTCCATTCCAAAGGCCATTGAGTCTGACCATCCCTCTCGACTATCAGCAATCACATACTCGACGGACTTACCTGTTGAATATTTAATTTGTGGAAGTGATTGCGCACTGTAACTTTCTGCAGAAAATCCAACACCCGCTCCCGACATTGAAAGGAACATAATTTCAGCAAAATCTTGAAATGACGCCGGGGCGGTAAATGAACAGTTGTATCCTGCTGTGTGATTACGTCTCATTGCTGGTCCTGCAAACTGAAGCGCTCGCATTGACGGCATTGCTTCGTGTTTGAAGATTGCTGAGTAGACTTCAGCATACTCTTTTGCTGTCAATTTTTCTCCAATATTCTCTTTCATGAAATCGACATATCGAGTAACTGTTTCTTTCCATGTCTCTCGTCGTCCTTCATTTTCGATCCATCGCGAGTAGGTACGATAGTAAATAAATTCGCCCAATGGGTTTCGGAAAGATTTTTTTGACTCAGCGGCCAGCTGTCGCACTTTTTCTGGCACCTCAATATGCTTTTCACGAAGCTTTGCGTGTTCTGCACGATAGAGAATGTATGACTTAGCTGTCTTCACATACTCACAAAGGATGAGTTCAGATTCGACAGAGTCTTGAATACCTTCGACATTAGGAATGAATGTCTTATATTTCTTACCAATGCGCATTAAATCGGCATATACCTTAGTCGCAACTATTTCAGCTTCATCACGTGAACCCTCACCTGTCGCAAGCATAGCTTTGTTGATGGCAAGCACAATTCGATCGAGGTCAAAATCAACAATTTGACCGTTTCTCTTCATTACTTTTTTAACGAAAAGAGAAATCTTTTTTTCTTCTTTATTTTCAACTTTTTTCTCGATCTTTACAGCGACTTTCTTTATAACTTTCTTTGCTGGTTTTTTGTGCGTTGCCATATGTATTGGGGTCTTGGTGCGACTAAAATGTACGACTACTGGGTTAATAATATTTGCTGATTTTTGCTATTTTTCCCTGAATTTATCCTTTAGCTGATATCAATTGTACTCTCTGTTTGCATGTTTCGTCCCTGTGGATAACACAAAAAGCATCGCTCAAGAACAAATTAAAAAAAAGTAAATAGCAACGCCAAACGAGCATTTATTTTGAGCTTGCTTTGAGATTATTTTGATTAAAAATTACCCTATCACCCATTTTGATTTTTTCTTTGCTAAAAGTACCCGCATTGAGCTCGATAACATAGAGTGCGGGTGCTTTCGGACCCAAACTTTTCGGATATGTGCTTGGGGAAACATTTTCAGCGAGACCGACAATAGTGTTCGAAGCGTCAAGCCATGCAATATCGATTGAAAACTGCATATCTTTCATCCAAAAAGGATATTTAGCAGGCTTATCGAAGACAAAAATCATGCCTCGAGATACAGGAAGAGACGTGCGGAGGCCGAGCCCGAGCTGTCGGAGCTCACTATTGTCAGATATATCTAAGGTGTACGTATCATTTCCCAATAAAACTTTTATTGTCTTGTAGGCATTTCCTTCGGCATTCCCACTTTGAGTATAATAGTATCGCATAAAGGACATTACCGAAAAAAAGACAGCGGCCGCTACACAAATAGCGACTGTTGTCTTATAGACCTTACTTTTTCCAGAGCTCACCATAAGGAGAGGTGTTACTTGGCTACGCCACATGTGCCACACTGTCCATTCTTGCATGCACCTACGCAGCCGTTCTGGCATTTGTCATGACCACAGCATTTCCATCCACAAAGTGAACAGCCTTTCCCCTGCTTGCTGTCACGAATGACCATACACAAACCGAGCATTACTACCACGATCGGCCACACAACGTCCCAAGCAATTCCGCCGAGCAATCCAAGGCTATTGAGAAGGAAGAGTACACCGACAAAAATAAGAATGAGTCCTGGTCGCATAGTATTTTAAATTATTTAATATTTATGAAGCTATTATGTAGATAATTGTATCACACACGTACTATAGCGATATCTACTTATCCTCAGGTTTGAGATTATAAGTACCCTACTTCCCTGCTCCTATTTTTTCTACCATAACTAAATACTTATCGAGATACTCCCGTGATCTCTTCATTTTCTTGTCGAGTACCTTGAGTGATTTTACGTTGAATCCGCAATACCTGAGAATTGCAAAATACCAGATGGACCAGAACGGTAGTGCCATCATAAAGTACAACCAGAAATTGCCGTCGCAAGTGATAAACACGCGAGCATCACGTCCCTTCATCAATCCCACAAGTTTTCCATCAATATACCGGAAGGCAAATCGTGCGGTGAGATTATTATCAAGGAAATTCTTGAGAATTGCCGGGGGTCCCATCCACCACAATGGATGAATAAAGACTACTTCGCCTGCGTCCATGAGTTTTTGTTGAATCACTTTGCGTGTCTCAACATCGTGATCGTATTCGCGGAAATTTTCAAACGTCAAAAAGCCCTGTTTGAGGTCGGTCTTGTAAAGATCGAGAATTTCAACGGTGTGACCTTGTGTGGTACGGCCGCGAGCATAGGCAGCAGCGATCTCATGGGTAAAACCTTTTGAACTCGGATGAGCGGTGACGATGAGTGTGTGCATCAGTACAGGTTTATTGTTCTACTTCGATCACGACGTCAACTTCTTGCATTTTGACACGATAATAATCTACCTCAGAGAGATATTTGTATGCTTGCATACCTATAACTACTCCAACAATTGGGCCGAGTGCAAACGCAAGATTGAAGGCGCCGATAGTGAAAGCAACCGCGGGGTTGACCAATCCGCCCGCACCGAGAACAGCTGCAAAAGTGAGACCCATGAGAAGCGACCCTCCAACAACCACACCATTTAGGCTTGAGCTCACCCTGCCGTACACAACCGATGCAACACCAAAACCGAATACTGCACCACCCGCGGCTTCAGCGAGGGCAATGCGCAAATTGTTTGGGATATCTCCTCCGATCTGTCCAATATTAAATCCTTTGGCAACGAGAATAGCGAGGGCCGCTCCTGCAAACTGACTAATGATGTAAAATAATGCCGTCTGCCATCCTATTTTCTTGAGAGAAAGAATTCCGATAGTGATTGCAGGATTAAAATGTGCCCCGCTCACATGCCCTATGACATAAACAAGCAGTCCGAGAATAAGCGCTGCCAAAATTGGTGCACCGAGTGACACAAGTTGTGGGGCGGCAATTGCGATGAGAACGATACCTGATAATGCGAACGTGCCGATAAATTCACCAATGTAAGGTTTAAGCATGAGAATATAATAATGAATGATAACTCATTCATTATCTCACCTTTTTTTCTATCGAGCTAGTTTTTTCTTTTCAGTGATCAAATATGCTCCAAATAGACTCCACATTGTCAGACCTATGAGAAATAATATCGTCTTGAGATTAAACGAGATACCCGTGGCGGGGATTTGGCTGAGATAGACGCCTGAAACGGGAGTACCTCTTGATGGATAGTCGAAGTATGTCTGATTCGGGGTGACGTAGTTAGTATAATTGGTATAAGAACCACCAACATTTACTGAACACGACTGTGTGACGATTTGTCCATTGGCGTTGGCTGTCACAGTAGCGGTCTTTGTTCCAGGGATGAGGTACACCTTTCCGATCGAAGAAGCATTTCCATATGACAATCCATCTGTCCCCGTCCATGAGTATGTGAGATTACCATAGCCCCCACTTATCGTTGCATTCCAATTTACCTGATCGCCCACATTTGCGTTTGAAGGCGTGCCGTAACAAGAAACACTCAACTGGCCACCGTTGTTTCTATTGTTATAATTATTCCCGTTATTATAGCCGTTACCGTTTACATACGTCGAACAACTTGCAACATATTGCTGGCCATTGCTTGAAATAGTAACAGCGGCAGTTTTTTGCCCACCATATTGATAGGACTTGAGTACTGAGCTGCCTGTGCCATAAAGACCATCTGTACCACTCCATGAATAGTAATAATTACCGTTTCCTCCCGACGCATTTTGAACTATCCAATTCACCTGATCGTTTATATTGGCATTCTGTGGGTATGCCGTACATGTAGCACTCAATGGCCCGTTATTGTTTCCATTATTTCCGCCATTGTTACCATTTTGGTAAGAAACATTTGCATAACAAGTAGAGCTCATCGATTGGCCATTCGAAAAGACAGTGACGGTAGCACTCTGCTGACCGAGACCATAATATTGATGAGAGACCGTCTGATTGCTACCACTGAGGTTGTCAGTGCCATTCCATGAATACGAATAGTTACCATTTCCACCACTCGCGTTCGCGTACCAACTGACCTGATTACCTGGGCTTACGTTAGATGGACTTGCGTAACAAGAAACCGAGAAAGGCACTGCCTGAGCCGCAGCCTTGTCCATGCTGAAGACAAAAAGTGTAAATACAATCCCTAAAATGGCTAATATTAAGGCGCTATTGGCGAGCCAGGATTGCACTCCAAATGGATGGGTTTTCATGTTTTTCATACTATTCCCCTAAACCAAAAAAAGCAACGTTTGTGCTCATAAATAAAAACCCCGAGCGGATGTATGTCGTAGACACGGATACAAACGCTCGGGGTTTTTATTTATTGTTATGAAAGATGCTTTGAAACGAGCTTTGTCATTTCGAACATTGAGACAGTTCCCTTTCCTCCGAACACCTTGTTCAAAGCTTCGTCAGGGACAATGTTTCGCTTGTTCTTTGGATCCTGGAGATCATGCTTCTTGATGTATATCCAGATAGCCTTTACCACTTCTGATCGTGGCATAGGACCCTTTCCTACAACAGCCGCGAGTTCCGGGCTGATTGTCATAGGCTTCATAAATGCTGAGTTTGCTTTAGTAGGCATGAATTTATTTGTAGATATTATTAATTATAGCTTTCCCCAACCTTGTTCCCCATTCTATCACACTTTTAGCATTAAGGGGTCATACTCTGCAAGTTGGGGAAAACGACCTTTTAAATTAATTTGTAGAAAAGCCTATTTTTTCTTTGGTTTCTCCTCTTCTTTAGTCAGTAAACGCAGGGCCTTAAAGATTTCTTCAAAGTTTTTTACATTACTTTTCTCCATGTCATCGATCTTTTCTTTGATGTCTTTGTAGTCATCCAACATTTCTCGGAGCTTAGTGAAAGTACGGATGATATAAATATTCACTGCAATAGCGCGCTCGCTATTGAGCACACTTGACAGCATTGCAATCCCCTGTTCAGTGAAGGCTAGAGGGGGCTTTCTAAGGCTCTGTTTCAAGCTAAAATTGGAAGTCGCAAATTGCGACTTCCAATTTTCCATCTCATCTTTTGTTAATTCAAACATGAAATCATCGGGGAACCTTTCAACATTCCTTCTAACAGCTCTATTTAATTGTTTAGTAATAACTCCGTACAAAAATGCCAAGTCTCTATCTATCATCACCTTCTTACCTCTGATAATATAAATCTTCTCTCTGACATCTCCTATACTAAGCACAATGTCGATTTGTTTATTAATTGTCATACAGAGAGAGTAGCGATTTAGTCATGAAGGGGTAATAAAAGATCATTAAAGATTATATGAACTTAAGGTCGCAAATTGCGACCTTAAGAATATACAAATTGGAAGTGCCAAACTGGCACTTCCAATTTGAGCACTAGTCTTGGCGAAGACATATTTCCCTGTTCACTAAACTCCGGACAAGTTTTTTAAACATTTAATTACGGTTAAAATTCAAGGTCGCAAATTGCGACTTTCAATTACTTCCTTACTAAAAAGAAATATAATGTCCCTACCGTTGCAACCAACACAATTGGATAAAGCCAGACTGAAAATCCACTATCGGTTCCAATAATTACGGTCACAAGATTAAGCACCACTCCTATTAAGAAAAATGTCCAAGCTGTAAAACTTTCCTCCTTTGGGTTAATAATTGATTTCTTTATCGTAGGAATATATCCACTTACATAAATCAAAAGATTCATAATGAGTGCAATGAGCACATTTCCAGTTGTAAAAAGAATAACAAGACTTACAAGAGATAGAGCGAGAGATATTTTGTCTGTTCTCGTCCATCCGCCTACTCCGTAAAATATTGAAAGGATAAATATAACAAGACAGCCAACTGCATCGGCCATAGGAACCCATATGGCTTCGTGGGTGCCCGTTGCCTTTACGCTAAATAAAATAATGACAGTAGAAAGCGACCAGATAAACCAACTCATCCTGTTTGGAATACTAGTACGCCTTAAAACCTCATAGATATAAGGAATATATCCTGCAATCAAGAATATTCCTGAAATAATACCTAAAGTCTGAGAAAGTGGCATGAGATTATTTTACTTCTTCAGCTCAAAAAACGACAATGTAAACGGGTATCCGGGGATCAATCGAACCTGAAGTTTTCCTAGATACTGTCCCGGGGCAGTCTCGACGATTTCGTCGAGTATCGGGTGAAGCCAGAACGGATTGGCAGGAATATTGTATTCGATTTGAAAAACATCCTGTCCAGTATCTCGAATCCCCTTCCCTACAGAGGTTTTGAAGGGGTATTTTTCAATTTGTCCCGCCACTACTGGAAAGACATTGATTCCTGTTGATGCCATTTTATCAAATTTCTTGCCGTGCCATGGGACCAAAAATCCTGGGACTGTGCCTTTGTAGAAGCCATTTGGATGTTGACTTCCTACCTTGCCTGCTACAAAGGTCTTCTGACTTTCCGAGTGCTCAAGTTGCAAGGTCCGCAATCCTGCGGCGACAAGCAAGACAAATAGGAGTAAGACAAGAAATTTTATTAAAGTAAACATACTAATAAGTATATCCTATGGAATTGTTATTTATAATATTGATTCACGATGTCGCTTACGACCTTCTCGGCGTCTTGCTCTCCATCAATTGTGGTTGTCGCGTATTTTTTGTAAAGCAAAGTCCTTTCTCTATATAATTCTTCCAGAGTTTTGTTTTTCAATCCGACGATACCTCGAGGGACTAGAGCGATTCTTTCTTCAATTACTTTTAGCGATGTCTCCAAATAAATTATCTGTGAAATTTTCTTCAAATGTTCCATTGCATAATCCGTATAAACAATAGAGCCGCCAGGAGACACCACAAGACCCTGGTGATTCTGCGTATTTGTAATAATATCTTCAGCCTGTTTCTTGAGAAAAGCATCTTCGCCTAAATTATCTAAAATTTTCTGAAGCGGGAGATTATATTCGTGCTCGAGGATTGAATCAAGTTCAACAAGTTTATAACCGAGCTTTTCTGCCAGTTTCTTTCCGATATAGGATTTTCCTGATCCCGGCATCCCTATTAAAGTAATGTTTGTTTTAGTCATGTGGGTCATGTTTTGAGGAAGTTATTAGTTTGTGCTTTGTGGGTTAAGTACCAAACCGGTGAAACACTGTGAGGGTATTTTAGCATCAATTGGCAGTTGAAATGAGGAATGTGGGGTGCTATCTGATGGTGTTTTTTTGATATACTACAAAGATGGAAAATAGCATCTCAAGAGAGGTCGTTAAGGTTTACAATGATGAAAGTTTAAAGATAGATAAAAATAGGGTTTTGACCTATTCACAACTAAGTTGCCCTTTGGACTGTACTTATTGCTTTGTAAACGATATGACAACCAATCAACACAAAAATGTTGAATATCTTACCGATAGACAGATAGAATTATTGAAAAATTTACCAAAGGAAATTGAATTAATAATGCTTGGCTGCGATACTGAGTTTTTACAAAGCAAAGAGGAAGCATTAGAAATCATAAAGAAATTGTCTAAATTTGGTAAAGACATTTCAATGATAACAAAGATTCCAATTAATGAATTCATGTTAGATGAAATTAGTACAATAAACGAAGAAATGAAGGGGCAAGGAAATATTTTAAGTATTTCAATATCTTTACCGTGTATTTCAGAAGAAATGAGTGCTAAATATGAGCCTAAAGTACCAAGTCCACAAAAAAGAATTGATTCGATTAAGATGATTGCTAATAAAAATATTCCTACAATGTTAGCGATAAGGCCTTTATTACCCGATATTTCAAATGAAGAGTTACAAAGAATTGTAGATTTAACCAAAGAATATGTTCTTGGTTATTACTCAGGTCCTTTATATTTAAACGATGATAGGATTGCAACACTATTACCTGGAAATCTGGTTGAGGGAGATGCAAAACAACCCCATTGGATGCTAGATGGAAATACTTTCAAGGAGGTTTCAAGAGAAGGTCAGATGGAATTTCTAAAGAATATTATAGAACAGTCGGGTAAGAAATTCTTCGAAGGAGCTGCAGAAGGTATGGCTTATATTAAGGCAAGAAAATAGTATGAAAAATATTGAATTAAAATTAAAAATAGACAATTTTGGAACACTTATTCCTTTATTAAATTCTAGGTCAAATTATAAAGGGCCGTTAATTCAGAATGATATTTATTATCTCACCACTAATCCCCGATTAAAAATTAGAGAAGAATTAGACAAAACAGAATTAATTTATTACAAAAGAGCAGATTCAGTTAAATCAAAAGATTCCCGATATTTTATAATTAATATAAATTATCGGCTTAGAAACATAGCGAAGAGCTTGCTAAATACTTTTTTAAGGGTAAAGAGGACGGTGAAAAAACATCGTGAATTATATATATATAAAAATACAAGAATACACCTAGATAGTGTTGAGGGTATAGGAAAATTTCTAGAACTGGAAACAGTTGTAAGAGAAGCGAAAAATTATCACTTATATCAAAAAGAGCATGATGAGGTAATACAGCTTTTTAACCTTGATGTGTATAAAAAAATAGCTGTTTCGTACTCTGATTTAATTTTGAACTAAATTTACTCCTCGCAGAAACATGCCACGAGTATTTTTCTACTGAAAAGTCTCTCGTATCGAACAGTAAATTTTCTTGGCGGGACATGTGGGTTCAGTACCGGAGTGGTGAGACACCATAAGGGTGTTTTAGCATTATTTCAGAACTTAATTTGAGATTTGTGGGTCACTAAGCAAAATTTGATACTTAAGCATTTTTTTGTTTTCTTCAGGAATCATGGCATCCTCTATAAAGACACCTCGATTGGCCTCAATAATTTTTTTTGAACTAAAATTATCTTCCATGCAAGTAATAGAAATTTCTTTCAAACCAATCTTTCGCGCCTCTTCAAGACCGAGAGATAATATCTGTTTTCCGTAGCCCTTTGAGCGGTGTTCAGGGAAAATTTCATAGTAAATATGACTTGCCATGCTTTCAGGAATACTGACTCCATGCGAAGGTTTGTGACGAATCTGAATTTTACCCACTACAACATCAGCATCAAAAAGCTCATACTCTGAAGTTGCTAACCTTCCCGATGTTTCGTTGTGTTTAAGATAGATCATGTTCGTGGTTTATAGACACTAAGTTTTCTTGGCGGGTATTATGGGTTAAGTACCAGATTGATGAGGCACCGTAAAGGTATTCCAGCATCATTTCGGGAGTTGAAATGATGCATGTGGGTCAGTCGAATATGTTTGCCGTGATTTAAAAATGAGTAGCACTAAAAATACTAAAGCCCTGTTGCAAGCCACATCCCAAAGCCAGCTACAACAGCTAAAATGACCATAAAATGAAAAATGACCTTTAATACGTTTCCCTCCAAGTTATTGTTTGCTTTGACAAAAGAATAATATATGAGAAAACTTATTAATCCCGTGAACAAAACAGAAGATAATACAATCCAAAAAGGATAGTAACAACCATCTCGATCGAGGTTCAATCGACCGCATTGTTTGTTGTCAACGATGAATAAAAAAGTTGGGATGATGCAGGATGCAATAAAAACCTCTAATTCAAACTGCGCAAATCTTTTCAAGATATTAAAATTATTCATGAGTAAATAGTACCTTACACTCAACTTATTGTATAGTGCTCGTTCTAGCTCACAAAAACTGTTAC
>JAYTSY010000002.1:0-10634 GCA_043745355.1 bacterium
AGCCCTCTCCGCCAAAATCCCCAACCCCCGCCCCGCATTCCTCCCGCGCCCTCCTGCGGGGCGGAAACCCAATCCCGCCGAATTTCAAAAACATTAGTCTCGGTTTTGCGAACCATTCCTCCCGCAAAATTACTTCGCAAAACCGAGTCCATTTTGCATTGGCATTGCGTGCCTCGCTTTTCTCCTTTGGAGATATGGCGTATCATGCCTGCCCGCCTTTGGCGGGCGCGAGGCACGCTAGGATTTCCCCTCGAAAAAAGTTCGAGCAAAGTGTATAATTAGTTCACAGGTGAATGTTGTGAACTTCATACTCTAATTCAATCCTTTGTTTAAGCTTTGCAAAAGCTATTTTAAATAGAAATGAAGGAGGTAATATTTAAGTAGAACTTAATAAGGACATAGACATCAAAAGTATGTTCAAATTTCTATAAATGTCGTATACTAACCAAATATGGAAAAACAAAATTATAGAGAAGGACTGGCAGATGATTTAAAAAAATTACGTGAAATGGGAGATGAGGGCAAGTCCCTCGCTAGTGATTTACTTAGTGAGTCAGAAAAGACTGACGAATACCAGAATTCAAAACATGAACATTTACAGGATAATGTTCATAAACGTATTGATAAATTAAAAACTAAAGGTATCGAATTAGGGCAGAACAAAGAAAGGGATGATTTTCTTTCCAGATATGAGTTTGGACTAACATTTAAAGAATTATCGAGAGAACAAGCTTTGGAGAAAGTAAAGATTGCAAATGAAGAAATGGGAGATGATAAAAATAAATGGTCTATGCCCGATGCGGAAATATTATCCAAGGCAATAAGGTATGGTCTTATAAAACCTACAAGTGATGACAAGTGGTATCGGACCTCTGAAGAATCTACCGGTCATATGAGTTATAGGTTACATAGATGGGACGAGGAAAAGAAGACAAGCAACCTATATGTCACTCTCGTTAATGGTAGAGGAGACATTTCCCCATCTCACAACTCAGAAGATGACAGTGCTAATTATTCTTTAGTTCTTTTCAGAGAAAAAGAACCGCAATAATTCAATTGAATTTTTAGTTTCCTTCATCGTATCAATCAGTTTAAACCCTTCTAGGGTGGTACTTGATTCATTACTACTCAATTTAACAAACTCTTCATTCCCCACCAGTTCTGAAAGCCACGCAGTAGGGTCACATTCCCCTGTCAATAACTCATTGTTCCCTTTTGCTAATATGTAATATACTTTATTAAGAATTACTTAATTAAAAAATAATAAATTTTAACTATCATGGCAACAGAAATGATGGGACCAATGGTCATTGGATATAGTTTAGACAGCTTTCTCATGTTGGCGTCCGGAATCTTTTACTTGATTTGCGCTCTCATCGTATTTCGAACATACAAAAAGGATCCTTCCGAACTCATGGCCGCCCTTCTCGCCTTTTTAATATTTCAAGCCGTAAACATGTTTTTCATGGGACTAGAAATGCATACTATGAACATGATCTACGGAAACATTGCGAGCCTTGCAGTGTTCATTGGGTCAGCATACATGCTCAAATTTCCGACAAGTTCTTTTTCAGAGGGTGTCCGAAAGAACATTTTTCTTGCTTCAATTATTATTCTTCTTGCTATTTACGCGTGGTTTGTCCAGACAGCCGCAGGCGAGATGATACTCATGAACTTTACTTTGTGGTATGACCTTGTTATCAACGGCATAGTCGTGGGTGGTTCAATCGTTTTGGTAGGCCTCAAAACTGTAGAACGTTGGCATAAGGTAAAAGCGATCGGTGGCGGTGCGGGCATCATCTCATGTTGCGTAGTGTCAAACGGAGCGATGCTTGGCGGTGCAATCATCACAAGTTCGATCTTTGCTTTTTTGGCCCCTGTCATCATCCTTAGCACATTAGGATTTTCTAAAAATAAATGATTGGGAAAATAGCTTCGTACATTCTCGGTGCATTCGGTGGCTTTATTGTAGGAGATATTGCCATTCGTGTGATTGCGAATCCTGCTTTATTCGAAAATATGGTTCTCTCCATTTCCACCCTCCTCGGTGTCATAGTGAGCATCTCCATTTATACTTATAGAAATGAAGTGCATCTTAGGCAGAACGAGATCACTAAAGACGAAACAGTCTCTCTCATCACCCACGAACTGAAAACCGCACTGACCTCGACAGGTTGGGCAATTCAAACAGTGCTCGATTCCGATGGTGACAAGATCACTCTTGAAAACAAAAAAATGCTCGAGCAAGTTGGAAGCTCCATACATATGACAGTATTACACGCAATTAATCTCCTTGACATAAGCCGATCAAAAATCGGAAAATTTACCATCTCACTGGAATGGGTGAGTCTCACCCAAGTGGGGGAAATATTCAAAGAGATCGCTTCCAAGTATTCTCTCGGCGCCAAACAAAAGAATCTGACACTCATCTCGAATATTACCCTTGATAATGATTTGCAAGTGGAAGTGGACATAATGCGCATTCGCATTATTCTTGAAAACCTTCTGGAAAATGCCATACAATATACCGAACTCGGGACGAGAAAGGAAATCAGAATGGACATCATAAATAATGAGACAACCCTCAGTATCAAAATAAGCGATACGGGCATCGGTATTCCGGATTCGGACAAAAGCAAGATCTTTACTGAATTTTATCGTGCAAGCAACGCACGAAAAGCCTTGAGTAGCGGCAGTGGCATCGGCCTTTACACGTGCTACACATACGTCAAAGCACACAAGGGAGAGATAAGTTTTGAATCAAAAGAAGGTGAAGGAACTACATTCACTATTGTTTTACCTCTAAAAACAACTGCTGATGTGAAGAAGTTTTTGGAGAATATTTAAGCCTCGATTTCTTAAAACTAAGATATGATTTATCATTTATTTATCGAAAATTGATCTCTGTTATGTATACAATAAGTTTCATAATGGCAATAATTACATTGTCGCTTGTCCTTTGGGCTAAGAAACTTGAAAAAGAAGAACAAAATAACAAGCAATAAATTGTCAACAAGAGACTCGAATGCTAGTATCACAACATGCATATCCTCTCTATAGAAACCAGCTGTGACGAAACAGCAATTTCCATCATAAAGACTGCGGGGTCGGCAGAATCTCCTCGATTTGAGGTGCTCGGAAATGCCCTCTACTCACAGGCAAAGACACATGCTGAATACGGTGGTGTATTCCCTGCGCTCGCAAAACGTGAACATGCGAGGAATATGGTGCCACTTTTAAAGATGGCACTCGAGGTTGCGTATAAAAATGGATTGCCTCATACACCCGCAAAAGATGTTGATGAACCCCTTCTTATCAAAACATTGGAACGTGAAGGTGATATGGCAAGTGAGTTTGTTGAATTTGTGAAATCGGGGACTGTCCCCCTCGTCGATGCAATAGCAGTGACGAGTGGCCCAGGTCTCGAACCTGCGCTCTGGGTAGGAATTAACACTGCGCGAGCACTCAACCTTGCGTGGAATATTCCTGTCGTACCCGTAAACCACATGGAGGGGCATATCATGTCAGTGCTCATTGATAATGAGACAATGAGCATGGATGTACAATTCCCTGCTCTCGCCCTCCTCATATCGGGTGGACACACTGAGCTCGTTGAAATAAAAAATTGGCATGACTATACGGTACTGGGTCGCACTCGTGATGACGCTGTCGGTGAAGCGTTTGACAAAGTCGCACGACTGCTCGGACTACCCTACCCAGGCGGACCACATGTTTCAAAGCTCGCTGCGGAGTATCGTAAAAAAAATGGGGAGCGAATGTTCGATTTGCCTCGCCCAATGATCACCTCGAAAGATTTTGATTTTTCTTTTTCTGGAATTAAAACTTCTGTGCTTTACACACTCAAAAAATTGACTGATATTACACCTCTCTCTGACGAGCAAAAATCAGCGATGGCATGCGAGTTTGAGAATGCAGTGACTGAAGTACTTGTCGCAAAAACCGCTCGCGCGCTGGATGAAACTGGTGCACAGACACTGATAATCGGTGGTGGTGTCGTAGCAAATACCTATATTCGAGCCCAATTTGAAAAATTGATTTCGAGTAGATTTCCTCACGTCTCCCTACGAGTGCCTTCGTTCGACCTCTCAACCGACAATTCAATTATGATTGCAGTCGCGGGATATTTTCAAGTAATGAAGGGTTTGCCAAATACAGATATTGTTGCAAACGGTAATTTGTCTCTATAAAGAAATTCAAAAAGCCCCCACGCCAACGTGCGCGCGGGAGCCTTGAAAAACTGATTTTACTTTGCAGGGACACTGAGACACATAATCGTTGCGTCAGCATACCACTGATACATGAGACCGTGACTCGCCTCGTGAACTGTGCCGTTTTCCCAGTAAACGCCTTTTACAAACTGACGCCGTGTTTCGGGAAACCCCATGCGACCATTGGAATATACTGTTCCCACGGTAAAGACAAAGAGTATTTTGCCGTCAGGACGCCGACGTTTCCAAGCCTCCGGAAAAAGGATCGGGTTGCGGAGGATCGCATCGATGATGCAAGCGTTCACCCAAACCTCCTGAGACATCAGTTCCCGAAGTTCCGCACCCGTTGGAGGCGATGACTGGTTCTGACTCCCGTGAACAACAGCCCGAACCTCCACGTCATTGAAATAGAGTCGGCCGTTGCTTTTCTTCTCCAAAATGCCTTTCGACATCGGACGGTGGAAATGCCGCCGTGTTTTGGTTTTTCCTGCCAGAAGCGGTCGAGCGGCCCGAGAATTACCGATCGTGAGTTTCTTTACTTGAAGTGGCATGTAGCCTTTCTAATCTCTCTGTCACGCAAAACGCAACATCGAGTATGTTGGTTGTTGTGATAGTGAATGGAAAGCTGGTTCCAACTCAAATAGTACTCGAGTGGCAGATTGAGTCAATGCCATGTCAATGCCAGTGCCCGAGACCCAAAAATATGCTAAAATCCCTTTATTATGGGCTCGAAAGACACCAAACCTGAATATATCGAGCCAAACATTCCGAAGGCACTTCTTTCGGCTTATAGTCCGTTGGAAACCGAAAAGCGAGTCTATGACCTCGAAATGGAGAGTGGCCTTTTCAATCCTGACATTTCGATTGCAAAGGGAGTAACCTCACCAGACGCCGCTCCTTATACCATCATCATGCCCCCGCCAAACGCCAACGGGCGCCTTCACGCAGGACATGCCCTGACTATCACTCTTCAGGATATTTTGATTCGATTCGAGCGCATGCGTGGAAAGCGCACCCTCTGGGTGCCTGGTGCTGATCACGCGGGATTTGAAACTCAGATCGTATACGAGAGGAAACTTGAGCTAGAAGGCAAATCTCGTTTTGATATTGATCCACAAACTCTTTATAAACAAATTTACGATTTTACTATTGAAAACAAAGGACATATGGAAGCGGACGTGCGCCGGCTCGGCGCATCATGCGATTGGTCACGCGAGAAATTTACATTGGATCCTGATGTGGTAAAGACTGTACAAGAAACTTTCCGCAAAATGTATGCAGACAAACTTATCTATCGTGGCAAACGCATTGTGAACTGGTGTTCAAAACATCAAACATCGCTATCTGATGTAGAAACTGAATTTAAGGAAAAGAAAGATGCATTTTATTATTTTCAATACGGACCATTTGTTATCGGAACATCACGCCCTGAGACAAAGTTCGGTGACAAGTATGTAGTAATGCATCCTGATGATGCACGATATGCAGGATATAAAGACGGCCAGAAAATTGATCTCGAATGGATCAATGGCCCAATCACTGCGACGATTATCAAAGACAAGGCGGTAGATATGGAGTTTGGTACAGGAGTCATGACAATCACGCCATGGCACGATGCGGTGGATTTTGATATTGCTGCCCGACACGACCTCGAAGTAGAACAAGTCATCGATTGGAACGGACATCTCCTCCCTATCGCGGGAGAGTTTGCGGGACTCTATATCAAGAAAGCAAGACCTCTCATTGTTGAAAAACTAAAGGAAAAGGGACTCCTTGTAAAAGTGGATGAGGAATATGTGCACAATATCAAATGTTGTTACAAGTGCGAAACGCAAATCGAACCACAGATAAAGGATCAGTGGTTCGTCAAAATGGCACCACTTGCAAAGCTTGCACTGGACGCTGTAGAAAGTGGCAAGATTAAATTTGTACCAGATAATTTTGAAAAAATATTCACTTATTGGATGAGCAACACTATTGACTGGAATATTTCTCGTCAAATCATTTGGGGCATTCCTATTCCTGCAAAGATCTGCGCGTCATGCAATGTAGGAATACTCGATACTGATCTTGCCGAAAAATGCCCGACGTGTGGAAAGAAATTCGTCGCAGACACTGACACGTTTGATACATGGTTTTCATCCGGGCAATGGCCACTACTTGCTCTCGGCTATCCAAATGACAAAGACACACAGGTCTATCACCCAACATCTGTCATGGAAACAGGACGCGATCTCATATTCAAATGGATCCCTCGCATGGTGTTCTTTTCACTCTATCTCAAAAACGAAGTGCCATTTACTCATGTATACCTCAACGGTTTGGTCAACGATGCCAAGGGTAAAAAAATGTCTAAATCAAAAGGCAATGTTATTAGCCCGATAGACCTCTCCGACAAATTCGGCACGGACGCACTACGCATGGGACTCGTCGTCGGCAATACTCCTGGAAGCGATGTGGCACTTCTCGAAGATAAAATCAAAGGGTACAAGCATTTCTCAAACAAAATATGGAATATAGCTCGTTTCGTACTTTCCTCAATCGAAGAGACTAAGTTCGACGCAGAATTTTCGAATTGGAGTGAAAGAGATGCTGAGTTGATTGTCGAGCGTGATGCTGTCGTCAAAAAAGTTACTGATGAGCTTGAACAATTTCATATGTACTTAGGAGCTGACGATATATACCAATACACGTGGAAAAACTTTGCTGATATCATTCTCGAAGAAAGCAAAGTTGTCTTCAAGGACGGCTCGGGCGATGAAAAATCTTCTCGTGCACAATTTTTACTACACACACTTCGAATAATCATAAAAGTTCTCCACCCCTTCATGCCCCACGTGACCGAAGAGCTGTGGTCCCTCATCACACGAGGCACCCCTGCTGATTCATCTGCACCAGACGATCTCCTCATGGCACAAAAGTGGCCTGTTCTCTAGAGCAGGTGTGTTATAATGTGATGAATAATTATCATGTTCATCTCATCATCGCCTTTCTATGTGGTTGAAATGTTCGTCTATGCATTACTCGGCGGCATTCTGCCTGCACTTGTATGGTTATGGTTCTGGATGCATGAAGGGCATGAGCACCACGAGCCGAGACACACCATCAGTCTGACTTTTATTGTCGGTATGTGCTGTGTGTTCATCGTCTATCCCTTTCAACGTCTGACGAGCACTGTGTTCCACCTCCCTGATGGAAGCACTGAATCACTTGCCCTGTGGGCGACATGTGAAGAATTGGCTAAATTCTTGGCTGCGTATGTCATTGCTTTTCGCACAGACGTATTCGATGAGCCAATCGATGCATTCGTATATCTCGTGACCGCTGCCCTCGGTTTTTCCGCCATGGAAAACTCACTCTTTCTTCTGAAGCCCCTTCTTGATGGTGATACCGTGGGTACTATTATGACTGGTAACTTGCGTTTTATGGGGGCGAGTCTCTTGCATGTTGTCGCTTCTGGAGCACTCTCATTATTTGTAGCTAACGCCTATTACAAAGCGCGGTTTACTAAATTCATCTATGTAATAGGTGGACTTATCACCGCCGTTGCATTGCATACTGTCTTTAATTTTCTTATAATAGCTAATGAAGCTAAGAGCGTGTTCAGCATCTTTTCATTTGTATGGGTAACAACAGTTATTCTGATCATCGCACTAGAGCGCATTAAAGTCATTAAAAAATTCTAAATACAATATGACAAAAAAACGATCTTTTTTCGAACGACTCACAGGTACAATCAACATCGACGATGATGAGATAGAGGCAATGGAGGATTCTCAAAAGAAATCTATCCAACACGCGGCACATTCTGAAGCCGCCTCTCATCAAAATAGTTCATCATGGCTTGATGAACAGGCTGGCGAAGGCGAGCTTGCTATAGACGTATACGAAACACCTGATGACATCATTGTCCGCACAATGATTCCTGGTGTCAAAAAAGAAGATGTTGATGTAGCCCTTACTCGAGATGCTATAACTGTCCGCGGACAGCGCAAAGAAGACAAAACTATTTCAGAGCAAAGTTTCCATTTTCGAGAATTATACTGGGGAGCGTTTTCTCGTACCATCCAGTTACCCCATGAAGTAGATGTTGATCGCGCAGAAGCGACAGAATCTCAGGGGGTTCTCACTATCAAATTACCGCGCATTAACAAGGGACGACAGACAAAACTTCGAGTGAAGTCTGCGTAATATATGAAATAAAAAGGTCGGGCGTTTGTATGTCGTAGACACGGATACAAACGCCCGACCTTTTTATTTATGTGGTGCCGAGAACCAGGTTCGAACTGGTGACCCTTCCCTCTTCAGGGGAATGCTCTACCAACTGAGCTATCTCGGCGTTATTTACGGCTGTATATTTAGGTTTTCCTCTAAAACTCCTATGTGGTTAAGACGACCTGTTTACTACCCATTCTCAGCCCCCTAAAACCTCCTAAAATACCTCTCCAACAGCTACATATAACTAATTAATAATATATAGACCGTGTCCCGTATATTACTCGATTTAGAGCATATTATCAACACTAAACCTCTCTAAGCCATTCCTCATCTCACTTACGGGAATACATCTCAAATACATAGCTGTCATACGTAAATCTGTATGCCCCAGCAATTGCTGTATTTTAACAATGTCACATCCTTGCTTAAGGAGATTCATAGCAAAAGTATGTCTGAAACGATGTGGATGAAATTTAACGCCTGAACGTCTTACTAATAAATTAACCAGATGCTTTAAACCATGGTTAGTAAATTTATGATCTAAATTGTCAGATACGAGAAGATATGGGGATATTAATTTACGCTTATTTCTTTCTTGAAGATAATCCTTAAGTTGAAGCAAAACCTTAGAATTCATAGGGACAATTCTTGATCTTTTTGATTTTGACGTCTCAGCTCTTACAGTTAATTCTTTTCTATCTAAATCAATATCTCTTACCTGCAAACCAAGTAATTCTCCCTTACGAAGTCCACAGAACAGAAATATATAGATGATTAATAGATTCCTTTTTGAAAGAAAAACATTCTTATAGTTTGCAGTTACAACAGCACCAATAATTTTTTCAACTTCTTCCTTCCTTAACCATCTCAAATCAGCATACATTGGTCGAATATATGGCATATCATCAAATGGGTTCTTTAAAAGGAACTTATGGGCTACCAACCACTTAAAGAAATGATTTAGTTTTGTTCTATAAGTAGCAGCAGTAGAAGTTTTAATGCCAGTATTCATCATCTTTGTTCCTACTTTTCTTTCTCTTTCTCTGAGTTTTTTAAAAAGTAGTCTTATTGTATGTGGTTCTAGCATCTCCAACGTTATTTCAGGCATTGCATTCATCATAACGTTAAACGTGTTCCTATAGCCCCTAATGGTTTCAGGCCTTAGTACTGCGATATATTCGCACTCTAAAATATAATCCTCAAACAGCTTTTGCAATTCATTTACGACGGTATTCATGAGAGGCATTTTATAACCTCTCATGAATACCGTCGTAATAGTCTTACTACTTCTTACTTTCAACCCTTTCCAATCCCTCAATCTGCGTTATCAATTTTTTTCTGTCTATATTTAGATCATTAAAACTATCTTCGGTTATAGGGTTAGTAAACAAAAGAGATTTCTTTGAAACATTATGGAAAAACAACTTCCTAAGCTCATTACGAAAACCGAGATCATTTAATATGTTGGGGATTCTCTTCTTTATTACAATACCTCTTTTTGTGAGTTCTTCAATAAATATCTTACCGTTTAAAGAGTTTTTATACACGAACTCAAAAAACTGGTCATTCTCACTTTCAAAATTTGCTTTAGCAAGCTGAAAATCTTCATTTAACAAAACTCTCCTATCTTTTGTATATTTGATACGGTATAACACCCTACCACTCTTATTAATATCATTCTTTACTTGTTCCAAATATTCAACTAGTGCGTTTATAGGCTGCCTTATATAGATTGTGGCAGTAATAATTTCATAATTCAATTCAAAATCAGTGATTTTTCCTCCTCCACGAGATTCAGATTTAATCTCATAATCTTTGATAAAAATATTGTCTTTCAGTTTTTTAAGAAAGCTTTCTTTAAAAAGAATTACTAAATTATCCAGCTCTTCCCTTGGCCACTCGGGTACATTCCATACATCAATATTTATATCTTTTTCTGCTGCATTCGTTTTTAACTGTTCAAGAATAGAGTCAGCAACTTGAAACTGGTATTCTACTTGATTACTGATAATGGCATCAAATTGTTCAATTTTTTCCTCTTTTGTTATTTGAAGAGCAAGCATGTCCTTATATACATTTTCAAGGCCTTCAGAATTGGTCATAATTGTGATTATACTCTCTTTGAGATATAGTTTAAATACAACTTAATAAAGTCGCCTAACCCTACAGTAATAAAACCGTAGGTAT
>JAYTSY010000003.1:0-36773 GCA_043745355.1 bacterium
ATAGTAGGGTAAAAAGACTGTATGATACCCAAAAAAGATTCGGGAACCCAGAAAATTGATCTCATCAATTCAGTAACCTTTTATTTTGAGCTATATCGCATAGATGTACGAGTTTAAGTTTCCTTTCAAGACAAAGGCAATCAGTATAGTATATTTCTTTTATGATTCTTTGGCACGCTAGCTTTCCAAATTTTATAATATAAATTGGGTTTTTAACATTATTTTTTCTAACATGGACTTTACCAGTAACGCTGTAGCGTTTCTCGATTTCAGTATGAAGCCAGTAAGCGAGTTCTTTAGACCCGCTCACAATTTTTAGAATCCATTGTACATGTGCATTTTGAGAGTGCTTCCATGATTGTATCGATCCATCACCATCAATTACACCACGTAAAAAATCGCTGAAGAATTCTGACGTTATTTTGACTGGACCTAGCACAAGTGATTTGTTAGGACCGAGTCCTATACTTTGTAAATATCTGTAGAAAGTCACATCGCTGAATTGAAGATCGCCGTATATTTTATTTTTATTCTTTCCATTGCTTTTCATTTTCGGCAAGCATTTCAATTCAAGACTTGCATTGATTTTATACAGATGCTCAATATCTTTTGAAACAATGGAAATATGTCGCTTATCCTTGCTTAAATTACCATCAGCCACAATGTAACCGATGATATACCAAAGCTCATTTGGGTTTAGTGTAGAGATACTTATCACTCTCACATTATACCTATAATGCTGTGAAGTTAAGCTGAAAAATAGCTGAAGTATTTATGAATGGAGGCGTAGGCCGGGATCGAACCGGCGCATAACAGTTTTGCAGACTGTCGCGTTAACCAGCTTCGCCACTACGCCATGAGGCTTATTGTATGGGTTTTAACACCCACGGTCAATTATTCTTTTGTTTCGTCCTCGCTTTTTGCCTCACTCTTGTCGACGACTGGATTATTAATCGTCAGTTCATCAATGCGCTGACGATTTCGTTCACCGAAATCGATCTCGAAATCGAGGAAGGGGATGACGCGCAGACGTGCGTTCTTTTTAATAAATTCACGAAGTTCTGGTCGATGTCGTTTGACGAATTCGAGAACTAATTTTTCTTTGTCTTCTGGTAAGACAGTGATCATGATGATTGCACGGCTGTCGCGGTCAAAAAGGTTAACATTCGTGACTGTGATAAGCGAAGTACGATTGGATTCCCTCTGCAAATATTTCATTGCGAGCTCCTTGATCATGTCAGAGATGCGGACGTGTGAATGTGAAGCGGGCATATTACTTTGTTATTATCTGAAATGTCTCCACATAGTCACCAGGGGCAAGTTCAATTTTAGATTCGATCATTGTGCCAAATTCTTTGCCTTCTTCGACGGAGCCAACTTTGCTCTTTGCTTGCTGGAGTTCACGAATATGCCCACGACCGATCTCTGATTCACGTCGGAAAATTTTTACTTCATCGTTCATTGAGACGAGACCTTGCTCGACGCGCGCACCGAGCACTTGTTTGTTCTTGTTGACACTAAAGATTTTGAGAATTTTAGCGCGCCCCTTCTGTTCTTCGACTTGGATTTTTGGCGCGCGTTCTTTTGCTTCAGCTTCGAGCCATTCGGTCATTTTGTAAATGATGTCGAATGTGTGAATATGGACGGCGTGACGTTCAGCATATTCTTTTGCCACGCCGTCCATTTTCACATTGAACCCAATGATGATTGTTCCTGCTTTTCCGGCGGCGTTCTTTATATCGTTCTCAGAGATTTCCCCGGTGCCGCCGCCGATTACCTTGAGCATCACACGCGGAATCGCAAGTTTACTTATCTCATATTTGACCGCCTCGACTGATCCAGAAGTATCAGCTTTGATGAGAATTGGCACAACACTAATGATATTTCCATCAGCATCTTTTTCAGCATAGATATTTTGTCCGTTTGTATTGGCAACAGGAACATGCACAGCTTTTTCATTTTCATCTGAAATGTATTGCTCGGCTTCTTTTTTTGTCTTGAACATAAAACATAGTCCTCCAACTTCAGGTTGTGTTGACCAACCGACGATTCGCGCAGGCTGAGATGGATGTGCAGATTTGATAGACTTACCGAGAAAGTTCTCGAGCATGCGCACGGGGGATGAGGCATTACCTGAGACGACGTACGTACCACTCTCGAGCGTGCCGTTTCTGACAATGAGAGTCGCTGAAATGCCGCGCACTTTGTCGCGGTTTGATTCGATAATGATAGCTTCTGCGGGAGCAGACGGGTCAGCGGTAAAATCAAGAATTTCGGCCGTGAGGAGAATGGTGTCGAGGAGATCATCTACGCCTTGTCCTGTCTTTCCAGAAAAGGGGACGCATGAAATATCTCCACCGTAACCTTCAACGTAAATTTCATTTTCTGCGAGGCTTTGTTTTGTACGTTCGAGATTCGCATTATCTTTGTCGATTTTGCTCACGCCGACGATGAATGGCAATCCGCCGTTCTTGATTGCTTTGAGAGCATCGAGTGTTTGTGGTTTGACACCGTCCTCTGCTGATACAACGAGAATCGCGATGTCAGCAGCAGTTGCACCACGTGCGCGGATGGTACCGAAAGATTCGTGACCAGGAGTGTCGAGAAATGTGATTGTCTTGTCACTGCCCGCTGACTTGTGAACTACCTCGTATGAAGACATACGCTGAGTGATGCCTCCGACTTCTTTATCTACTACATTAGTTTTGCGAATATAATCGAGGAGTGTTGATTTTCCGTGGTCAATATGACCCATGACAACGACCACAGGTGGGCGAGTGACCGCAGTCCCTGAATGTGGTTTTTTAATTGCAGATGTTGTTGAAGTTTTTTTCATGAAAAATTGAGAGAAAAAGAGGCGATAATTCATCGCCTTTGTTCAAAAAGTACCATAAATAGAGGGTTTTTGCAAATTTTGGGGCTGTCTTTTTTTACTAAAAATAGTGACAGTCCCTGACAAGCACTGGGGGTTGGAACTCAGTTTAAAATAAAAACATTCTGCCCTTCGGCAGAATGTTTTTATTTTGTGGAGGCGACGGGAATCAAAACCGCTTGCCGCCCTTGGTGAGAGGACAGTTCCTATCTTAGGCACCCCCATGACATTGGTCACCAACCTCCGTCATTCAATATCATATATAACTAGTGGTTAAATATCGCTAAAAAATTACTAAAATAAAAATGAAAAAACCGCCTTTCGGCGGTTTTTTTAAACTGTCCTCTCACCAAGGGTTTAACTATATATTTTATAATACCGGCAGTCAATCTCTGCTTACTACTTTAAGCCCGATCCAGCCCCTTTTACCTTTTCACCCGCGCGCACCAACACTTTCTTCTCCTCATCCGTCAGGTCAAACTCCGATTCGAGATGTTCAACTGGTTTTGCAAAGATGCTCATACGATCGCTCGAGTAGAGGCTTGAGATGACGAGACCATCCCCATTCTCATTGAGAAATGCTGTGGCAAAACTTTGATTTCCACCAGTACCAGATCCTTTGAAAGGATTGAACCGAATAGTTTCAACTGATTGTACAGAGTTGCGCAGACGGCGTTCGACAGACGTCAAATATTTTTCTGAATCAATTTGAAATTCTTCGAGCGTTTTGATTTGTTTTGTGAGGGTCACGATTGTGTCTTCGATAGAAACACAATCTTTGCCTTTTAGAATTTTCCCAAGTCGATTGTTGAGTTTTATTATGAAACTTGCGAGTGCGAGTACAATGATTGAGAGTCCGACAATGATAATCATTTCATTTGAAATCGTTGAAATGAAGTTTGAGAAAAAGATTGATGACATACAAAAAAGTATACACAGAGGGTCTTCTTTTGTATAGTTGGGGATATGTATAAACGAGGCCTTTTTGACTATGCATCTGTCACACCTGTCGACAAACGGGTGGCTAAAGTCATGTACAGGACAATGCTTAAATATCCAGCTAACCCATCGTCACTTTATAGTGAAGGTGTTGCTGCATATAAAATGATAGAAGTATCTCGCCTTGAGATTGCAGAAATGCTTGAGGCACATGCTGATGAAATTATTTTTACATCGGGAGGGACAGAGGCAAACAATTTAGCAATTAAAGGAATCATTGAAAAAAGTGGCGTTCCGCGACCTCACATTCTATCCCTTGCAATCGAACATCCATCTGTACGGGAAGTTTTTGCATCACTCGATAAAAAATGCGATGTCACGTATGTCGAAGTGGGGGAAGATGGAATCGTTGATGCGAAAGAAATTAAAAAAGCGCTCCGACCTGAAACAGTATTAGTCAGTGTAATGTATGCCAATAACGAAATTGGAACAATTCAACCCATTTCAGAAATTGCAAAAGTAATTCGATTGTATAAGAAAGAACATAATCGTGAAGAAGATGCATACCCATTTTTTCATACTGATGCGAGTCAGGCAGGAGCATATTGTGGATTGCGTACACCACTTCTCAATGTCGATTTGATGACGCTGGATGGGGGAAAGGTGTATGGACCTCGGGGCATCGGGCTGTTGTTTGCCCGCCGCCGCACCTTGTCGCGACTTGCAACGCAACTCCACGGCGGCGGGCAAGAACACGGCCTGCGCGCAGGAACAGAAAATCTCCCTGCAATCGTCGGATTTGCCGAAGCACTCAAAATATGTGTTAAAGAAAAAGAGAGGGAAGTAAAAAGATTGACTACGATGCGTGACAGCTTAATTATTGATATTCAAAAAATAATTCCGAGTGCAACAATAAACGGCTCCCTCGAAAAAAGATTGCCTAATAATATAAATATATGTATACCTGGAGTTGATGCCGAGTTTCTAGTATTACGACTTGATGTAAAAGGAATCGCAGTGTCATCTGTCACAAGCTGCAGATCAAAAAGTGAGAACAGCTCATCATATGTGATTGAGGAAATGGGGAAGAAGGAATGTGCGACATCGTCACTTCGGATATCACTGGGAAGATTTACAAAAAATAGTGAAATTAAGTATTTGTTAAAACAACTTCAAATCTGCGCCAAATCTTCATAAAACTCCTATAAATAATTGACACGTATGTTATAATGCCCAATATATGCAACCACTACCACCATTTGGCCATTTTACCACCAAAGCGAAGGAAGTGATCAAAAAGGCACATGAATTGGCTATAGAACGTGGTCAAAACCATGTGAATCCGATGCACCTCCTCGCGGCACTCCTTATACAAGAGGATAGTTTTGTGCTGTCCGTGCTCGAAAAATTGGAGGTGGATACTATTCTACTCAGTGATACTGTCCTCGAGTCTATTGAAACAAGTGATAGTGGCTCAACAGTCTCTCCTTCGTATCAGCTCTATCTGACTCCTGAGCTCGCACAAATCATCGAGGGATCTTCTCGTGTCGCATCCAATATGAAAGAAGAGTTTGTTGCCGTGGAACATATTTTCCTCGCAATGTTTGATATAGCAAGCAGCGCACGGGAATTACTTGCACGATTCAAACTCGATAAAGATATGATTGTTGAAGCAATCGAAGCGCTGAAGGACGCAAAACCTACAGAGTCATCTGCCCCAAAGAAAAACAAAGCAATCCTCAAATATACGCGGAACCTCACTTCACTCGCGCGCGAACACAAACTCGATCCTGTTATTGGCCGTGACTCAGAAATCGGCCGTGTCATCCAAATACTTTCTCGACGCACAAAAAATAATCCAATCTTGATAGGTGAAGCGGGTGTCGGTAAAACTGCGATCGCCGAAGGTCTCGCCAATCGCATCGCTATGGGTGATGTACCCGAATCTCTCAAGGAAAAAGAGCTCGTATCGCTCGACTTGGGTATTTTGATTGCCGGCACAAAATACCGCGGAGAATTCGAAGAGCGTCTCAAAAATATTCTCAAAGAAATCGAAAAATCTGATGGAAAAATTATTTTGTTCATCGATGAGATCCATACTATCGTCGGTGCTGGTGCCGCTGAGGGATCGCTCGATGCATCGAACATGTTGAAGCCTGCGCTTGCGCGTGGTGAGCTCCGGGCAATCGGTGCGACAACTCTCAAAGAATATCAAAAGTATATCGAAAAAGACCAAGCGCTTCAGCGACGTTTTCAACCTGTCTATGTAAATGAGCCTTCTATCGAAGATGCTATCGCAATTTTGCGAGGCCTCAAAGAAAAGTATGAGCTATATCATGGTGTGCGCATCACAGATGATGCCATTATTTCTGCCGTCAATCTCTCAAGCCGTTATATCAGCGATCGATTCTTGCCGGACAAAGCGGTGGATTTGATTGACGAGGCCGCCTCTGCGCTCAAGATCTCGCTCGAAAACAAGCCGGCCGAGCTCGAAGAGGCGCATCGGAGAATCATGAGGCTCGAGATCGAACGACAAGCGCTCAAAAACGATCCTTCCCTGACAGATAAAAACTCATCAAAAAATACTAAAACTCGTATCAAGGATATTGAGAAGGATATTGCTGATCTCAAAGACAAGACATCAGAAGTAGAAGCAAAATGGATCAATGAAAAAGAAACTATCGGTGAAATAAAGGTGATAAAGAAATCTCTTGAGACATTGCGACTCGACGCCGAGCGTGCTGAGGCAAAAGCAGAGCTCGCAAAGGCAGCGGAAATTCGATATGGAAAAATCCCTGATGCAACAAAAGAACTCGACACAAAATTAAAACGACTCAAAAAGTTGCAAAGCTCACGACGCATCCTCAAAGAAGATATTACCGAAAATGACATTGCAACTATCGTTGCACGATGGACAGGTATTCCCGTATCCCGAATGATGGAAGAAGAAATGAAAAAAATCGCTCGCATTGACCTCGAGCTCAAAAAAGCAGTCATTGGTCAGGACGAAGCCGTCAAAAAAATAGCGGACACTATCAAACGATCTCGCGCAGGTATCAATGATCCTGCAAAACCGATCGGGTCTTTCATATTTCTCGGGCCAACTGGTGTAGGAAAAACAGAGCTCACAAAACAGCTCGCCAAATTCATGTTTGATGACGAAAAATCTCTGATTCGAGTGGATATGTCTGAGTACATGGAAAAGCACTCTGTTTCAAAATTGATCGGTGCCCCTCCAGGATATGTTGGTCACGAAGACAGCGGCTCGCTCACTGAGATCGTTCGGCATCGACCATATTCAGTATTACTTTTCGATGAAATTGAAAAGGCCCATCCAGAAATATTTAATATTCTCCTCCAAGTGCTCGACAATGGACGTCTCACAGATTCAAAAGGACGCACGGTGAATTTCAAGAATACAATTATTGTCATGACATCAAACATTGGCGCGCAATACATTGATCGTATGCAAAAGATCGGTTTCTCTGCTGCAAAAGGCGAACAGGAACAATACAAAGAAACAAAGACTCGTGTAATGGATGCACTTCGCGATCATTTTCGACCTGAGTTCATCAACCGACTGGATGAGATTGTTATCTTTGATATCTTGGCACCTCATGCAATCAAGGAGATTGTGACTATTGAAGTTGATCGAGTAAAAGCTCGACTCAAAGAACAGGATATTGTTCTTGATATTTCTGATGCGGTACTTGAATACCTCGCCAAGGAGGGTTACACCCCACAGTACGGCGCTCGTCCCCTCAAGCGACTCATACAAAACAAAATGCTCACCTCTGTCGCATCTCTCATTATTGAACAGGGAGTCAACAAGGGAGGCACTGTATCAATCGGTATCAAGGATGGGGAGTTTACATTTGAGGTCAAAAAAACCAAAAAAATTGCTCTCTCAAAAACTAGAATGACACCAAGTGTGCGTGTATAATTGAGCTATGGTCAACTATGAAAATGGGGAATCGAAAAGCGGAGTTCCTCAAGATGATGAGG
The DNA here is from genome assembly GCA_043745355.1 of bacterium. GTDB lineage: Bacteria > Patescibacteriota > Minisyncoccia > Phycocordibacterales > CAIZLB01 > JBDKLC01. The sequence continues at coordinate 7,817 of JAYTSY010000003.1, forward strand.
TAGTAAAAAATGTCGTTGAAAGATTACAGGAGCCAAATGGAAAAAATCCAGAGAGGGTTTTTTCTCTGCAGGAAATGAGGAGAGTTCTCAAAAATAGATATCTACAATCTGCAGCTGCCGGCGCATTGTATGCCACTGTTCTCAGCTCCGCCTTTCATCACAAACAACTAAAAGACCAAAGACCTGACATCAGTTTAAGATTTGAATACGACGGGCGAGAAAAAAGCCCTACCCGAAAGTTATTTGAGGTAACATATTCGACGGAACAGATGGCCGAATATGATCATGTTAAAAAAGCCCTGGAAGTATATCTCGGAGAGGGTCCTTTGCTTGCACTTGAACATGCAGACGAAGAAGCAATCCTTATTCGAAAAAAACAGAAACCCACGCCGCCAGTAATAATCGGTTTTGAAAAAGCTGGAGCTGATGCTCACCTTCTAAAAAAAGCTTGGACAGAAGGGATCTATTATCCAAAAGGGTGGATTGATGGGGAAGTTGATGCTATTGAGTATGTCGATGTTGTAGAGCCAATGCCTGCCAGTTATGGAGATAATTTTAAGGATTCAAGCGCTGCTGCGGAAGCAGGCCTAAAAAAAATTACTTTTTTTGCTTCTAAAAAAGACGCTACTGAGGCTCATAATACCGCTTCACAAAATACTGCTGTATTAGCTCCCACAGAAACGCAGAAAGACCAAGGTATTGATTTTAATTTCGGCCATGAAATTGGACATATTAATAGTTGGGATCAAGATGGGAATATGACACTTTTACAAAGAGCACAACTTTTAGAACAAATGGTGTACAGAGTAAGAGGGGTTTTGCCTCGACCTGATGAGTATGTTGACCATATTTCTTCCCCAAATAAACAACTTGAGTTATATATTAAGTGCGCGGAATATTGGGCGCAAATCTGTTGTGTATATTTTAATGAACCAATGCTTTTAAGAATGGAACATCCTGATGATTACCAAATCGTTGACAACACGGTCCGTCTGACGGATCCAGAATTCAACCCACAAAAAGCTGCGGATGATAGATATAATTTGTTACATCCCGGCGCACACAGGGGTTATTTCTCTTCACAAGGACAATATATTTATGACTGGAAGTCAGGGTATGACAGCGGGAAGAATATTGTCGATTTTGATGCTGCCGATGCGACGGAGATTTATACCACCAACCTCGGTCTCCACAAGAAGCACGATTCGAAGCCTCACCATAAGAAAAAATAGTAGGGTTTAGTGGCAAAAAAGTGGAAATAATGATATATAGTATATGCGGCGGCAATCGCAGATTGCCGCCGCATATACTTCGCGCCGGTCGTATAGCGGCAATTACTCGAGACTGTAAATCTCGCGACCATTGGTCTTCGGGGGTTCGAGTCCCTCCCGGCGCACAAAGTTATGTTCGACATATTTTTTGGTGGAAAAGATTTTCCGAGGCCAATAAGATTTTTGATTGAGGTTATTTTTATCATTTTTCTGTTTGCAACTGGAGATGCATTTTCAGCATTGGCATACATAGCTTTCTTTGCCTTAGATTTTCTCGTTGAAGTCCTCTTTCCTGATGTTCAAGATCGTTGGTGGTATAAGTTTATGGTTGCAGGAATCGTGGTTGCGGTAATAATATATGTACTATATTACGCGGCTCATAATTTTCCTCTGCCTACGCAGCTATAATTTTTCGTCTTTTATCAAATTGACAGGGGCTTATGGTAGTTATATATTTATAGCGTGGTAAGGGTGGGGTTCCGAAGAAACTGCTGTCAAAGGCAGTTTTTTCATTTCAGATTTTATATATTTTTTAGTATTTTTTGAGCGAAATTTAACCACAGTTTATATATGATGTTGCATGACAGCGGTTGGTAACCAATGTCATGGGGGCGCCTAAGATAGGAACACCACCCTTACCATGTGGTGTAAGCAGGTTTAATTCCCGTCGCCTCCACAATCTATGGGAGAAGCAGATTAAGACTCAAAGTTGCCATTTTACGCCTCATTTGGTAGTATGTTGGAACTATGTCATCACAAGACCGAATTATCATTTTGAAGAATAAGAAGACTGGATCGGTGTACCACACCACCAAGAACAAGAAGCTCAATCCAAAACTTGAGATGCTTAAGTATGATCCGGTTACTCGCAAGAAGGAGAAGTTTGTCGAAGTAAAGAAATAAGAGAATAATTAAAGAAAAAGCATGTTGTCTGTATCCACACTAGCGATATACAACCAACATGCTTTTTCATTTTTATACTCAACTCACAGCATAATTTAGAGCAGCGAATATATACTGCTCGATAAAAATCTTTTTGAAAGCTATAACTGAATTGAGTTCATAAAAAACGAGGACTGCTTCACGATATTTTTCTTCATCAAGACTGCGGTAAGAAAGAGGGGCAAGATTATGCGCCATCAAAATACCATTTGCCAGAAGTCGGGCTGTTCTCTTATTACCATCCTCAAATGGCTGTATGTAACTAATCCCCAGAAGGGTTATGAGTGCCTTGGTGTATGGATCCTCAATTTTATTTACACAGGCGACAAGCGACTCCATAGCTTCTTTAATCTGATGAACATTATCGAGAGGACGGTAGATTGAGCCTGTAACTCCTACAGGTTTAGACCGGAAACCTCTTTGGACACCCAATTCTTTCACTAATTCTTTATGCACCTCATCAATAATTCTTTCGTTTAAAATGGTAAACGAGGACTGATTTTCTCTAATAAATTTAAAGGCATCCTTATGGTTTAAAATCATTTTTGCTTCATCTTTCGAGTGCCCTTTAGATTCAATTCCTTCTTTTATTAACCTTTCAGTATCAAGGAGAGTATAGGTGTTACCTTCAATCCGTGATGACTTCCACGATAATTCAATGACAAATCGTTCAAGTTCCTTTTCGCGAATTACCGGTGAGAGATCAGTGACGTTTTTATGGTAAACGTCAGTTGATTTTTGCAAATGCTTTTTTTCTTCATCTGAAAAAATACTATAGGCGAGATGAGAGAAAAGTGAAAAATTATAATTTTTTTGCCCATATCTTTTATCTGGTTCAATTTCGCAGTATTTTTGGGCATCAACATCCAAAGACAGTCTACCTAAGGTACTTAGAACATATACAACTGATCTTCCTTTTCCCTGTATATTAATAAAGCCGAGATCCTTTAGTTCGGAGAGCTTTCTTTTAATAGTAACCAAAGAAACCTCACTGCCTCTTTTTATAACTTCCGCATAAATCATTGATGAGGACAGTAGGCCTGCCTCAAGGAATATACCTAAAATGAGTTGTTTATCTCTTTCCATAATCGTATCATTATAACACTATAATTGTATCAAAATGATACGATTAGTCAACAGAACCTAGAATGAAGGCTTTTTGTTTGGTTCGCTCTCATGTATACTCACCAAACGGGCCCATAGTTTCAATGGTAAAACATCGCACTCCAAACGCGCAGTTCTCCGTTCGAGTCGGAGTGGGCCCGCCAATAAGAGCTAGCTCGAGTGCCGTCAGGGCAATAGTTCGGTAGTTTTGCATAGCTATAAATTACACTGAAAAGCGATATAATGAGAAGATATGGAAAAAAATCCACAGACTAAGGAAGCGAAGGTTGTTTCTTATGAGGAATCATTAGCTCTTGCTGAACAACTGGATGAACAATATAAGACGCTTTTAATTCAAGCTGGAATGGAGAATTTCGGACATTCAAACATCCCTGATTATCTGCGGCAAATTCCTGATGAGGAAAAAAACAGATTCTCTGCACACGGTATTACAAGAGGAAATCGAGTAACCAATTTAGCAGCACTTCTCAATATACTTTCAAACAATGCAATCAAAGGAATGTATGGCAAATTAGCTGGAGGTCACGGAGGGGGTTGGACAAATTGTGATTTACTTCTAATTTCACATTATGATAGGGAGCTTGGCGTACTTAAAACTGATCAAACAAGGGGAGGAGATCGATTAGAAAAAGACGAGATCGGCTTTATTGCAGACGTAGGTGCATTTGTAATAAGTAATAAGTATTATCCAGTCATAGATGATTTGAAAAAGATCTATCCGGATAAAAATATAATTCGTGCAGAGGATATCCCTCAATTTATAGATGGTGAATTAAAGCATTAAAAATTTAACGTGCCGGAGAGAGGTCGATCTGACTACGCTAAAATACTTGAAACGGATTATTCAGAGCTTAATCGCCAACGGCTCTACCTCGAGTCGCCCCGCCAGCTAGAGCTAGAATGAGAGGGTAGGTGATATAATTTAAGTATGGATTTGAAAATCATTATTGGAGGACTCGCCACTATAATTGGTCTAGTTAGTTATATTCCATACTTCAGGGATATATTTAATGGTAAAACAAAGCCGCACTTTTTTTCGTGGTTTATTTGGGCGTTACTTACAGGTATTGCGTTTTTTGCTCAGGTTATAGATAAGGCAGGTCCTGGTGCGTGGGTTACAGGGCTTACGGCTTTCATTTGTCTTTTAATTGCTATTTTGGCATTAAAAAAAGGCGAAAAAGAAATTACTAAAAGTGATTGGATGTGTTTTATTGCCGCGCTGATCGGTATTGCTGTATGGATCAAAACAGATGAACCTTTGTTTGCAGTGGTCTTGGTGACCTTAGTCGATGCAATAGCTTATATTCCAACATTCCGAAAATCTTATTACAAACCACAAGAGGAAACATTGATTGAATATGAACTAGCAACATTAAAGTTTTTTATATCTCTATTCGCACTCCAATCGTTGACACTAACAACCTGGCTCTATCCGGCGTCTCTCGTATTAACCAACGGAGCCTTTGTTGTCATGAACATTATGCGAAGGAGAAAACTAGGGGTTCCCATTACCCATAGATAAAGGAGTGAAAACTGTCACTTTTTGATTCGCACGAGTGAGGTCGATCTGACTATGTTAAGATATCCTGAACGGACATTGCGGGACTTGACCATTAACGGTTCTAGCTCGAATGGGCCAGCCAATTAGTGATCTTGAAAAAGAAGATAGGGCTTTTTAGCGAAATTGGGTATTCGATAAAGCATCGAAATGATAATCAATAAAAGCCAAAAAAAATGAAACACTACCTCTACCACTGGGTTCCCATGGATATGACCGGCGATACTCTTTATCCATTGAATGAATTAAAAACAATATTCCCAGAAATTTATACTAAGGATGCTTCTAGATACAAGGGACGTGATGGGGTAATGCAGATTGTTATTCCCATACTCAATTGTCTTTGGAATGACGTATTACATTTTACTGCTGTCCATCCTTCGGTTGTTAAATCAGCATTGAAGAGCGCGGGAATGAAGAAATCTTATGACCTTCAATACTATGAAATAGACCCGGAACTTCTTGATCCTAAAAATACAGCTGTTTTTCTCTATACGAGTAAACTTTTGAGTGGTAATAAATTAGAGGTCGTTTCATATGATCCCACAAAGATTGAAAAATATTCTTTATTGCCACAAATCACTATGGATTACTACAAGGAGAGGTATGAAATGGGAGGAGAACCTCTTGTGTACTATAGAGTTCCCCATATTCTATATAAAGGAAAATTGAATGTGAAAGATGTGCGTATTATAAAGGTATAAATTTATAAACAAAAACCGCAAGCCTCTCCTTTCAGAGTGACTCGCGGTTCGAGAGTTAGGGTAGAGTTCATTGCCCTGTCCCTTTGAATATCGCTTTGCTGGAGACGAACCAACTGACGATACCCATGATGCCGATTTTGACAAATTTTCCCATAAGCGGAGTGAGGTGACAGATGTCAACCAACGCCCAGAGAACGAGATTACTTACGGCAATGAATCCGATGGTAGAGAGTGCGAACGCAGCGACCTGCCGCATCAACTTGCCGGGTCGTCTGTTTTAGCAAGGTATACAAAAAATGAGGATTGCTAAGAAAATATTGTATGCTAGAATATCAATTAACAGCATCTCTCGAGAAAAGCTACGCTACAATTTCATATTGATTCGGCTCTAACCAATAGTTCATCCAAAACCACCAGTTTCGGATGCAATAATCGTTATAAGCAATATAAAATATCAATATGTCATCATCAAAAGAGCAACTGATAGAAAACTTAAAGGCCACTGTTCTTGCAGTGCAGGATGCCTTAAAAACAGAAATTGAAAATGTTGGCAGAATCGCATTTAAAACTCAAAAAGAAATAAATCAATTAAAAAAGGAGGACCGTGAGCATGCACGGCATATGCGAGGTATCTCACTCCTTAGACTTGAGGATTTGAAGATTATTAATAAATCACCGTTCTTTGCTAAGAGTGTAATCACACTTAAATCAATAGATGTAAGATTAAACAAGGAAAAGACAATATATTTTGGCAAATATGAGTTCTCCGATAAAAATATTTATTCCTGGATAGCACCGATTGCGACAATTCGTTTTGAATCTCCGGGAAAAGCACAATTTCGCTTGCCGTCTGGAGTGTTAAAAAATGTTGATATTCACGAGAAAGAGCAGTACATGATCGTCGACGGTAAGGTCATGTTCTACAGCAGAGAAACTGAAGAGGAACCACGCCAATTAATATATCAAGAACACTTTTCAATCAAGAAAGGAGCGTTTATGTTACCTGAAATTGTTGAAGTGATGGAAAAAGCTCAAGACGATGTCATCAGGGCTTCTCATGTGGGACCTTTTGCAATATCAGGTCCTGCAGGTTCTGGTAAAACCACCTTGGCACTTCACCGAGTTGCCTACTTGGCTCAATCACCAGAAACAGCTGAGTTGTATTCTAAAGACAAAGTAATTGTGTTTGTGCAAGACGGGGGTACAAGGGAATATTTCTCACATTTATTGCCAGAGCTTGGCATCCACGAGGTGAGAGTAACGACATTTTTTGAATGGGCCAAAGACATTCTTCTGATGGATCAAATTTCATATCAAATGAATACAGAGTTCGAGTTTGAAAAGTTATCCATAAAGTCAAAGTTATTAATGGCCGGCGATCGATTTTCCTGGAAAGGAAATATATTTACGACATTGTCGAATGTTTATTCGCAGTTCGGGTCGGATAAATTGAACAAAAGTTTCAAAGAACAAAAAGAAGCGCAAATTGTGGACCGCATTGATGTAACCATTGCACTAATTATATTTAAAAGTCGATTCGGCCAGCTTGAAGTACACACAGAGTCGAACAAAATAATGCGAATGGGCAAAGTGGTAACGCGCAAGCAAAAGAATATTTTGAAGTATTCTTTGATTGTTGTCGATGAATTCCAAAACTATATGCCGGAGCAGTTGGAGCTCCTCAGATCATGCGTTGATGATAAGACGCAATCAATTGTCTATGTCGGGGATCTTGCACAGAAAGTTCAACATGGAACTATAAACGAATGGAATGATTTTGGTGAGTCTATTGAACCACACAGGCAGATAAAATTATATAAAGTGTATAGAAACACGAAAGAGATTTTGCATTATATTAATGGACTGGGATATAACGTAGATATTCCAGAAAATTTAAAAAATGGGCCAAAAGTAGTAGAGAAAATATTTATGAACAAATCGGAATATGAGGGATTGGTAATCAACTACCTGAAAGAGTTGGTAATTAAAAATATTAAAAAAAATGTAAGTATCGGAATTATAGGAATGACAAATGACCATGTAGCTTTTATTAGGCATGACCCAGAAATTTCTCAGAAGAATGTCAGAATTTCAACAATAGCAGAAGCTCAAGGGGTTGAATTCGACATCGTTTGCATCGTCGGAATACACACAGGAATCTTTGCAGCTTCTGAGTTTCCAGCTCACGAGACTGGTGCCTCAGATGTTGAATTAAAACGATTCAATGAAGAAAGAAAAAGAATTTTTAAAGATTTGATGTATATTGGTTTGACTCGAGCGATGCAGGAAATGTATGTGCTCGGCACAGTAAGTTTAGAGACGGAAATAAAAAAGACCACCAGCGTTTATTGATCCCCAGATTTTGTAATAAAACTTTTTGCCAACTTTTTGATTGCATTGGTTTGTTTCGGTAAAAACCATTTGATATTTGCATCCCGACGAAACCACGCTCGTTGCCGTTTAACGTATTGAAAAATACTAATTGCCAGTTGGTCAATAAATTCATTTTTGCTAATTTTCTTTTGAGCCAGATCTGCAAGGTATCTGTATTCAAGGCCCAGTGCTCGCAGGCGTTTGTATGAAACCCCACTTTTGTGAAGTCGACGTGCTTCAGTTACCATTCCCTTTTTGAGTCGTGAATGAATTCGTTTCAATATCTTTTCCTTAAGGATTTTATCTGGCAAATCAAGTCCGATCTGCAGGACTTCATATCGCGCATCTTTTTTTATTTTCGGTACTTTGCCGAGTGCTATGGCAATTTCGATTGAGCGAATCAATCGCACGTGATTTTGGGGATCTACTTGTTTTGCACGTTTAGGGTCTAATTTTTTGAGACGTGCATATAATTGCTCGGGTGTTAATTTACCCAATTTTTTACGCAGTTCTGGATTAGGGTCTACATCAGGTAAAATGGTCCCGTCAATAATCGATTGAATATAGAAACCAGTCCCACCGCAGAGTATGGGAAGTTTACCTCGGGACAAGATATCAGATATTGCTTCGCGTGCCAGTACTTGAAATTGTGATGCAGTAAAAACTTTTATAGGGGAAATAACATCGAGGAGATGGTGCGCTATTCCTTTCATTTCGCGTTTTGTGATTTTGCCCGTTCCGAGGTTCATACCGCGGTATACCTGCCGTGAGTCAGCTGAAATGACCTCACCATTGTATGCGCGAGCAATCTCCACCGCGAGGTCGCTTTTGCCTGTTGCGGTCGGGCCGAGGATAACGAGGATTTTGGGTTTTATTGACGGTTTTTTTATCATTTCTTAATGTGTGTCAGTGTAGTCTATGCATACAATATGTCAAAAGATTTTAACATTTGGAACGAAAGGAAGAAAATGATTGAAAATAGATTTCTACTTCGCTCAATTAAGGAACGAGAAGTGTGGTGGTGTTCTATAGGCTTAAATGTTGGAAACGAGCAAGACGGTAAGAACGAGAGTTTTGAAAGATCAGTTCTGGTGGTTAGAAAATTTAATCGAAAACTGGTACTTGTAGTTCCACTAACATCCACTGTTCAACAAAATTATTATCGTTATAAAATTAGCCATAATAATAAAGATTACTCATTACTGTTATCACAAATTAAGGCGATGAGTACGAATAGGTTTAACCGCTTTATGTGGAAAATGGACGAAACGGTATTCAATGAAATAATTTTTGATTTGATTGTTAAGTTGTTTTTAACACACCATGTATAAAAAAACCACCATTTAACTGGTGGAATTTTTAGCCATCTAGGCATAGTGCTTACTACTTAGCTGTGAAATTATCGCAATTGAGTTGTAATACGATTCCTACCCTTACGGGGAGGATCTCCGTTGGACCTTTTGTCCATTGTGGTTAGATTATATATTCTGGTAGTATTTCGTCAACTTGAATTGCCTGCAAAATATGTCTTATCTGTGCCGAGGGAGAGACTCGAACTCTCAAGGGGTTGCCCCCGCGCGATTTTGAGTCGCGAGCGGTTACCATTTCGCCACCTCGGCATGTGGATGAGCATACTACAATATTCACATCTTTTCCACCTATTTCACCACAAATTTATCTTCTTGCGCGCCATATATAATGCTAGAATGAATCCACCTTATGAATCCAAACGTACCCAATTCACCATATTTTAATAACTCGATTTTCTGGATCGAGCTCGAAAAGATAGTTCCAAACCCATATCAGCCACGACGTGATTTCGATCCGATCGCCCTCAAGGATCTCTCCGAATCAATCCGCATGTATGGACTCTTGCAACCGCTCACGGTCACACGCCGAGAGGTTATAAAAGAGGATGGGGGACTCGCAGTACAGTATGAACTCATCTCAGGTGAACGACGCCTCCGTGCATCAAAACTTGCGGGACTTGCACAAGTTCCTGTCATCATCCGTGCACAAGAAGATGATGCTCGAACAAAACTCGAACTCGCTATCATTGAAAATCTTCAACGTGAAGATTTAAATTCCGTTGATCGAGCACGATCATTCCAGCGACTTGCGGATGAATTCGGCATGAAGCATGCACAAATCGCTGACAAAATGGGCAAGAGTCGGGAATATGTCACAAACACCATCCGAGTACTCGCGCTCCCGGATCACATGCTTCAAGCTCTTTCGGAAAAGAAAATTACCGAAGGTCATACGCGTCCGCTTCTCATGTTGACTGACCGCAAAGAAGAACAGGAGACTCTTTTTAAAGAGATTATGTTCAAGAAACTCACTGTGCGTGAAGCAGAACAACTTGCTCGAAAGGTTGCAGTAGATCGTGTACGCAGAAAAGACCTCGCTCCTGATCCTGAACTCATAGAATTGCAAGGGAAGTTGAACACGGCGCTCGGCACACGAGTCCAGATCGAACGCAATGATAATGGAGGAAAGGTCGTCATTGATTTTCTCACGAACGACGACCTCCGACACATTCTGGATGTGCTTGAATCAAATCGAAATGCATCGCCAGCAGTCGTCGCAGAGCATGTTGCGTCAATTCAAGATGCTATCGCACCTGCTGAAATTGCAGCAGAGGCACTAGCAACTCCCGAGCTATCACAACCGATCGATGACAGTACTGTTTCAGATGCAAAGATGGATGATGAGGAGTTGTATTCAATAAAGAATTTTAGTATTTAAATGAAAACATTAAAGTTTGCTCCGCATCTTGTGACAATGATATTGGAGGGGAAAAAGACTACCACGTGGAGGTTGTTTGATGATAAAGATCTGGCAGAAGAAAATCAACTATCCCTTATTGCGAAAGAAACAGGGAAAGAGTTTGGACAGGCAACTGTAATTACTGTTTATGAAAAGAAGCTAAAGGATATATCAGAAGTAGACTATGTCGGTCACGAGAGATTTGAAAGCGAGGAAAAAATGCATGAAATGTATAAGGTTTACTACGGTGACAGAGTTACACCAGAGACAATTGTAAAAGTAGTGAGATTTACTCTTTTGTAGTATCAGCCTTCTTTTTCCACCCGCCACGTCTTCCCACTTTCTTTGGTTCTCTCATAATTTCTAACGCTCGATCAAAGGTAATCTTGTACACATCATCAGTTTTCAGTGATCTAAAATCTGCCTCGTGCACGATGTACGGGCCAAATCTTCCAACGTTTGCTGTAATCATTTTGCCTGTGTCAGGATGAGCGCCGAGCTTGCGGGGAAGACTCAAAAAGACTAGCGCGTCTTGCAAAGTGATTTGTTCAGGGTTGAATGCTTTCGGAATACTCGCCATACGGGGCTTCTTATTTTCTTTTGTTTTTTCTCCGAGCTGAACATACGGTCCGAATCGCCCCACTTTTGTATATATAGGGAGGTTCGTCTCAGGATCATTTCCTATCGGCGTATCTTTCTGGATATCCTTACCATCGAGAGTGAGGGCGCCATCACATTCTGGATAGTTGGCACAACTGAGGAATTTACCACCGCGTGAAAGTTTAATAATCATACTACCACTGCACTTTGGGCATTTCATGTTTGGATCCGCAACACCCAGTGTTGTCAGTTTATCAATATTCTCTTTTGCTTTTACATCTTCTAGAAATGGCCCATAGAAATCTTTGAGTGTTTTTACATACTCTGCTTTTCCGATTGCAATATCATCGAGCTTGTCTTCCATGTCTGCAGTGAAGCCGTCATTGATATATTGCATAAAATTTTGCTCGAGGAATGTACTGACAACATCACCCGTGTCTGTCGGAATGAGAGATTTGTTCAACTTGTTTACATATTCGCGCTCTTCGAGAGTGCGAATAATGCTTGCATATGTAGACGGTCGGCCGATGCCACGCTTTTCAAGTTCCTTGATCAGTCCAGCCTCAGTGTATCGTGATGGCGGTTCTGTACTTTTTTCGAGTGATGCAATATCGAGGAGTTCAAGTGATTCGTCTTTCTTCACTTTCGGTAATTCTACGTCCTCTCCTCGTGCATCAGGGTCAGCCTTGAGCCAACCGTCAAAGATGACGCGAGATCCTGTAACAGTAAAATTGGGAATTGCAACAGTATTTGCAATTATTTTAGACTGCGGAGAAATATTACCGACGATGCGAGTGCGCGCAAGTTTTGCGTCTGACATTTGGCTCGCGAGTGTGCGCGCCCTGATCAATTTGTATAACCGCTTTTCATCATCATTGGCACCGGCTGATTCAGTGCTGGGGTGAGATGGTCTGATAGCTTCGTGTGCTTCTTGGGCATTTTTGCTCTTTGATGCGAATGTTTTGATGTCGACATATTGTTTACCGAATGAAAATTCAATCACCCGTGCTGCCTCAGTGACAGCTTCTTTGCTCAAATTCGTACTGTCAGTACGCATATATGTAATATGCCCAGCCTCATAGAGTTTTTGGGCGAGACCCATAGTGCGAGATGGTGCAAATCCTAGACGAGTACTCGCGGTCTGTTGAAGAGTTGAGGTGATGAAAGGGGCTTTTGCAGAACGCTTTACTTCAGATTCTTCTACATCGACGACATGCCACGCATGTGCGCGTCCAACTTCAACAATCCGATCAGCCTCTTTCTTGTCGCGAGGTTCTTCAGTGCAAACAATTGACATAGGCACTCCAGCATTCGTTTTTGTGTTTGCTGTAATGACATAATATTTCTCAGGTATGAACGCACGGATTTCTCGTTCGCGTTCCATCACAATACGAAGTGCAGGGGATTGCACACGTCCGGCCGAAAGGCCATAGCGTACTTTTTTCCAAATGAGGCCCGAGAGATCATAGCCTACGAGGCGGTCGAGCACACGCCGAGCTTCTTGTGCCTTTCGGAGATTTTCATCGATTTCACGCGGATGAAGCATTGCCTCTTTGACCGCGTTCTCTGTAATTTCATGGAATGCGACACGTTTTGGATTCTTGAGGCCTATAGCGTCCTTGAGGTGCCATGCAATAGCTTCACCCTCTCTATCGGGGTCGGTCGCGAGGATCACCTCAGTCGCTTTTTTTGCGAGAGCTTTTATTTCACTAATCACTTTTTCTTTGCCAGGTGAAATTTCATAGTGGGGAACAAAGCCTGCTTTGATGTCGATAGCTTTTTTATTGCTTTTAGGCAAATCGCGCACATGGCCTACTGATGCGACTACGGTATATTCACCCCCAAGATATTTAGAGATAGTCTTGGCTTTTGCGGGAGACTCGACAATGAGTAGTTTTATCCCTTTTGATTTTTTAGTTAGAGTTTTTTCGGCTACCGCTTTCATATATGGGGCTAGTATGGCACAAGTGATATATTTTCACCAAATGCGCAGATTATTGCTGTGTTTTTTTCATTAATACTTCAGGTGGTGGATATCGCAGTGCGATATGACCAAATGTTTCAGATATTAACCCACGAATTTCAAGCATTGAAAGAGTGATTTGCAATTTGCTGGAAGTAAGTTGAGAGTGGTCGGCTAAATAATTTCTCGTCTGGGGTTGACCCAAGAGATTAATGACAGACATCTCCTCCGGGGAACATACACTATATATGTCACATCGGAGAGGTAGTTGCCTCTGAGTGTTCTCTCGTATTTCATCATCTCGTTGAAATCCTAATAGTTCACGGAGGTCATCCTCACAGGTGATAGACACTGCACCTTTCCGAATGAGTGCATTTGTTCCTTTTGAGCTATCTGTGAGTACTGATCCTGGAACTGCTCCGACATCGCGATTGTAATCGAGCGCTAGCCGAGCGGTGATAAGTGTTCCAGAATCATTTTCTGCTTCGATGATAAGCACCGCGTGTGAAAGTCCCGCCATGATGCGGTTTCGCATCGGGAAGCTCCACGGACTTGCTCTCGTCATCGATTCAAATTCAGAAAGCAATAGTCCGTTTTTTTGAATAATTTCCTCGGCAAGATATACATGTGAACGGGGATATACAACATCAGGATGAAGTCCTGACCCGGGTACTGCTATTGTGGGCAGGCCTGCGTCGAGCGCTGCCCGATGTGCGATTGCATCAATGCCGAGTGCAAGACCTGACACTATGACGACTGGGAACCCTTTGAGTCCCGCGATGAGTCTCCTGCATAATAATTTGCCGTAATCGCTGTATCTGCGTGACCCGACCACACAGAGGAATTTGACTGAAGAGTCTTTTAGAAGGGATGTGTTTCCACATACATATAATGTATCGGGTGGATCGGGAATCTGGCGTAATAGCTCTCCGAAAGCTTCTTTTAATATTGTTCGTATGTGTTTTGCTTCGTATTTCATTGGCTAAATAATACTCATCTGGTATGATGAATCAGTAAAAAAACCCTAAAATTTCCCTGAATTTTCCACTTAAAATATTGCCATGTTAGACATTAAATTCATTCGAGAAAACAAAGAGCTCATCGCTGATGGTGCTCGAAAAAAACACATTGCGTATGATGTGGATAGGTTGCTCGCAGTAGACGATAAACGTCGAGCACTTCTCTTGAGTGTAGAAAACAAAAAGGCAGAGCAGAACAAGATGAGTGATCAAATCATGACAACGTCAGATCAAGCGGCGCGCAACGCATATATTGAACAGATGCGCGCCGTCAAAGAATCATCAAAAAAAGATGAAGAAGAATTGGCTGACATTATGAAAGAGTGGCAGTCGCTGATGGTAGCCGTTCCGAATATTCCAGATATGTCAGTGCCCGAAGGAGCAAGCGATGAAGAAAATCAGGAGGTGCGTCAGTGGGGAGCACTTCCAAAATTTGATTTCACTCCAAAAAATCATATTGATCTCATGCTCGCACTCGATATGGCCGATTTTGATCGCGGGGCAAAAGTTGCAGGATTCCGCGGATATTTTCTCAAGAACGCAGGTGTACAATTACATTTTGCATTGTGGCAATTTGTTCTCGATCATATGGTGAACAAAGAAGGCTTCACGCCGATGATGGTGCCGTCGCTTGTGCGTCGGGAGACATTGCTCGGTACCGGCTATATTCCGCAGGGCGAGGATGATCTCTATCATACTCAGGACAATGACTATCTTGCGGGAACTGGCGAGGTTGCAACAATGAGTTATTATTCTGATGAAGTAATTGATCAATCAAAGTTTCCCATAAAAGTGTTAGCGTTTTCTCCATGCTTCCGGCGCGAGGCAGGAAGTCATGGCAAGAATACAAAAGGACTCTATCGTGTACATGAGTTTTTTAAATTTGAACAAATCGTTTTATGCGAAGCAAGTCATGAGCAGTCCGTAAAATTACATGAAGAATTGACCGAAAATGCAGAAAAATTATTGCAAGCGCTCGAGCTCCCATATCATGTCGTGATCAATTGCGGTGGAGACCTCGGACTCGGACAAGTCAAAAAATACGATATCGAAGCATGGATGCCATCTGAAAACAAATATGGCGAGACTCATTCGTCTTCATATTTTCATGATTTTCAGACACGTCGTCTCAATATTCGCTATCGTGACGCCGAGGGCAAAATGCGATTTGCGCACTCCCTCAATAACACAGCACTTGCGACTCCTCGCGCGCTTATTTCTATTATTGAAAACAACCAGCAAGCTGACGGATCGATCCGTATTCCACTTATTCTTCGGCCATACATGGGCGGGCGTGAGTTTATAAAAGCTAACTCTTAACTCATGTTGAGGAACAATAAGATTACCTCTCGAGATTATCTACGTTCTGAGCGAGTAATGCGCCGCCGAAGGCGGCGCATCTTTCTCCGTTTATTTTTTTTCTTTTTAATTATCTGTGTCCTTGTCGGTGGTATTGTATGGGTTGCGCGACTCGATGCTTTTTCTGTGAATACAATACGCGTGCAAGGTAATCAATCAGTTTCTACTGAGAGTATTCTAGCAATCAGTATGAATGACGCGAGTACCAGCTGGATGTATGTATTTCCGCGAAAGAATATTTTATTTTACCCGACATCGAAGATTACCAGTGATTTAAAAAGTCAGTACCCAGAACTTTTGGACGTCGCGGTCACCCGTGCCAATCTCTCAGAAATCAATATCACAGTTTCTGAGAGGGAAGCAAAAGGACTTTGGTGCATAGAATCAAATGATTTGCTCCTGAACCCCAATGCTGATGCTACCAATGATCAATGCTATGTATTTGATTCAAATGGATTCATTTTTGCGACGAGTACTTCCCCAGACGATTCTTTCATTCGTTTTTACGGAAAACATATTGAGGCAGCGACAGCTATCGGCACAACAATCCAATCATCTTCGACATATTCTGAAATTTCAAAATTAATTGATGGTCTAAAAGGACACGGGCTTCCTGTCGCCCGAGTGCTCATTAAAAACCCGCATGAGTTTTCTGTGTACCTCGACAAGGGAGGAGAAGTGATGTTTTCTGATGTTCGCCCATTGGACCAGTCTCTCTTGAATTTGATCACCGCAGTCGAAAGTCCAGCGTTTAAAGCATCAAGCTCAAAACAGAGTTTTGAATATATAGATACTCGATTTGGCAATAAGATATTTTTTAAATTACATTCAAGCCCTATGCCAGCCATATCCACATCTACCGCAAGTAGTTCAAAAATAAGATAAACACTGTATAATAAAAGCACCATGGTCCTCGACTCCCATCCTCGCTTCATGAACTTAGGCTCGCCTCGAGCAAATATTTTGCCGCCTCTACCTCCACCTCCGCCATCTCACTTTCGCCTTGTGAGTGAATTCACTGCTCAACCTCATACAACATGGACCTATGCGGGCTGGGCTGTACTCGCCCTATTTGTCGGTATTTCTATTGCTTCATTTGTTACGGAGACTGTACTTACCGTAGGGGACGCCATGACACATTCAAGCTATTTTACTTTTGCAACTAACAACAAGGTCGCTTCAGTATCTATGTCAACTTCTACCGAACCACGGGGCTCTGATGATGGAGCATCATATTATGCGACTTCAACTGTTCCTAAAAATGAGTACCGTCTCGCCAATATTGATAAAATTCCAAAGGTGACAGCAACGGCATACCTTATTGGCGATGTTGACACAGGGGAAGTTATCTACGAAAAAAACGGTGACCAAGTGAATCCACTTGCTTCAATTTCAAAATTGATGACAGCAGTCATTGCCAAAGAGCAATTGAGCCCTGATCGAGTAGCTATTGTGTCGCGTGATTCATATAATACTTTTGGTGCAGAAGGCGAGCTTTTACTCGGGGAAAAAATGCGCGTTGCAGATCTCATGTACCCGTTACTTATGGAATCGAGTAATGATGGAGCGGAGGTGCTTGCTGACGATTTCGGTCATGAGAAGTTTATGCTTGAGATGAACAAGAAAGCAAAAGTGCTCGGTATGCATGACACGTATTATGAGGATCCTAGTGGATTGAATGCCAAGAACGTTTCGACAGTTGATGACTATTTCATACTCGCTCGATACATCAGACAAAAGTTTCCTGAGATATATGATACGACTCGTGTTCGACAGTTTTCTATTCTCAAACATCAATGGACTAACAAGAATGCTTTTTTAAATTATGACAATTATGAGGGAGGAAAGAACGGATTCATAGATGAGGCAAAGAAAACAGGTGTTGAACTTTTTGATACAACGATGGCACGGGGCGGCAAACGACATCTTGTGATCATTGTATTGAAAAGCGACGATAGGACAGGGGATGTATTGAAACTTCTAAAATTTGTCGAGAAGAATGGTTACTATTCCCCAGAGGTTGACGCCACTTCTACTAACGTGATATAATATAACCGTAAGAACATTGACAATCGTCCCTCCGTTTCGGGAGCGATCGCCAATTCATTCTCTATTTCTTTCTGCGACCGCTTCCTCTGAAGCGGCCTTTTATTTGCATTTAGCACATATAGCATATTTTTTATTCTGCATTTATATCGTATACGCTAAATGATAAAAATTATTACATGGCTCTCGCAAGGGAGGGACGAGTTTAGCAATGAGCTAGACGGATCATGTGTCGTCACGATCTTTCGCAAACCCTTTCAATAACCGTAACGCCTATGTTTCGAGCTATTGGATTCGTTATCACGCTCGTTGCTATTAGAGTGTTCATGCCTGAAGTCTTTTTTGCAGCCGAACACGCCCTCATAGCACTTTTCACTATGGCAGGGGACATTGTTGCTCACGCCCCGACGAGCGTTTCAGTTGACGCCAGTCGAATGACCGCGGGATACATTGTCCATTAAGGGGTCAGACCCCTTTTGATAAACCCGCACGTGTTGCGGGTTTTGTTTTGTATAAACAGAGAAGAATGATATAAATGCCATACATGTCAAAACCCATTTCATTCGAAATAAAAAAGAAAATCGAAGGCAAACTTGGTCGTGCTGGCACCATCGTCACACCTCACGGAACAATCGAAACTCCCGCTTTTGTTTCTGTTGGTACTAAGGCGACAGTCAAAGGTATCACTCCTGAAATGCTCCGTGATCTCGGTGCGGAAGTAATGCTTGCAAATACATATCACCTCTATCTCCAGCCAGGAGATGCGGTCATCCGCGACGCAGGAGGACTTCACAAGTTCATGAATTGGCCGCTCCCTACAATGACTGACTCAGGAGGGTTTCAAGCTTTTTCACTTGGCGCAGCACTCGGCAAAAATATAACCAAATTTACGAAAACGGGGTCTGACCCCTTGTTGCTTGAGGAAAGAAAGATACAAAAAGAAGACGGAGTAGTTATGACGCCTGCAAAAATAGATGCACAAGGTGTGATGTTCAAATCAATCATCGATGGCAGCGTGCATTATTTTACTCCAGAAAAATCTATTGATATTCAACATAATATCGGTGCGGATATGATATTTGCATTCGATGAATGCACATCTCCAAACGAACCATATGCATATCAAGCAGAAGCACTCGATAGGACACATAGGTGGGCAAAGCAAAGTCTCGCGCACCATCATTCAAAAGATAATGCAGAACGACAAGCATTATTTGGAATTGTTCAGGGCGGGAGACATGAAAAATTACGCAAAGAAAGTGCGGAAGTTTTGGCAAACATGGAGGTCGATGGAAATATGTTTGATGGGTTTGGTATTGGTGGATCATTTGCCAAAGAAGACATGACAACTGCGGTTGAATGGGTAAACGGCATATTGCCGGAAGAAAAGCCACGACACCTTTTAGGAATCGGTGAACCAGAAGATTTGTTTGGAGCAGTTGAAAATGGCTGTGATCTCTTTGATTGCGTGATGGCATCACGAAATGGCCGAACGGGGACGTTATTTACAGCAAACGGGAAAATTAATATTACAAATGCACAGTACGCAACTGATTTCACTGCCATCGAAAATGAGTGTGGATGTTATACCTGCAAGAATTACACACGAGCATATGTCTGTCATTTATTTAAAGCCAAGGAGATGTTGGGAGGGACACTCGCAACGATTCACAATTTATATTTTACGATACACTTGGTGAAAAAGATGAGAGCGGCGATTTTGGAGGGGACATTTCCAGAATTTAAAAGGGAGTGGTTGGGAATTTACAGAAAGTAAAAAAAACCACCCTCCGAAAGCGCAAAGGCGGCTTTCTTGAGGGTGGCGTGATTAGTGGCTAGAGCTTGTGTAATTGCCCATTCACGAGATTGAACTTTTCGCCAGGCATCATCCATTGGCTTGTTGGGCACGCGAAAAATATGGGTTTTTTGTTCTCCGAAGTTTCTTCCATTGCCATAAACGCGAGGTGCTTATTAAAGTACACCTCGACGCTCGGCTTTCCGTGACTGTTCGGAATCACAGCGAACACCTTGTCGGCGTTTGCATGGTTGATCATGACGATCGGCGTGATGAAACCCGCAGCGACAGCGAGGGCAGTGAATGAGAGAAGCAGGATTGATTTCATATGTGTATTGAGTTTGGTGTGAAGGGCGATAATCCGCTGGCGGTTGCCAACAAGTCGATTACTGCCTTTCTTCCAAACTCAACTTTTCAAAGAACTAAATTACTGTCCTATTATACCACTTTTGCACATTAAGTCAACCAATCAAAAAACCCCTAAAATATGCTATATTTCTCAACACATGCCCTCCACTTTTAAACTAAACACTGAATACGCTCCTGCTGGTGACCAGCCACAAGCCATCAAAAAACTGGTTGATGGTGTCAAAAAAGGCCTACGTTTTCAGACCCTCCTCGGTATCACAGGTTCCGGAAAAACATACACCGGTGCCAATGTCATTGCACAAATCGGCAAACCGACACTCGTCATTGCGCACAACAAAACACTTGCTGCACAGCTCGCTCAAGAATATCGAGAATTTTTCCCTGAAAATGCTGTGCATTATTTTGTCTCTTATTACGACTACTATCAGCCGGAAGCTTACATTGCTCATTCTGATACATATATAGAGAAAGAAGCGCAAATCAATGAAGAGATCGAGCGCTTGCGACATGCTTCGACGCAAGCGCTCCTCACACGCAAGGACGTGATCATTGTTGCATCTGTATCATGTATTTACGGGTTGGGTTCTCCTGTTGAATATGAAAAAGTAAATCTTAAACTGGAAAGAGGAATGAAGACTGATCGTGCAGAACTTTTGCGACGACTCATATCCATGTACTTCACTCGTACATCTGCGGATCTCACTCCGGGGACATTCCGTGCCATCGGTAACTCAATGGAAATCATGCCTGTGTCTGAACGATTGATCTATCGATTGGTCTTTGGGCCGATTGCGATAGAAAGTATTACTGAAGTTGATGCCATCACGCGTGAACTCGTCAAAGAGCATGACGCTGTATTTCTTTTTCCTGCAAAACATTTCGTTACTCCAGAAGGTGAGCGCCAGCGCGCGATCAAGGATATCAAAGCAGAGCTCGATGAACAACTTAAGAGATTATCTGCTGCGGGAAAAATAATTGAAGCAGAGCGATTGAAACGCCGTACGACATATGACCTCGCCATGATTCGCGAAGTCGGATATTGCAATGGCATTGAAAACTACTCGAGGCATTTTTCGGGTAAAGCACCCGGGGAAGCACCGGATACATTGCTTTCATATTTTCCTCACAAAGCAGACGGCTCTCCTGACTTTTTAACTATTATTGATGAGTCCCACATGACCATTCCACAGATTGGAGGAATGTATGCTGGGGATCAATCGCGAAAAGAAAATCTGGTGAACTATGGATTCCGTTTGCCATCAGCCAAAGATAACCGGCCACTCAAGTTTGATGAATTCGAAACCCGAGTTGGGCAAGTTATTTTCACCTCAGCAACTCCGAGTAAATATGAAGCGGCGCATGAAGAGCAGATCGTAAGGCAGATCATCCGACCGACAGGACTTGTCGATCCACTTCTCGACGTAAAGCCAATCATTGGTTCGGGCGTAGGAAAAGGCGCAAAATACCAAGGACAAATCATGGACTTCATTGAGGAAGCTCAAAAGGTGATCAAAAATGGCCAGCGTGCTATCGCTACGACTCTCACCAAAAAAATGGCAGAGGACCTCACAGAATTTTTGAAGGAAAAGAAAATAAAGACTCGCTATGTGCATAGTGATATCGAAACACTTGAGCGTATTCAGATTTTGACTGAATTTCGAAAGGGGACATTTGATATTCTCGTCGGAGTAAACTTGCTTCGAGAAGGACTCGATCTGCCTGAGGTGTCACTCATTGGTATTCTCGACGCTGACAAAGAAGGCTTCCTCCGATCAGAAACTGCACTTATTCAGACAATAGGACGAGCCGCTCGAAACGTAGATGGTCGGGTTATTTTATATGCGGATAAAATCACAGGTTCAATGGAACGCGCGATCAAAGAAACAAATAATCGCCGCACTATGCAGCTGGCATATAATGCAGAGCATGGCATCACTCCAAAAACAATCGCCAAGAAAATTCAAGATATCACCGAAGCGATTCAAAGTGAGCACCAGAAGACTGTTAAAAATCTTCTCGTGTTAGATGCTGCCGCGTTTGGACGTGACCCAAAGAAATTGATTGCACAAAAGGAGAAACAAATGGAAAGCGCAGTTAAACAGTTGGATTTTGAAACTGCGGCGATTTTGCGTGATGAAATAAAAGCGTTGAATGAACAGACCGAGAAGGCCGAAAAGAAAGTAAAGAGAGAGGAAAAGGAGGTGAATAAGGGAATACGTGCAAAGAAAGAGTGGATGAAATAATTTGGACAGACGAGGATTTTTGTGTTAGTCTGCTCACGGGCAAATAGGGAATTAGGACTAATTTCCAAAACTAGAACAAATCAACGCAACATTCAACAACGGAGGTAACTAAATTGACTCAGCAAATATCAGAAATTCTCGAAGTACCGACGGCGTGCATGCTTATCGCCCCGCCAGGCGGTGGCAAAAGCACAACAGAAAAAGGACTCAAGGCAAGGGGTATTAGATTCAGGGAATTGATGTTTCGAAGCAAGCTCGATCGCGAAGTTGATGAAAAGACGGAAATTGGCCTTAGGATCGACAAATACCGCAGGGCAGGAGCACTCGTTCCGAACGAAATCATACTCCCACTCGTCGATGAGGCTTTTGAGGAAGTCGAGGGTTCACAATTACTACTTCTCGACGGGTTCCCTCGGAATATCCCGCAAATTGATTTTGCGATTGAAAGAATTCGCCACTTCGGTTATGAGAGGATCATTGCTCTTTACATCGATACTCCTGTTTCCACATGTATTTTTCGTCTGAACGGCCGTAAACGGGATGTCCAGGATAGTGACCTTGAAAACGTCGCTCATCGGTTTCAGGAGTTTGATACCCATACTGCACCAGTAATCACACGCCTGCGTCATAAAGCAACGGCGCTTGGTATCAGTTACTACCTTGTCGATGGTGAAAACCTGACTGTGAATATGGACGCTTACATTCGAATGCTCGGCATTGGATGGATGGCAGAAAAGTAACTAGGGCTTTCTCCCTAGCTAATCAGGGCCGCGGATCGTTTGATCGACCGCGGCCCTTTTGCTTGAACATAAAACCCATTTATGTCATAGTTCCTTCGGACAACAGTCCTAAACACAACAACAAACCAGAAAGAAACTATCTCTATGTCAGATCCCAATACTCCTACAGCTTACGAGCAAGCGGGTGTCAATGTCAGTTTGGGCGATCAATTCAGTTCGCTTTGCGGCGAGCTTTGTCGAGGGTCATATAGCAACTCGCCATTCGTCAAAATCCACGACTTTTCCCGCGGTCATTTCCGTGGACGGCGTGGCTACGAATTCATTAACTTGCCACCAGGGTCTGTCGCGACTGCGGGTTGCGACGGTATCGGCACAAAGACCATTATTGCAGATGCAGCCGGCATGTATTTCGATGCTGCAGACAATCTGCTTGCTATGACAGCGGGTGATTTTACCCGGGACGGGTGCTTGCCACTCGTATTCCTTAATGACCTCGGGGTGAGTTCGCTGGGTAAGAATCCAGATGACCCCACATACCAGGCGGCGGTCTCGCTGATGAAAGGACTTTCCCGAAGTGCAACTGCACAGGGTTATGTCATTTTCGGTGGCGAAACTGCTGAGCTGTCGGCGTGTATTTCATCTGAAAATCCTGATGCCACCCTTAAGTTCAATTGGGGCGGCACTATGATCGGAGTCATGCATCGAGATAAGTTGATTACTGGTGCCGATGTCAGGCACGGCGATCGCATAATCGCTTTGCGTGACATCACCCGTTCAAATGGCATAAGTTTGGTTCGTAGTGGCTTTCGCCACCGGTACGGCATTGAGTGGTATTTGAGCCAAGACATGGATGCTCGGCGTGCGGTGAAAGAAGCGGCGACAGCATCAAAACTTTATGACGCGATGCTTGTCGATGCAAATGGCTGGACAAGGGAGGGGTTCGTACCGCTCATCAAAGTCCATCAGATCGCGCATCTCTCGGGCGGAGGGATCGGATCAAAGCTCGGTGACGATCTGCTCTTCCCGCGTAATTGGTCAGCGGTTTTCTATAACCTGTGGGATCCTCCGCAGGTCATTGTCGATTGCGCAAAAGACCTTGGGGTTTCCGATGAGGAATGCTACCGGGTTTGGGGCTGCGGACAGGGAGCGCTTGTCGTTGTGGCAGAAGAAGATGCAAATAAGTTCATCGCGCATGCTCGGAGTTATGATATCCTGGCACGTGATGCCGGATGGATTACTTCGACTGAAACTGGTGAGAGTCCAAAAATCACCATTCAGGCATCGGGATTCACTGGCGAGAAATTGGTGCTGCTCCCTAAGTTATAGGGGAGCGATAACGAGTTAAGTCCGGCGGGTGTGCATGCACACCCGCCGGCTTTTGTCTTATATGAAGTTCATGCTATACATTTCCCTCAAAAAGTTTATACTTCCTTTATATAAATTTCACAACCGACCCTATGGACGAAACGGGGGTCGATTTGCTGTATCAATATGACCAAAACTAGTTATCACAAATCAGGAGGGGGAAAGGGACACGATGATTTAATCATTGTGAAGGGTGCTCGTACACACAATTTGAAAAATATTACTGTTGAAATGCCACGCAACAAGATGGTGGTTATTACTGGTCTCTCAGGGTCAGGAAAATCATCACTTGCATTCGATACTATTTTTGCTGAGGGGCAACGACGATATGTCGAGTCTCTCTCGTCATATGCTCGACAATTCTTGCGTCAAATGCAGAAGCCTGATGTCGATGAGATCGTTGGGCTCTCACCGGCTATTTCTATTGATCAAAAATCACGATCAAACAACCCACGTTCGACCGTCGCAACAATTACGGAAATCTATGACTATTTGCGCATTCTGTACGCTCGTATTGGAAAGCCGCATTGTTTGGAGTGCGGACGAGAAATTAAAAAGCTGTCAAAGGAAGAAATTCTTGAAACAATTTTTGAAACAGTGCGATCAAATGCGGACGCTTCAATAAAGAGTAACAAATCAAAAAAAGTAATGGGTGTTGATGTCACGAGCGAAGTTTTCAAGATTTATGCGCCCGTCGTCGTCGGGCGCAAAGGCGAATACTATCAGCTCCTCTATGATTTCCTCGGCAAAGGATATGAGGAAGCTCGAGTTGATGGCACTGTCAAAAAATTCCGTGAGCAGATTGTCCTCACAAAAACAAAGAAACACAATATCGATATTCTCGTCGACCAGTTTTATGTATCAGAAATTAAAGATAACAGTGCAGCATTCCGAGAACGATTGAACGAAGCTGTTGAACGTGCGCTCCACGAGGCAGAAGGATTGCTCCGTATCGTGACCGATGATGGTGATCATCTGATCTCGTCAAAATTTATGTGCCCACATGACGGCTTCTCGTTTCCTGAAGTTGAGCCGCGGCTTTTCTCGTTCAATTCACCATATGGAGCATGTCCTGAATGTAACGGACTCGGCACAAGGCATTTCTTTATTATGGATCCATGTCCGGTGTGTAAGGGCGCGCGGCTTCGACCCGAAGCACTACATGTTTTTTTGATGGGAAATTCAGATCACAAAAAAAGCGAGAACCGTGCGGAGGACAAGATAAACATTGTCAGTCTCACAGGCATGAGCATCAAAGAGTGCCTTGATTTCTTTACAGATTTACCCCTCTCTCACAAAGAGCAAGAAATCTCTCGCGTGATTATCAAAGAGATTGTTTCTCGACTCGAGTTCATGAACAATGTAGGTATCGACTATCTCTCGCTCAGTCGTCGCGCTAACACACTCTCAGGTGGGGAAGCACAGCGTATCCGCCTCGCGTCACAACTCGGATCTGGACTCGTCGGCGCATTATATGTACTTGATGAGCCAACTATAGGTCTCCACCAGAGAGACAATGATCGACTTATCAAAACGCTTGTGCTTCTGCGAGATCTCGGTAACACAGTCATCATCGTAGAACACGACGAAGACACCATCTATGCATCAGATTACATCATCGACATCGGCCCGGGTGCAGGGGTTCATGGCGGACATGTAGTTGTCTCAGGATATCTGGATGAACTCCTCACAGCAAAGAAGAATACAAGCGAGTCTGTGACACTTGCGTATCTCCGTGAAGAAAAAATGATTGAAATTCCCGAGCGACGTCGTGATGATAACAAGGGGTCAATAAAAATCACGGGAGGAAAGGTGAATAATATTCAAAATTTAAATGTAGAAATTCCGCTCGGTCGCATGATATCAGTCACCGGCGTATCTGGTTCAGGTAAGTCATCATTTGTATATGAAATCCTCCACAAGAATCTCCAGGCACGACTCGACCGCGATCACCGAAGTGCCAATATTTACAATTGCAGTAGCTTCACAGGTACAGAATATCTCGGGCGTACCATTCTCATTGATCAATCACCGATTGGGCGGACTCCACGATCAAACCCCGCAACATATACGGGAGCATTCACACACATTCGGGATATGTTTGCAGAAACATCAGAAGCAAAAGCGCGTGGGTGGGGACCGAGCCGTTTTTCATTTAACGTCAAAGGTGGACGATGCGAGACATGCCAGGGTAATGGCATGATCGAAGTAGAAATGCATTTCCTCCCGACGGTGTATGTGACATGTGACATCTGTAACGGTAAGCGGTTCATGAAAGAGACGCTCGAAGTGCGTTATAAGAAAAAAAGTATTTATGAAGTATTGCGGATGACTATCGAGGAAGCACTGACTTTTTTCGAAGATGTACCTGCGATTTATGATCGGCTCAATACGTTGAACGAAGTGGGTCTCGGATATCTCGAGATCGGGCAATCAGCAACCACTCTTTCAGGTGGAGAAGCGCAACGTGTAAAAGTATCATCAGAGTTGTATCGTCCACATGTTCAAAAAACGATATATCTTTTTGATGAGCCGACGATCGGTCTTCACTACGAAGATGTGAAGAAATTGATCGAGATCATGCAAAAACTTGTGCAGAAAGGGAACACTGTGCTCATTATTGAGCACAATATGGACGTGATCAAATCATCTGATTATGTTATTGATATTGGGCCGGAGGGTGGAGTGCGTGGAGGAAAGATTGTGGCGATCGGTACTCCTGAAGAAATTGCTAACAATCCAAAAAGTTATACAGGAGAGTATTTGAAAAAAGTATTACGCCGCCGATAGGATAGGGGTCAGACCCCTACCGGAAAATGGGTATGCCGGTCGACTTCGTGAGAAGTCGACCGGCAAGAGGTTGTTGAGGCAGGGCTTAGCTGAGAAGGGGTTGGCCTTCTGCGAGCTCATCGAGAATTTCGAGAATGCGTCGTCGGCGAGAGGGATCGCCGAGCTCCAAGGGCAAAGCTACGGCGGGCACAATCAAACCGTATTTACGCGAGACCACACGCAAAAGTTTCAAGTTGACCGAAGCTAACTCGACTTGTGGCTGTTCGCAAGTACGAAAAAAATCTCGAAGGGCTGCTAAACTTGTTATTTGCTTGGCTTTATCCAAGCGTTCGTCAAGGTTCATGACTTTATCTAAACATTGTTTCTATCCACGAATTCCTCTGATTATGATATAATACTAATCATGAAGCGTCAATACCTCATCAAAAAGAATCTTCCTGATAGCCCCGGCGTCTATTTTTTCAAAAAAGGCCGGACGATCCTATATATTGGCAAAGCAACGAGTCTGCGTGATCGCGTAAAAAGCTATTTTTCCAATGACCTGTTTAAAACTCGGGGCGTATTACTTGTTGATATGGTCACCCAAGCGACGACACTTGATTTCATAAAAACTGATTCAGTGCTCGAAGCCTTTGTGCTCGAAGTTGAGCAGATTAAAAAACATCAGCCACATTTTAATACAAAAGAAAAAGATAATAAAAGCTTTAATTATGTAGTGATCACAAAAGAAGATTTTCCGCGAGTACTTGTCGTGCGAGGACGCAACCTGGAGCGAGACGAAGTTGATTTTGAATACAAATACATGTTCGGTCCGTATCCTTTTGGCTCTGAGCTCCGAGAGGCGCTGCGTTTGATCCGAAAGATTTTTCCCTATCGTGATACATGCACTCCGTGCCCGGAGCTGGCGTCTGTATGCAAGGCGTGCTTCAATCGAAGTATCGCACTGTGTCCCGGAGTGTGTAGTGGAGAAATGAACAAGAAAGAATACGGGAAGCAAATCAATCATATTCGATTATTTTTTCAGGGCAAGAAGGCCGAGCTCATGCGGGCGCTCAAAAAAGAAATGAAACAATATGCAAAGGAGCAAAAGTTTGAATTAGCAAATGAGATTAAAAAGACGATGTCAGCATTGATGCATATTCAAGATGTATCTATGATGAAGCGACGAGATTATAGTGAAGCTTCAGCAAGTGGTGACGAGGGTTCACAGTTTCGCATGGAAGCATATGATATCGCGCACCTCTCCGGTACGGATATGATTGGCGCGATGACAGCGAGCATGAATGGTGTATTTGATAAAGTATCGTATCGAACATTTTTAATAAAAAGTGTTGATGGTGCAAATGATACCGGGGCACTTCGAGAAATAATTTCTCGCCGATTGCGTCATCCTGAGTGGCAGTTACCCAATATGATGATTGTTGATGGGGGAAAGGCACAATTTGATGCAATGAAAACAGCCGTAAATGAATGTGCTGAGGTGTTTGGGGCAAATGATAGGACTTTGCCTGTGGTTGTGGCGGTCGTCAAAGACGACCGCCACAAAGCCCGCGAAATCATCGCGGACGCTGAACACCACGCGCTCGCACAAAAATATGCCCGCGATATTATCTCTCTAAATGCCGAATGTCATCGTTTTGCAATAGGGGTACATCGCCGCAAGCGTACTGCTTCACGAGGTCTTAATAATTCTCCTCGACAAAAGTGGACAAAAGGGAAGTAGTCTGCTATATTATTCGCAGGTTCATTGAATGAAGAAAAAGTGAGACGAGGGTGTGTCAGCCAACCCACATGTCAGTAGTTAGTATTCCGTTGAGAGGTAAAACACCGTCCCGCATCCACCTTGGGTGCAACGTATCCCCCTGGGATCTGTTAGAGACTCTGTCGGGCCTCCTTGCTGTCATAGCAGACAGCCCTCGTTTCACT
>JAYTSY010000004.1:0-10597 GCA_043745355.1 bacterium
CTCTCTAGGGCTATATACAGAAGCTATGTCTTTCGAGGTTATTTCTCCGTAGAAGCTACTTAATCCTTCCTGAGATATTCCATCAGGATCAATATCTCCGACAGTCCTTACTGTTATTTTTTCAGTTTTTGTTTCTTTTGTTACGGGAGCACTTTCATGACCCGCATCCGCAAAGACTAACGATATTGTGCCGACCAACAAAACAAGAACGATGCTTACTACTATCCGTGTTCTTTGTGAAGCAGTAGACCAAAAACTGGGAAGTCTCTGTGTAAGAGAATATATTCTTTCTTTCATATTAGTGTATATCAGGAATTAATGTGCTGAATGAGTTGACGCTGAAGATGTAAATACTCCTTCGTGATTGTTGCAACATGAGAGTTGCCTGTGTGACCATCTGAGGCTACCTCCTGAGCCTTATTGGTATTGACGTTTGACTTGAGAGAAAAACCTCCACCCAAAAGAAACAAGAGTGCTAAAACTATTATGACTATTTTAGTTTGCATGAATTAAACATATTAACTTTAGTAATGTACCTAAGTTAATAGTTTTTAAATAAGGAATTTATTGTATATTAGAAAACTATATCGCATACTTATATGATTTTCTCGGATTAAATCTGCATTTAAAATACCTACTTTTTGTGCATTGTCTGCAATGTCACTACTAGCATTAGATAAGAGGACTGGTGTATTAGAAATATCATTAGAATATCGACTAACATGTTGAGTCGGAGAATGATCAACACACACACTTGTGGGACCCTCCGCATGAGAAGTTGGAGATTGCTGATGGGCATCTGGTACCGAATTTACTTCAGGAATGTCAGGATAAAAACTTATGTGAGCGGAACAAAAAAACCAAGCGAAGACAAACAAAGCGGTAAATATTTTTGAAAAAAGCTCGCCGTTTTTGCTGTTAAAAAGTGACATAGTTTATTTTTTAAATAATCTTATCATATTTTTAATCAGAATCCATGCGACTCGTGTGCAAATTCAGTCCGTAGACATTGACAGACCGTACTTTGCATGTAATATACCTGACGTATGGCTCTTTCAACTACTGACAGTGAGAAATACGTTCTAGGACTCCCCTTAGAATTCCTTGAACAACTCGGGGTAAAACTTCCAGCAAACGCTTGGAGTTCCCTCTTCGGAAGTGTCGAGGGTACCGCCCTCGTTCCTTATCGTCCCGTCTTGATTTACGATCTTGTGATCATGACGGAAACTCAACTCCTTAACCTCCGCGGTATGGGTAAACAAAATCTAAACTCCATCAAATATGCACTTTCCAAATTGCATATCAGTCTCGGAATGAAAGATTTGGGCCCAGTACCCAGTCCTGAAGAAAGGCTCGCGGCCGCAGTCAGACACCAACTGCTTCCGCCAAAACATGCCAAAACGTATCTGCGTATTCCGCGATTTCGTTCTGAACGGGATCAGAAAGAAATTCGGATCTTTTTCCACCCACCCCGTTTTGGTGAGCTCGAAATCGGCAACCTTCAGGAAGCACAGGACGCAACCACCAAATACAATATTGAGGTAATCGGTCGCCTCCTCTAGTCGTTTACGCGACCTGCAAAGATCATTAGCTCGTTTCCTTAACCGGGGACGAGCTGATTTTTATTTACTAATTCAATCGAATAATCTTAGCTCCATTAAATCTATACTGAATTGTTTTAGAATCTAACCACTGATTATCTTTACTTACCCTGCACTGTTCATCAATAAGTTTTTCAGGTACTTTCTGACAATCAAATCCACTTCCTGTAACTGATATAACAGCATCTCTAATGGTGGTAGTAGCTATCAAAGATTTAAAAGCCGAGGGAGAGCCATTTATACCGTCAAAATCTACATTGATCTCCTTAACCGACTGATTATTATTGTTCAATGCCAAGCTAAGATGATACACGCAACCTGCTCCGCAGTAGTCACTCATAATAATGGCATCTTCAAAACCATCCTTATTTATATCTCCCCTTCCTACAATACTTACCTGTTCAGCGTCAGGATTTTTTTGCTTAATCTCATCAGTAAAAAAACTATCTGGGAGAAGTTTTTTAGAAATGGCTTTGCTTGTATCTATTGGAGTAATTACCGGTATTTGCTCAGTAATATCTTTAACGGCTTGATATTGTGTCCCGATATAAAAAGTGAGAACAGGAATTACGAGTATGAATAATACAATCGCACCTAATTTTGAATACCAAGTGACTTCATTGAATTTGATCATGCACTAATTGTACCAGATCCCCCCGTTTCAGTATCATAACTTATTCCTCATATTTTATAATGCTGACCGTCTCGCGTTAGAACCATGGAGAGTCAGGTTTGTAATGCTATTTTAACATTTTTTGTGCTTTCAAAGCGATACGCCTTGAGCATCTAATTCAATAGGCATAACCATTTCCATTTGAGAAATAATTCCTCCGCTTTTCATTCTCAATTTCTCATCATTAAATATTCTATCTGTATCTTTAAATCCTAATTTTCTATAAAAGTTAATTGCATTGATATTGTACGTTGCTACTTCTACTACAGTTTTTTTATTATCATCAAAAAAGTTTTTTGGTTGTTTCCAAAGCATTGTACCAATACCTTTTCCTGCATATTCAGGTAAAACATATATTGCATGTAATTGATTTTTATCAGGATATCTGACTACATGACAATATCCCACAACTTTATTATCTTCTTTTGTTATAAAATACCTCTCAGTTTCAGGTGCTTGAGCAATCTGTTCTGCTTTTTTTGCAATTTTTTCTTCAGATAATACATCTTTTAGCCTCTCTTGAATATCTTCAAGGGTAATTCCTGCTGCTTCGTTAGAATATGTTGCAAGCCATGATTTAGAACTGACTTCCTTTATACCTTGAGCATCCAAAGGAGTTGCAACACTAACTTGAAGTTCTTTAATCATTTCTTTTTCCATATCTATTAATTATATCCTTTTTCCTCAAATTCTGTAGCTACGCGGACCTACAAAATCGTTTCATTGATGCGACTCGAACGCGCTTATGTTGGCTGGCCTGTCTGGTACGATGTTGGAACCTATTTAGAGAAGATCTTATATGTATACTCTGGTAATAAAACCTCTTCCAAATCTTGGCCCACCTCATCTAACTTACCTTTGTATTCTTTTTTGTAATGAGGGATAATTTTAATTGGTAAAATACCCAGTCCCTCAGAAACAGTATCTGTTTTAGGGCTATAGAAAAATTTACTCCAGACATTCGCTCCCGCCGATTCGCCAGCGATAGTTTTTCCTTCTAAAGAATCTTTTAGGCTAGGGTATCTTTTTAGTGCCTCAAGTAACTTCAGGCTCACGCCACCGTGAAAATAGATAATGTCAGCAGATTTCAGTTGCTCAATAAACCTTTCTACATTAGCAACTTCAACATTAATATCTTTTTGCCACTTATTACTATTAAGTTCAGAGGTAACTTTTTGTGTAGCTATAAGAATGCGGTCAATATCTTTTGCAAATGGGACAAGCAAGATACGTGAACCTTCAGGACCATCTTTTAGAATCTCCTCATAAAAACCAGAATTATCTTCATTTGTCTGTCCAGGATTGAATCCTCCATGTAGAATAAACGTTGTATTCATATATCTTTATTACCCAACATACAAAGAAAACTTCTTGGTAAACTCCCTCGACTTTTCCTTATCCATAAAGAAGCAGACCCCGTAGTATTCCAAGTCTAATTCATTTGTGATATCGAATTTATTCTGCTGATCTACATACGTACCGCCTGTCATTGTTTCAGTGAAATCAGTAAACTTTACATGTTCTTCAATTAATTTATTTCTTAAAGTCCTAATCTGATTACTGTTATCTGCTCGTAGTACTATGAAGCCATTCTCTGAAGTTGTTGGGTGTACAGTCTTATCTTTATCAATAAAATCTCTAAATCGCATAGCGCTCATATCATCTTTGTATTGACTCATAAGCCCTGCAGTCATATGACCCAATGCATTCAAAAGCTTAGGAGCTTCTATCTTCTTATTTACTACACATACAAATTGGTCTATTGTTAGGATATATTCAAGCATATTATTTAATTACTTCTATTGGATAGACATCCGTCGCGGGTTCTTCATATGGATGATTCTCTTTAATAGCCTTGAGGATAGCTTCTAGTTTATCTTCTTCACATACAGTTTCAATCCTATCTTCTGAAACTTCTTCTAATTTTCCTACTTCTCCGATAGTCGGATTTGCTCCCTTACTAGGTTTAAATCTGCCAGTTCCTTTGATTGTGAAAGTGCAGTGAGAATAATTTCCTATGACTCCTGCACCAGCATTACACATAGCTTCACGAAGCTTTTCAGCATCTTTTTCTGGGACATATACGACTATTTTGTATCGTTTCATATTTTTATCAATTTAAAAATCAAAAATTCTGGTATCTTACTTAACCTATGATAAGTATTAGGTTCAACTTCTTTAAGCGATTCAAGAGGTCGTGGTTCAACAATTTGCTGAATCAAAAAACCTGCACTGGTCGCAGATGTTGCAATATCACTTATAGGCATTGTCCATGTATTCGCGGTGTTCTTCCCGAGAGCATCAGTTACTTTTCTTTTTATTAAGTAATCTCCCGTTATAGTCAGTTCACCAGTTTCTTCTTTTTTATTAACTTCTAATTTTTTAATTGAGTGACCTTCCTCTGCTACACCACGGTCCATTGAAAAACGTACTGGGTGACCGCAAGAAAATAGAAAAGACGAATTAGGTTTTATTACTCTGTATACCTCTTTAAACACTTTATTCCAATCTTCAACATAGTGGATAGCAAGACTTGAATATGCAAAATCGAAACTATTATCAGGAAAATTTAGTTTCTGCATATCCATGACACTAAACTCACATTCTGGATATGAATTCTTTGCAATAGTAACCAGCTCATCAATCAAATCAATTCCAACTGATTTTTCTGCCCCTTGTCTTTTAAGGTACATACTGTCTTCTCCACTTCCGCAACCAACACTCAATACAGTTTTACTCTTAAGGTCTGGCAATAACGAATACATTGCTGGTTTTTCGTAATACGAATGATATACAGAGTCCTTTGGGTCTCGAACATGGGCTGTGTATTTTTCAGCGTTGTCTTTATAGAATTTGATTGTTTTTTCGTCTGTAGACATATTATTTAGTATATTCTAGCACTTTTGGCATAATTGTATCGATTGACTGAACTGTATCGACAGTCAATTCACCTTGTTCAGGCACAAGTTGCATTACTCCATAATGTTTCTTGAGATCTTCAAAATTAGTTATCAACTGATTTGGTGTTGGGTTATCAACTCTTTTGTTAAATCTTTCTGCCCATAAACTTTCATTTGAACAAGTAACTAGAACAGACTTGAAACTAACATTTCTTTCATTACACCAGTTTTTAATAATTAAAAAGTCTTGTGGGTTTTGAAAGGCAAAATCCAAAATAAAGGTTGTATCAGAATGAATATTACTTTCTAGAATTTTATACAGAATTGCATGTGACAATTTGTTTCTATCTGAATGATCTTTTACATATTCAGAAACTGGATCGTAAACGTCATCTTTTCTTAAAATAGAGAAATGACTCTTTTCTGCAAACGCATGAGTTAACGTTGTTTTTCCCGTACCTGGCCTACCTCTAAAAAGGATTATTTTCATAATTTAGTTTTGGCTAGTTATCCACGTATCTTGAGCGGGATAACCTCGCTCATATTGGCTGCGGGTCAGGGACTCGAACCCCAATTTTTCGCTCCAGAGGCGAACGTGCTACCATTACACCAACCCGCAATTTAGTATTTTCTGAACCCGATCATTTCCATCGCGACGTAGACTTCATTTTTTCTTGATAATTGAACACTTTTTGAGTCTCGGTGAGGATGAAATCCCAATTTTTTCATAAGCATTTCAACATTATCAAGCATCGATCTATTCAAATTCGAGAAATGAAACTTATGAGTGTAAGTTGGGAGATGAACTGAAAATGATCCCTCCGCCTCGTACAATCCACGAAGGTATCCCACTATATACTGTTTTTTTGCCAAAATCCAGTCAGGAACAGGTATTGATAAGTCCTTTCGAGCTCCAACTGGAATGCCCGTTCTTTCACTAATATTCTTCTCATAGAAACCAATCTTTGTCGAATTGTTTTGGTTATTTTTGACAATCGATGGATCTTTTCCAAAAACGTCTTTCATAATTACTCTATAACGCTCAATAAAGCCTAAATTATCAGAATGTGAAGTCAATCTTAATTCCTCAGTTCTTGGGTATTTACAAATATGACCATCACCCAGAACTACACCTAAAAGTTCAGCTAATTTGGCATTCTTTTTAAGTGCTGGATAGACCGTTTTGATAGCGCCAGTTTTTTTCATTTTATCTCTCCATGCAGAAAAATTATCGATTTTTCTCGATTTCATAGTCTCGGAGATTTTCCTAACAGAAATATTCGTTTCCTTTTTCAAACCTTTATTCCAATTTTTTGGCATAAACGTCTCATTATACAAAACCGAGCGCGATTGCGAAACTTTTTAAAAAATCAATCTATTTCTGCTTTGAAGACGCCCTCAAAAACTCCGTAAACAACGGGTGTGGCGAAAGCGGTCTGGCCAAAAACTCTGGGTGGAACTGGCTCCCTACAAAAAATGGATGCTCACGCTTTGGAAGTTCCGCGATTTCCATTAAGGTGCCGTCCGGAGACGTACCTGAGAAAACTAATCCTGCTTTTTTTAAACGTTCAGTATACATTGGGTTCACTTCATATCGATGACGATGACGCTCAATAATTATTTTGTTTTTTCCCCACCCTGCCTTTGCATAGGCGTCATGAGCGAGAGTACCCGTGTGCAAAACACACGGGTACGAGCCGAGTCGCATGGACGCGCCGTATCTGCCCTCAGCAAGGTGTTTTTTCTGATGCTCCATGATGTCGATGACGAGATGCGTAGCATGTGGATCTATCTCGCAGGTATGTGCATCATGTAGCTCTGCAACATTACGCGCATATTCGATGACGAGAAGTTGCATTCCATAACACAGGCCGAGATACGGGATCTTGTTGGTGCGAGCGTATTCAATGACATTTATTTTTCCCGCGATACCTGTCTCACCAAATCCCCCAGGAACGAGGATCCCTTGTATGCCTTTCAATTTTTCTTTAAGCGCCTTTTTAACTTGTGCAGGTGTTCCATCAAACTCCTGTGCACTTATCCATTCAAGTTTTGCTTTGTACCCGAGTGAAAACGCCGAAAACTTGATTGCTTCAATAACAGAAACGTATGCATCGGAAAGCACAAAATCTCCACTATCGAAATATTTACCAACGACTGCGATGCGTACTTCTTTTTTACTTGTCTTTACACTTCTGACGAATCTTTTCCATCCTGACAAATCAATTTTTCGCGTACGCAATTTTAATTGTTTTTCAATACGATCACCGAGTTTATCCCGTTCAAAATTGATCGGTACATCATAAATACTATCAATGTCAGGTGCCGAAATCACGTTCTCGGCTGGCACATTACTCGAAATTGCAATTTTTTCTTTGCGTCTATCATCGAGCGGCACTTCACTACGCGCAATGATAAAATCTGGTTGAACACCATAGCCTTGCAATTGTCTGATCGCTTGTTGAGTTGGCTTTGATTTCATTTCACCGATTTTATTTGGGATGGGGAGAAATGTCACCATGACAAACAATACATCGTTTGGAAATTTACTTTTGAGATATCTCGCTGCTTCGATATACATGATATTTTCGTAGTCCCCTACGGTTCCTCCGATTTCTATAATTGAGATGTCGCTTTTTGTCGCCTCACCACCCGCTTTCATTCGTGCAACAATTTCATCACGAATGTTCGGTAATGATTCTACACATCGCCCTTTATATCCGAGTGCTCGCTCACGCGCGATCACTGTCTGATATACCATGCCGCTCGTCATGTAGTCAGCGCTTGAGAGGTCGCGATTGAGAAATCGTTCATAATTGCCCATATCCTGATCTGTTTCAAGTCCGCTATTCAAAACAAAAACCTCACCGTGTTCGGTGGGGTTCATGGTGCCTGCGTCGACGTTGAGGTAGGGGTCAGCTTTTGAAATGTTTACTGTATATCCTTTGGCTTGGAGGATGGTGCCGATGGAGGAGGTGGTAATGCCCTTGCCTACCCCGCTCATGACCCCTCCAATAACAAATATGTATTTATGCGTTTTCACGTTTTAATACAATTATTGTACTCGTTTCAAATACGTCCGCCAGTGTATAACTTTTGAGACTGAATTAGACAGATTATGTGGATTAAACTTTGAGATACCGTCGCACAGCCAGAAAGCTCGATACAGCCCCGAGAATAAGGCCTGATCCCATGACGACAAGGAAAAGTTGTCCGAAATTAGCCAAATAATATGAGAAGAGATTGAGGCCTGTGCCGAGTCGCAGTGTCATTGGACCGATCCAATACGTGACAGGATAGAGCAGGATGAGGGTGACGAGGCCCGCCACGAGGCCGTACATGAGGCCGACTGTCACGAACGGGCCTCGTATATACATTTCACTTGCACCAACGAGTCGCATGACTGAAATTTCTTCTCGAAAAATATAAATTGCAAGGCGGATGGTATTGAACGTAATCAATATTGAAACAAGAACAAAGAATCCGACAATGATAGTTCCGAGGTTTCGCGATGCATCAATAATACGATTCAATGCGTTAATCGCCGTTTTATTTTCTTCATAGTTGATGCGGTCGATGATTTGCGCACCATTTCCCGAGTTATCATTGAGATTCTGCATGAAGGTCACGACACTTTGATACTGAGAGGGATCATTGGCTATGATAGTGAAGCTTGCTCCGAGCGGATTCTGATTGAGTTCATCGAGTGCAGCGAGTGTCAGCTGGTCGTTCTGATGGCGCTCGCGAAAATCAGCGAGCGCCTGATCTCGACTCGTATACGCAACCCTCGCGACTTGAGGCAATCCTTCGAGGGATTTTTTCATATCGAGGATCTGTGATTCATCTGCCGTCTTAACAAAATATACATTTATATCAACTTTTTCCTTGATACTATTCAATGTTGAAGTGAGGAGCGCTCCAACGAGAAGCATTGACGCAATAACCGAAAGCGTCACGGTCATAACGAGGATTGATGCGAGCGAAACAGAACCGTTTCGCCAGAAGCTGACGAAGCCTGCCCGAATAGTGCGTTTAATGCGTGTAAAAAACATATGTTATAAATGATATTTGCCGGTCAAACTGTCCTCAATAATCCTGCCATTCTTCATACTAATGACGCGCTTGCCGAGGTTGTCGATAACACCAGTGTTATGTGTTGTCAAAATGATTGTTGTGCCGAGATCATTTATCTTTTTGAGAATTTGGATGATGTCATATGTATTGACCGGATCAAGGTTCCCTGTCGGCTCATCGGCAATAATAAGATCAGGCTGATTGACGATAGCTCGTGCGATTGCCACACGCTGTTTTTCACCACCAGAAAGTTGATGCGGGAAGTTGTGCATCTTGCGAGCGAGATCAACAAGCTCAAGTACATGTGGCACATCTGCGGCAATCTCCTCGTCAGTCCGCCCTGCTGCTTCCATGGCAAAGGCAACGTTTTCGAACGCCGTCTTGTCAGGAAGCAATCGGAAATCCTGAAACACGGTACCTATACGTCGTCGATAATTATTTATCTTGCTACGGCGCAAAGTATGAATATTGGTATCTTCAAACATAACTATTCCGTCACTCGGTCGCTCCTCGGCAAGGATCATTTTGAGAAGGGTCGTTTTGCCTGCGCCTGAGTGGCCGACGATAGAAACAAACTCGCTCGGTTTGATCTGGAGCGAAACGCTATCGAGCGCGAGCGAGTTATCCGGATAGAGCTTGGTGACTTTGTCTAAAAGTAACATGTGTTCATTATACCCGTTCGGCAATATCGGCACAACATCGGGGTCAGGCACCGGTTCGAACAAACCGGTGCCTGACCCCGAATTACCCGAATTAATATTTTCTTTCATTTTTCTTCATCGATAGTATGCAAATATATATCCATGCCGAGAAAACCGCGCGAACCAGACGCAAACACTATCTTTCATGTAATTAATCGTGCCAATGCGCGTGTAAAAATATTCGTCGATCAATCAGACTACAAACTTTTCGAGGATACCCTTATAGAAGCCCAAAATTGCACACGTATAGAAATACTTGCTTACTGCATAATGCCTACTCATTTTCATTTAGTTCCCTATCCGCATGAAAATGGCCAGCTGACAAAGTTTATGCATTGGCTTACTACTACCTTTACTCAAAGATGGCATATTAAACATCATACTGTGGGCACTGGACATCTCTTTCAAGGCCGGTACAAGTCAATTAAAGTTAAAGGAGAGTTGTCATTACTCAGAGTTTTACTCTATGTAGAAAGAAATCCTCTCCGAGCAGCATTAGTAACTCGTAGTGAAAATTGGCGTTGGAGTAGTCTGTGGATGAAAATAAACAGAAAAAAGAATCAAAGATTATTTCTATCTTCTTGGCCTATTGAGATTCCTTTAGACTACCTTCAAATGGTAAACGTGACAGATCAATCTGATAATCTT
>JAYTSY010000005.1:0-36190 GCA_043745355.1 bacterium
TAACCGCACAAAGGTTTGCAGGCTAATTGCACAAGCATCTCCCTCAGTCATACTCCGACGTATGTCACATACACATATTGGTCCAGGAGATTGGGGTTGCATCGGAAGAATGCTTCGGGCTCATCATTCATTTAGCGAGATCGCACGCACTTTAGGAAAACACCCAAGCGCAATATCAAGACACGTAGACCAGTACGGCGGACGAGAAGCGTACGATGCAAGAGAAGTGAGGAGAAAGAAACGAATAAATCGCATTAATGCAATGGAATCAATTCGAGTGATCAAAGGACCTTTACTTCGGTTCATGGTGAAAGAACTCAAACTTCACAAATCACCAGAACAAATTTCGGGTATTCTTAAACGAAGAAAACAGTCGTGTGATGCAGCTACAATATATCGATACATTGATGAACGTGCACCACATTTGAAAATGTATCTAAGGTCACAAAAAGGAAAATACCGAAGAAAGCATGGCACCAAGAAGCGACAGAAAACTCGAGAGCAAGCCAAGAAACGACGAATTGATGAAAGGCCACCAATTGTTGAGCGGCGTTCTAGAATTGGAGATTTTGAAGGAGATACCATGCAAGGCAGAGACAAACGAGTACGTATTGTTACCTTTGTTGATCGAAAAACTGGATATCTCATTGCATTTCTCCTTCCTAAAATGAGAGCTGAACTTCTCACTTCACTTACGCTCAAACACTTCAGAAAGATATCAAAGAAAAAACGTAAGACGTTCACACTCGACAATGGTCCTGAATTTAGTGACTTCGAGCGTCTTGAGGAGAAATCTGGCATGACTGTATATTTTGCATATCCGTATCACTTTTGGGAACGTGGTACAAATGAAAACACTAACGGGCTCCTTCGACAATACTTCCCGAACTCAATGGACTTCAATCTCATTACTCCAAAAGAATTACATCATGTTGTCCGTCGACTCAACAATCGCGAGCGTAAACGTCTCAAATTCCAAACCCCTACATCTCAATTCTTCAAATCTTAAGTGATGCAATTAGAGTGCAAACTTACTTCCCTAGCTTGAACATTATTACATTATTAGATAGAACTATTTAGCCGCTTCTCGTTCGAGTATTTTGACAACCTGCGATTCTAGAATTGCTCGGCGGGCACCATTTTGTAACTTGATGATCGAATCTTTGAAATAGCGAGGCTTCCTCAGCCGTTTCAATACTCGCAAAGCTGAGTCACCTCGCCTGATCATTTCTTTGGAAAAGAAGACCATTGTATTGTGTGCAAAATATTTTCGCTGATCTTTGATACAAGCGCTAGGGCAATTTTTTGCAATATGTTCCGTTACCACAGTCTTTCTGTTACTACTCACGTCCTCCTCCCAATCATGTAAGTCATCAGACAATTGTTTGATAGTGAGGA
This sequence comes from bacterium, assembly GCA_043745355.1. Classification (GTDB taxonomy): domain Bacteria; phylum Patescibacteriota; class Minisyncoccia; order Phycocordibacterales; family CAIZLB01; genus JBDKLC01. Next base: position 1,399 of record JAYTSY010000005.1, read on the forward strand.
ATTCAGTGAAATATATTTTGGTATGGGTAGTATCAATCCCCGCGGTCATATCAAGCAAGAGCGGGGCAAGCATGTGGCCGACAGATTTGTGGTGGGTAGGTGGAATGGCACCTGATTTCTCTATGAGATGAGACTCGTGCATTGTTTCGAATAGGCTCTGGATTTCTCGTTGAATTGCCTCCGAAGGTTTTAATGAGGCAATATTATTTTGTAATTCTTTGAAACAATGATCAGCAAGATCCTTAAATTTGTAGGCGTCATGTTGCTCGTCAACAATGTGGTCATATATAGTAAAGGAAATCCAGCCAAGGAGAGTGATTGCGCCCAGCATTTGATCCATTGCCGTCGGATGCCAACGGTGCGGGAGTAACGTAATGGATTTAGTGGCGTCAGAATCAATAGGCTGGTGCAGTATTTGATCGAAAACAGTTTCAATAGTTGTAAATTTCTCTACGACAGAGCTTGCATCATCAACTACCTTTTTGTGCATATTTTCCTCTATAAAAAGTTTTTGTTTGACCACTTTTGTCCTTGCCAAGAAATGGGCTGCCTTCTCAATCGCACGTAAAGATGTAAGAAATTCTGAACCCACAAATATCCCAGTTCTCTCCATGTACACAGGGAGGATTTGTCGATGATTGTGGGTTTCGAGGAGTCTTTCGATACTATGTGAATCATCCTCAGGTTTATAATACAGAGATTGGTGTGGACATTGTTTCAATGCCAATTCAAGAGGGGATAGAGGAATTTTACAATATGAGAGTGTGCGCAGGATGAGATTATTAATCACGGTGTCGTAATCTTGCCATCTTGTATCATGTGAAATCCACGTGTTGTATAGTCCCTGATCGTTCTTTGATTGGTTTAATAATAGAGAGGTAATATCTGCAAGGCGATTTGGTTTCGCAAAGGAGTTTCTCCGGCGTACGTGTATGAGAAATGCTCGAAAGGTGTCATCGAGGTCATCTGGGCATGCATATTTTTTGCCATGAGCTGTGTCCTGTAGCCAGTAATTTTTGGCTGTTTGGGGGGATTCTAGTGAATCAAGTTGAATATATAAAGTCGTTAATATTTTACGAACTCGTTTGCGGACATCATAAGTTCCGACCTCCAAGATATTTTGTAAATGTTCAATTACTAAATATGCGGGGAAGATTGTTTGAACTTTGTTTTGGTATATAATTGAGTCTGAATGGATATAAGAATAATTGAAAAGCGTTTGGATGTTTTCTTCAATAAATTTTAATTCAACAGCGATAATTTTGCTATATTGCTTCATTTTGTAATTTAAATTTAATGAAAATATGTTCATACCCACCATGTCAAGAGTTTGATGACATGGTGGGTATGAACTAGACTCAAAAACTGACTTGAAAACAAAGAAACCTATTCATTCCAAGGATACTGTGCAGATGAGGCATTAGCAAATACTTCATCTGGTTGTGTCTTTTGTGTATGTTCCGTTAGGATTTTACTGATCATAAAGAATGTAATCATTTTTCATAATTAGAACAATCGACCTGTTGCTCTAGTTATGATTATATCAATAATAAAGGGGAATTTATAATACTATGTAACCCTAAATGGAGCCTATTGTGGCAGGCTCGAGTCCTTGTAGGTCCACCCGATTGAATTCCCCGCAGAAATGAGTCCGCACTTCGCGCAGATGCATTTCTGCGGGGAAATTCAATCGGAACTCACTATGAACAAAATCCTGATGCGGACTAACAAAAGGACTCGATTTTGCAAAAGCATTTTCTGGGGCAATAGTTTCTGCAAAACCTCGCTAATGTCTTTCTGATTTTGCAAGCAGAAAAGGAGGGGTCTGGGGGAGGAATCCTCCGCTTGCTCCATCCATTTTTGACGAAATTCGGGGCGGACATCCCTTGAAAAATGATATCATAATATCCAGACTTTGGATATTGAATCTTTGGATAGATGATGTTAATATATGACTAGGTCAAGACAAACAAAAGAGTACGCTTATTTTGTTGAAAAATTAAGAAAAGCTAGAGAAGAAGCTGGATTGACTCAGGTTGAGGTCGCTAAAAAATTGAAACGCCCCCAGTCTCATATTTCTAATGTGGAATCAGGTCAGCAAAGAGTTGATGTTGTCGAACTTCAAAATTTTGCAAGGATTTATAATAAGGATATTAACTATTTCATAAAATAAAAATTTATGTTTTGCGAACATTGTGGAGTTAAAAAAGAAGAAGGTGCAATCTTTTGCCAAGGCTGTGGAGGAAAGACAGAGATAACCACAAAAAAAGTGAAGCATGAGGTTATTGATCAAAAAATAGAGTCAGTCATTTCTAACTTAAGTGATAATATTTTTTATAGTAAAGAATGGGATCAAAAAGCTGTATTTGTAATAGCTTCTCTTCCCAAAGTAGATGTTATGGTGGACGATGAAAATCTCTATATAATCAAATTGCCTAAATATAGTGGTCGTGCAACAGGTCTCATACTTGGGTTTATTGCACTCAACATAATCGGGGCTGCAATCGGAGACTCTATTGGAGCTTCAAGTGATCTCAAAAAAAGAGAATGGTATAGATCGGCATGGATAGACTCTGAAGGAAAAATAGCATCTCTGGAATATTTAAATAATTTAGTTATAAAAGTTCCGATAGCTTCTCTAAAGGGCAAAATTGTATTCAAAAAAAAGAAATTTATCTTCACTGATGGTGATAGGAAACTTACTCTTAAGAAGAGTACGGTCGAATTGGATCGCTTTAAAGAAAAAATTAAAACATATGTTTTGTAAACAATGTGGCACAAAATCAGATGGGACAAAAAAATTCTGCACAAATTGTGGGGCAGAATTTGCGGTAACTGCTGGAAGACCAAAAGCATTTACTCCACCACCAGTGCGTCCTCCTATGCCAAAAGAACCATGGACTGCTGGGAGAATAATTAAAGCGGTAGTGGCAGTTATATTTATCGGTGGTCTCATTTTTCTAAAATTTGGACTTGGAGCAATTAACTCAATTGACAGTACAGCGGTTGATAAAAATAATTCTGCTCAAGAAGCCTACCAAGCCGGTGGCGATCCAAACCAAGCAATTTCTCAACTAGCGCAAGCTTCTCGTGATGCTATAACCAACAGTACAAAAATGACAACAAGAGTAAACTTAGCTTATGTGTATTCATCAGAAGGAAAGAATGATCTTGCTCTTAGTACGTTTAAAGAAGCATTAAATTTTGCTTCAGAAGGGACAGTCGATTATTATTTGATTTCGGGCGAGATTGCACTCCTTGAAGGAAAACCAAATTCAGCATTAGTTGCCTATAATAATGCATACGAGAAAGAACCAAATGGTTTTCAAATTAATAATGCACTTAACTTGTTTTATTTGGATATTGCAGATGAAAGACCACAATACTCAAACTATTCTAAAGCTCTTACATATGCCTTGAAAGCAAATGAAGTTCAACCTTCAGATATAACAAAAAAAAATCTTGCGATTACTTATCATTTGAATGAAAATTATAAACAGGCAATTTCTTTGTTTTTGTCAGTAAATAATATTAGTGGTCAACCGTATGGCGCATATTGGCTTGGTCTTGCATACGCTGGAGATCAACAGCCAATTAATGCAAAACGTTATTTACAGATTGCAATAAATGGTGGAGTTAATGTGCCCCAAGAAGTTATTAATTATATGAATTCAAACTAATATGTTTTGTGAAAATTGTGGAAGTAAAATTCAAGAAGGGCATAAATTCTGCACGAAATGTGGTCATTTATTTGATTCAACCATAAAGACGAGTTCTACAAAACAAATACTTTCAACACTTAATGAGAATTGGTGGTATAGGTTTCTTAAAGTTTTATATATAGTTGGCTACGTCCCATTGTTGATTATTATCCCTATAGTATGGGGTGAAAATTCTTGTTATTATTGTTCGGATGGAGATTCATTTTGGTATTCTCTCTTAACTCTGGTAATCTATGTAGTAGTTATTAGACTGATTAAAATTGCTGTTTTATATGTGGCGATAGGTCGAAGACCGGAGTGGAAAAAAGAATTTAAGAAGTTATTTTGATATATGATTATTTTTGGATGGGGAAAACAAATAATTAAACAGATAGGAGTTGTTTTCAAAAAGCTTTGTGGGCATTGTAACAACGAAGAATACTGGATTCTAACAAGAACCATTACATGGTTTACTTTGTTTTTTATCCCAATAATTCCTTACTCTGTAAAATATTTCTTGAGTTGTCCAGTTTGTAAGTACGGCTTTGACTTAAATTCAAAACAAGTTGATGAAATAAAACCACTAGCAGAGATAAATCAATTGCTTGTTGATGGGAAAATTACAGAAGTTGAATATCATTCAAGAATCAATCAGTTAAACGGCAATGTTCCTAGCGAACCATCACAAATCGAAGTTTTTGAAAATAAGGCCTTAGCCGAAGGAAATGTCACTCTTAGTTACTGTGGTAGCTGTGGGACATCTATAACTAAAGAGTTAAAATTCTGTGGCAATTGCGGGACACAGACAATATCTAAATAAACCATGTTTTGTAAACACTGTGGAAATGAAATAAAAGAAGGAATCCGTTTCTGCACATCATGTGGAAATGAAACTTATCTTTCAAAAGCCAGTTTAATAAAAAGATTGATAGTATTTTTTATTACCAATAGAAAAAAGATTATTATAGTAAGCGCTTTTATTGTTTTGGTTACTGTTTTGGTGTTTGTACTTTACCTCCAAAAAAAGAAGCCTACAGTAGATCAACAGCAACAAAATATTGCTTCTACTGTTGTTAATATTTATTGCGAAGGTGTTGCAGGGTGGAATGATGATAGTACTATTTCTGGTGGCTCAGGTACAATAATTACTACAGGTGGACTTGTTCTGACAAATGCTCACATTATTCCACAAGGTAAAAATGCAAGTACAGATAAAGATAGTTGCCTTGTAATTCTCCCCGATCCCACAACAGGATCATCAAAAGAGATGTATTACGCAGAACCATATGTGATAAGTGACATAAGTGAAAAATATGATCTTGCATTTATGCAAATTAATGATGTTTATTATGATGCAAAAGAAGGAAAAGCTTACGGAGAATATCCTAAAAAGTTCCCTGCTTATGATAGTGATGTATATTGTAAAAATGAAAGTGTAAAACTCGGTGAGCCTGTAAGAATTTACGGCTATCCAGCTATTAGTGGTGGGTGGGCACTTACTATAACTGATGGAATTGTAAGTAGTCTTTTAATTGATGAGGGCTACATAATTACTTCAGCAAAAATAAGTCATGGAAACTCTGGCGGTCTTGCTGTCGATAAAAATGGTTGCAGAATAGGCATACCATCTATGGTAAGTAGTGATGATTCTGAATCTCTGGGGGTTATTATTTCAAATAATTTAATTTCCGATTTTACAGATGAGGTACAGGCGTATATTGATACTCATAGATAATTTTGTTTAGATAAATAAAAGTTATATAATAATTATTATGTCCAAGGAAATTAGAAGAAAGCGAGAAGATACAAAAATGGGAACCATAGAAAAAAAATATGGTCGTGATTTTGATGTTCGTTCTGATAAAAAACTTGGAAATTATCTTAAGGAACAGGGATTTCCATCTCTCAATAAACTCTTAAATGATACAAAGCCAAGAAAAAAGTGATGAGATTATTGACGAACTTATGCCAAAAGAAGCTTTTGAAAAAAGGTTTTCTTTTATAACGAATGAGACTCTAAAAAAGAATATAGCTATCGCATTTGAATATATCGTTTTCTTGATTAACACTGCTTCAAAAGAAGAACATAAACAGTTAATTAGAAGCTCTCTTTATAAAGATGCGACTGTTTATACTGGAACAGTTGTTGAGTCTTGTTTGTGCCATGTTTTATTAAAATATATTTCTCTTAACAAATTAGTAAAATCTAAGGTTCTTTCTCCAAAATGGAAAGATGATAGTCACGGGCTTATATATAAATTTAGTAAAAAGAAACGAATTCGGTACGTATTAGAAACTATGATTTATGAAGATATAAAGGATTCTTCGAATTTTGTTGAAATCAATAGAGCTTGCTTGAGAGGAAAAATTTTAACAAAAATAGAATTTGATATAGCGGAGGAAATTAGAACAGCAAGAAATAAAATTCATGTATCTGGTCTCAAAGAAATTGATAATTCGTATAGTAAGGAGAAACTCGATGATATTTTTAATAAGGCAAACAAAATAATTAAAAAAGTAGAAACAAAGCTATTAAAAATTTAGGGAGCCTGCTCGCACCCCTCTCGTCCTTGTAAGCAGGGTTTTGCGTACACGTGAGATTTGGTGTTCATGGTGATGGCAGGCGAAGAAACCAAGAAGATTTACTTACATTCAAGGGAGGTGGAGATAATAAGGTATATTCAGCCCTCAATTGATGAGGAAGAACTTTTGGATACTATTTTAAAGAAAGATAAAGCTGACTACCCAGCCGATTACATAGTGGTTTGTTTCGTAGAATCTGCAGGAGAGCTTTTGTTAAAAGAGCTCTCAGATAAGTTGATGACGCAACTAAAACACGTTGAGCATGCATTCTTAGTATTTCATGGAATTGCAGAATCAGATTTGCGTGAACATGCGTTATCTGAAGAGATGTTAAGTAAAGTTTCTATTGTTAAGCTTGCACCACGTTACGATCACCAAACTTTTGATCTATTGTCTGCTTGGAAGAAGGGGAAAGAAGATGATAAAAAACTGGTTTATGCTGAAAATCAAGTTGTGTCATATGGGTTAAGATCTGCAGATAGAACTTATCCTAAAATACTAGAATAGTAAGACTAAAATAATGAGTTTTACTACTTTTGCAACAAAAGGTACTATGTAATCACAACTTAATATTAGAAGTAGCCTAAACCAACAAGTAATTGCTGGCATGGTGAAAGTTAGTCGATCAAGCATAGAAACCCATCGTGGGAGTTGCTTAATCGCCGTATCGCGAAAGTGGTACGAGAGACTTCGGTCTCTGACCCGTGGCGGGATTTGTGTTTTTTATTATCAGCGATCAAGCAAATAAATGAAAAATGAATTAAATAAGAGATTGGGTACAGTCGCTACTTTCGGTGTTGTTTTATATGTCTTGTCTGCTAGGTTTGGTTACCCCATAAGTACAACCTATATTTTGATTACATTTTTTGTGGGAAGTTTCTTAATTATATTTCTAGGGAACAAACATCTATCAGGACCTGTTAAAGAGTTCATTACTGTTTTTATAAAAGCTATTTTATTCATTGCTTTTATTGTTTTGGCTATTTATTTGTTCTTTGTTCTGTCAGATTTACTTAAAAGTAAATTTGGTATCGATCTACGGGGTCCTGCAGGAATCATAGGTTACCTTTTTGTAATTGTGGTTTTTTGCATTGCTTGGTATCACAGAATAATGTCATTAATTCAATAAAACAAGGTTTTTAGAGGGAGTGCCCTGTCCACGTGCTGTTTATAGTTGTATAATAGTGGTATTGATAATCTTGTAAACAACGTGGCGTTATCTTATTCTGTGATAGGTGGGTCTATATACCACTAACATTGCCTTTCCCCCCAAAAGCGGTATAATACGTCCGTTGCGTAGATTCTCAGTAGCCTAGGGCGTAAGTCATGTGGCAAGGGGAGGTCGTCTATGGAACGAATAAACAAAGTAATACTTACACATGGCAAAAAAACTTTACGTAGGCAATCTTTCTTGGGGCACCACTTCGGACAGCCTTAAGGATGCCTTTGCGAAGGCAGGTGCTGTTGTATCAGCTACAGTTATGGTTGAAAAGATGACTGGACGATCACGAGGCTTCGGTTTCGTAGAAGTCGAAGACGCTGATGCAGACGCTGCTATCTCTATGTGGAACGGTAAGGAGCTTGACGGACGTGTCCTCACAGTAAATGAGGCTCGACCTATGGCTGACCGACCACCACGACGAGAATTCGACAACCGAGCTCCACGACGAGAGTACTAATCTCACGTCAGTAGTTCAAAACAAAAGCGAGTCCGCAAGGACTCGCTTTTGTTTTGGTCGAGAGCGTTCTGAAAATGCTATAATATCCCCATTATGTTCGTGAATTCGCGACAATACGCGCTGACAATACTCGCAATGTTTGTGCTTCTAGGAGCGACGATCCCTTCTATTATAAATGCTGATTCCGCATCCGAAAGACGCGGGATACCCTGTGCCACGTATTTGTTCACTCGAGATCTTGCCGTAGGTTTTACAGGTGAAGACGTCCGTCAGCTTCAGGTCTTTCTCAATGGTAATGGCTATTACATCTCAACGACAGGTACGGGCTCACCAGGTAACGAGTCGGCATATTTTGATTCTGCAACTCAACTTGCACTCATATCCTTCGAACAAGCAAATAATATCAGTCCAGCAATAGGGATCTTTCGAAGTGCATCAATGAATAAATTGTTGCTACGTACTTCAGATTGTGGGGTCGCAACTGTGCTCCTCGATATAAAAATCGTAGCCGCTACACCTGCTCCCGTGCTTGTAGTTCCCAAAAAGATAGTGCTTGCCCCAACACCTACACAGTCACCTAAACAAACACCAAAACAAATTTTTTCAACTAATCTCTCCATTGACACGGCGAGCGGGGAGGTCAAAGCACTTCGCATTATTTTGCGGCACTTAAATTATCTCGATCCATATGGTATCAAGGGTACACCGCGAGATGCATCCGTCGAAACTAATTATTTTGGTGACTCGACACTTGCCGCACTCAAGCAGTTTGAATGTGATTACAAACTAGTCTGTTCTGGATCAGCCGAGACCACAGGCTGGGGAACAACAGGACCAAAGGTCAGAGCAGTATTAAACGAAGAATGGGCAAAATTATAATTTGTACATGTTCGAATATTTCACTTATCGTTTCAAGCTCCGCAGACGGAGAGTATATCCCAAACGTGCTTCCCGTCGAGAGTACTTGAAACATAAAGAGTCGGCGCGAGAGATTGTGATCTCAAAACTAGCTCAATTTAATATGCATTATGGATATACCTATGGGAGAATCACTATCCGTAATCAGAAGTCACGATGGGGAAGTTGCTCGAAGTGTGGCAATCTAAATTTTAATTTTAAAATTGCACTGCTACCAGAGCGATTGGTAGATTATATTGTTGTTCATGAATTGTGCCACCTTGGGCAGTTCAATCACTCGCAAGATTTTTGGAATTTGGTAGGGGAGATGATTCCTGATTATAAAAAAAGGGTTGAGGAGTTGAAAAAAATTGGAGTAAGTCTGGGGTAATAAATAAAAGATGAAAGCGCCGCGACTCTGGGGAGTCGCGGCGCTGGTTTCTTGGCCGGTTTTTAGGCGGCGGTTGCTTGGAGTGGGAAATCCAAGATAATTTCCTCCTCAGTTTTCCGGTACTGGTCCCGTGGATCACCTTTGCAAATCACCCACGCACCACGGAAGTGCTCCTTGGTGACGAGGTCATAGCTCCAGAGCGTCGGGTCATTTTTGGCCACGAGCTGTTCCATTGTCCCCTCGAACAAATGGTCATCACCACTGGCATCCAAATTGCAGACCCGATAAACAGGGCGATTCTGGATATCATCCCAAGCCTTGTTCCATTGCCAACGATGGCAGAGGGCCAAGACGAGCATCTTCTTTTCGAGCTGGACATCGGCATCCGACGCCTTTTCGCGACCTTCGCGAGTTCCCATCTCGGCAAGGCGGTTGCGACGATTCGGCTCGTCTTCGACGAGGAGTGTCACAACCTTCCCGATAGCCGGGGGCTCATTCATCGGGTTGCCGATGAATTCAGGGCATTCTGGCCCCGGGAGTGGCCAACGGAACGCACCGAAGTGGTAATATCCACTGATAGTGACTTTTTCCGGGGTGATAATGGAGATCAATGCCGCGTTGAGCCGGGGCATAATTGTGTGACTGAGGATACGTCCGTGAAAGACGCAATGCTTTGCTGGTTTCATATGATGTGCTGGTATACTGGCGGGTATCACTCTGGGGTATCCCTTTGAGTCGGTAACAATTCCGACCTGAATGATTCTGTTGTGTATTATATCATACTTCGTGCAAAAAGCAAGTACGCATAAGCAGCAAAAAAACACCCATTTCTGGGTGTTTTTTTGCTGCTGAATCTTACTTTCGTCCTGCCTTGTTTCGATCTGTCGTCGTCAACAATTTCTTTCGAATACGTGAACTTGTCGGTGTGATTTCCAAATATTCATCGTCGCTAATGAGTTCAAGTCCTCGTTCGATAGTGACTTCGAGCGCGGGTACGAGGTAGATAGTTGCATCAGTTCCCGAGGCACGCATGTTGGTGAGTTGCTTGCCCTTTGTAGGATTCACTTCCATTTCCTCGCCCTTTGAAGTATTTCCAATAACCATACCGATATACACTTCAGTACCAGGTGCAATATAGAGCACTCCACGTGTTTGGAGATTTCCGAGAGAGAAGTGCAGTGCTTTACCTGCTTCCATTGAGATCATAGATCCAACAGCTCGCTTTTCGATCACACCAGCGTATGGCTCGAATCCAATGAATCGGCTCGACATGATGCCTTCACCTTTTGTATCAACAACGAACTGGCTTCGATAGCCGAGGAGGCCACGAGTAGGAATATTGAATGTCATTCGAGTAATGCCCTCATTCTGCTTCATAGAGCTCATCACACCCTTTCGTTTGCCGAGCTTTTCGATGACAGCACCTGAGAATTCATCAGGAGTATCGATTACGGCTTCTTCATACGGCTCGCTCTTCACGCCTTCGATTTCTTTGACAATAACTTCAGGTTGAGACACCTGGAGTTCATACCCTTCACGTCGCATTTGTTCGAGAAGTACCGCAACATGGAGTTCTCCACGACCGTACACTCTGAAAGCGTCAGCTTGAGAAAAATCAACCTGCAATCCTACGTTCACCTCAAGCTCTTTTTCGAGTCGATCTCGGATTTGTCGGCTTGTAACGAACTTGCCTTCGCGTCCTGCAAAAGGGGAGTCGTTTACGAGGAAACTGAGTGAGATCGTAGGCTCGTCTACATGAATAGATGCAAGTGGTGTAACGTCTGCGTTGTCAGTAATCGTTTCTCCAATAAAAATATCTGGGAGGCCCGCAATCATACACACATCTCCAGAGACTGCTTCCTGCGCCTCTTTTTTACCCACACCTTCGAATGTGTAGAGTTTTGTGATCTTACCTGAACGTATTTCGCCTGTAGGTTTTTTTACAAAAACAGTTTGTCCCATTTTGATAGTACCGTTCCACACACGTGCAACAGCAAGTCGTCCAAGGAAGTTGTCATAGGCAAGGTTGAATGGCTGTGCCATCAAAGTTTCAGTTGGTCCAAAATGTGCAGGAACAACTTTTTCGATGATCATATCAAACAATGGATCAAAGTTTACGAATTCATCTTTGAGATTTCGTTTCGCAACACCTTCACGTCCGATAGCATAGACAATAGGGAAGTCGAGTTGCTCATCATTGGCACCGAGTTCCAGAAAGAGTTCGAGCACTTCTTCATGTACGCGATCAGGATTTGCAGCTGGCTTGTCGAGTTTGTTGATGATGACGATTGGTCGGAGGCCGAGTTCGATAGACTTCTTGAGTACAAAACGAGTTTGTGGCATTGGGCCTTCCTGGGCATCCACGACGAGGAGTACGCAATCGATTGATCGAAGTACGCGTTCTACTTCTGAGCCGAAGTCCGCGTGACCCGGTGTATCAATAATATTAATTTTCGAACCTTTGTATGTGAGAGAGGCATTTTTAGCATAAATAGTAATACCACGCTCTTGTTCGAGTGCGTTTGAGTCCATACTCGCAGAGTCTTTGACGGTGCCCGTGTATTTCATCATCGAATCCACAATGGTCGTTTTGCCATGGTCCACGTGAGCGATGATTGCGATGTTTCGAATTTCCATAATATTGTGTTGGGGTCAGGCACCGGTTCGAGGCACAGATTGACCTTTAATTTAAGAGGTTTTTTGAAGTAAATAAAAATCGGCTTGGTGCCGAAAGGTAATGAACAATATAGCATGTTTATCAAAAAAATCAAATAAAAACCGCCCTGCCCCTTCGCGAGAAGGGGACAGGGCAAGTCATGAGCGAATTATGTCGCTCGAGCAGTGTTGAGGACGCCGTCAGTCGGAGTCGATGACCCAGGCGCACTGGCCGTTCGGGAAGACGGTCCAAGTTGCCCAAAGCCACTCGGAGTGGGTGTTACGCTGGATGAGCCGCCGGAGCCGTGTCATACCCAGTCCACTTGTGCAAATCGGTGAAAGGTGCACTTTTTGAGATTCCGTCCAATCACCATTAGTTCCGGAGGGTAACACATTTCCCAATTCTTCCTGATCGACTTTGATTTCTCCCCAAAAGGTCGCGTCACTGAGCTGGAACCGCTCCGAGCGGTTATCCAACGTCGCGAGCCAGGCCTTCTGGTCATTGTCCCGGAAGACTCCGGAAATGATGTCACCAGATTGGTAGAGGATTTCCGCTTTCATCTCAAGCGGCGTCTCACCTTGGTAAACGGTGGCCCCGGTGTGATGTCTGAGATAATTCCCAATGTGATCAGCCATTGATATACCAGCGTCTGTCGCTGGAGGATTGGCTTGCGCGAGTCTCGCGAGATATTCTTTAAGGGTGGTTTTCATGATGGAGTGGGGTGCTGTCTGGATGGTTGGTTGCAACTGCGGAGCCTCGGTGAATAACTTTGGGCGCATGTCGGAAGTGCTGATATATCCTCCGATATGCGTCCAAAGGGTGTGAAAGAACTGCGCACATAGTGCCACAGTTATGTAAAAAAGCAAGTATTGTGAGGCGAACTCTATACGCAAATAGAAACACGCCGCACAGAACAGACGGCGTGTTTTTATTTTGTGGAGGCGACGGGAATCAAACCCGCTTGCCCCGTCTGGTAAGAACGGAGTTCCTATCTTAGGCACCCCCATGACACGAGGTTACCAATCTCTGTCGTTTATAAATATAAACAAACGGTGGTGAAGATGCCGTAAAAATATTCTAAAGAATAGATGAAATATGAAAATGAAAAATCGCCCTTGATGGCGATTTTTCAAAACTCCGTTCTTACCAGGGTTTAAATATATATCTGGCACGGTGAGGTGTCAATAAACAAAAGCTTTAACATTTGAACAAGTTCATAAATGGTATATATTTAGGGTATGAATAACTATGAAAGAGAATTGCATATTGCAATGGAAATTGCTAAAGAGGCTGGAGACATTATTCTTCAATATTTTGATATTGATCAACAAGTTGAGATTAAAGAAGATAAATCACCGGTTACTATTGCAGACAAAATGGTTAATTCTCTTGTTATAAAAAAGCTGGCAGATTCGTTTCCAGATGATGGAGTGGTTGGCGAAGAGGAAAGTACTGCTAAATATGGTATGGGCCGCAGATGGGTATGTGATCCTATTGATGGAACATCAGGATACACGTGGAGTGTTCCGACCGGAGTATTTTCTCTCGCACTCGTTGTAGATGGTAATCCTGTAGTTGGAGTAGCATATGATCCATATCTTCAAAATATGTATAAAGGAATTGTGGGTAAACAAAGCGAATGTAACGGTAAATCAATTCATGTTTCAAAATTAGAAATTAATCAAGGGGTGATTGCTGTTACAGGAAATATCAGAAACTTATTTAAATCTAGCTATATACCGCCACTCATTGAAGACAAGATTAAATTGGCTTGTTTTAGCGGATCCGTATATAAAGGGTTTCTTGTGGCAAGAGGAAGATTTGCTGGATTCATCGAGCCTGGTGCAGGGCCTCATGACCTTGCAGCAGTTCATGTAATCGTTGAAGGTGCCGGTGGGAAGATTACCTCGACAACTGGTGGCGTCTTGGACTATTCAAAACCCTTTCGGGGGACAATAATTTCTAATGGCGTGGTTCATGATCAACTTATTGAATATTGTAAAAATATATAAAAGAAAAGCCCCACAAGTTGAGGTCCTTGCGGGAGCTCTCTTGTGGGGTCGGTGTTAGCTAACGGGGCGGCTCGAGTCTTTGAAGTTGCAATTGTGCGAACATGAGGGTGTTGCCGAGCAGCAGGCGACAGTCGTCGATGACAGGGGTATGCATCTCTTCATCCAAAGGGTCGGCTTGGATGAACATCAACCCTGCAACCTTGATATAGCGATCAATCTCGTGGCCATTATCAAGCCCCCAGAGTGCATGTGATTCCATGGCTGCAGCGATGAGGTTGAGCAGTCTCCAATCGCACTTGCCTTCCATAAAATTCACGACGACCCCTATACGCTGCACCGGTTCGAGTTTTCTCGCAACAAAACTACTGAAAGCACCGTATTCGGTGAACACCTTGGTTGTGTATCCTGGTTCAGGGACGAGCCAGTATTCATCCTCGTCGCGGATTTCGGCCTCGGTACGTAGGAGCCACGAAGCGAGAATCAAGGCATTTTCCAAGGTGGTGTCACCACTCTGGAAGCAGGCATTCCAGAGGTTTCCCCAGAATTGACCACCGGTTTTGAGGTAGTGGGCAGAGATACCAGCTATTTCGGCATCCCTGAAACTTTCGTTGTGATCCTCAAGCTCTTTTACGGAGAGCGTGCAGACCGCGTCGATGAAGCAATTACTATCCTTGACCAATGGGTGACGGGCCAGATCAAAGTGGTCCACCTTCGACATATACTCTGGGACAAAAAGTTCCGAGAGGATGCGTTCTTTTGTAACACTTTCTTTTTTCATTTTTGCTTGGTTTTCTTGCCAAAGTACATTCATTCCTCAGCAGGGGATGAAGTCCCTTGGTGAGTTAGGTTCGTATGGATTGTTGAGTTCCGCTGTGGAATGCCATAAACGACAAATTTATTAAAACAATACAGTGGATATGTAGACTTGTCAATTTTCGTTTTTTTGAGACGAACTCTATGTGGTGAATACAGAGCTCCTGTCATAGGCACCCCCGTGACAGCGGTGACCAACCTCTGTCATTGAACATGGTAAACAAAAACTCATGAAGACGTGGTCAAAAAATGCTAAAGAAAAAATAAAGTATGAAACAAAAAAACGCCCTTTTGGACGATTTTTCAAACTCTGTATTCACCACGTAATCTAAATATATATCTGGTAGGGTGAGGTGCCAATAAACCAAGCTTTGGAAAATGCTATGATTTGGACATGAAGAAAGAAATCGAAGTAAAAGCAAAAGTCTCCAACATACCCGCGTTAGTTGAAAAGTTAATCGAAGCAGGTGCAATTTTAGGCGAGACAATATCTCAGGATGATATGGCATATGTAAACTATCTGGGCGAACGTTCATATCTTGATTTCAATACTGATGATATCTTCCTGCGTATTCGACAGAGTAAGGGCAAGACTATATTTACGCTCAAGAAAGGAGAAGAAATGAATTCGATTGAAAGGGAAGTTGAGGTGAGTGACTTTGAACAGTTAAAAGACATGCTGGAGATTCTTGGCTTCAAGGAGGCAGTGAGGGTCAAAAAGGTACGTCAGAAAGGAACTTACAAAGATTTTGAAATATGCTTGGATCAAGTAGAAGGTCTAGGATCGTTCATTGAAGTTGAAAAGATTACTGATGAGGACAGTAACAAGGTTCAAGACGAGATGTTTGAATTTCTTCTTGCGTTGGGAATAAAAAGAGATGATCGAGTTATGAATGGGTATGATACCTTGATGGTGATGAAAAATAACTTGTAATAATGTTCATGAAATCAATTCCTGAAATATATTTCGAATACAAGATTATGCCCACTCTGCAGCAGCACCAGCTACGTGTTGCAGCTGTCGCCCGAATGATTTATGACTCACTTTCAATACCCCTCGACAAGGAAGGTGTTGTAAATATTTGTCTTTTTCATGATATGGGCAACATCATCAAATTTGACCTTTCATATTTTCCTGATTTTATAAAACCCGAAGGCTTGGATTACTGGCAGAACGTTAAGAATCAATTTGTTGAGAAGTACGGCAAGAATGAGCATATTGCCACCGAAGCAATATGTCGAGAATTGGGTCTATGTGAGAGCCAATTAACATATTTAAATACCATTGGATTTACCCGTGCAAAACAAGCCCTTGAGAGTGAATCACTCGAACAAATGATCTGCTGTTATGCAGATCAGCGGGTAGGCCCACATGGAATGCTTTCGATCGAAGAGCGGTTAGAAGATGGCAGAAAGAGATACGCAAATAGAAAAGATCACATTGTCACCCTCGAGCAATTTGATGAATGTGCCACAGCCCTCAAACAAATAGAGGAAAAGATATTTAATATCTCCTCGATCAAGCCTGAAGATATAACAGATGAGAAAATCAAGGTGCCGGCGTAGTGTTATACTAATTAGCATAATGTTAATAATCTTTTTTGTTTAAAACGGTGCCTGACCCTATCATCATGCAATATGGACTTTCTACAACAGAGGCTGCGGCGAGATTGAAGTTATATGGCCTCAATGCGCTTGTCGAAAGACACCACCAGTCTGCGTTCCGCACATTTCTCGAGGAGTTCAAGAGCCCACTGATAATCATGCTTTTGGTCGCCTCGCTGATTTCTTTTTTTTCAGGGTCATATATTAGTTCTGTCCTCATTATTTCAATCGTTGTGATTAGTTCAATAATTAATTTTTCCGTCTCCTATAAATCACAAAAAGCAGCAGAAAAGTTGGCCCACCAAATTCAGCCACAAGCACGAGCAATTCGAGATAATAAAGAAACGCTGGTCGCAATCGAACATATTGTCCCTGGAGATGTTGTAATTCTCGAGGCTGGCAATATCGTGCCTGCGGACGGAACTGTTCTCGAAGGAAATGATTTTTTCGTTAATGAATCGTCACTCACAGGTGAATCGTTTCCACAGGAAAAATCAATCAAGGATGAAGTGTTTTTAGGAAGTGGAGTGGTGACAGGGAGGGCGTATGTCGAAGTCGTTGCAACGGGAGCAAAAACTCGTTTCTATAATATTGTCGCACTGCTATCAAAAAAGGAATCGCCTAATGAGTTTGAGAGAGGTATAAAAGATTTTAGTTTATTGATCACTCGTATCGTCATTGCCATGACGGTATTTGTTTTTTTAGTAAATGCGATTTTGAAACATAACATTGTTGAATCACTCATTTTTTCTTTGGCCCTTGCCGTTGGGTTGACTCCCGAGTTGTTGCCAATGATCATTGCACTCAATGTATCAAAGGCCTCGCTTCGAATGGCAAAGCACGGAGTGATTGTAAAAAAACTTTCAGCGATTGAATCGTTTGGAAGTATGGATGTGTTGTGTACTGATAAAACGGGGACATTAACCGAAGATCGAATCACACTCGTAAAGTGCGTCGATATCGAAGGGAATTCCTCGAATGATGTTTTTCAGGCAGCATATATTACGAGCACATTTCATACAGGCACAAAAAGTCCGCTGGATGATGCGATCGTGCAGTATAAAGATATTCCTGTAGAAGAGTGCGTGAAAGTAGATGAAATTCCTTTTGATTTTGAGCGGAGAAGAAATAGTATTGTTGCAGAAATTTCTGGCAAAAGAATGCTCATTTCAAAGGGGGCACCTGAGCAGTTGATCGAAGTCACCAATTTGAGTGAGGGAGAGCGCGCACGAGCTCTCGCATTGTTTAAAGATTTGTCATCGTCGGGATATCGGGTGCTCGGAATCGGCACAAAAGAAATGAGTGAACAAAAAACGGTCTATACCCGCGATGATGAAAAGGATCTAAATTTCAAAGGTTTTGTTGCATTTATTGACCCACCGAAACAAGGTGTCAAAGAGGTGCTTGAAGAATTGGTTCAGCGAGGCATTACTGTAAAAGTTATTACTGGTGATAATGCAATTATTGCTGAAAAGGTTGCGCGAGAGGTAGGTTTTCAATTTATACAAATCTTGGAGAGTAAAGAGATTGATGGTCTGAGTGATTCAGAGCTTTCGGCGCGAGCAGAAGCTACAAATATTTTTGCTCGAGTAACACCTGCGCAAAAAGACAGGATTATCGAAATTCTCAAATCAAATGGTCATGTGGTCGGATACCTAGGCGATGGGATCAATGATGCTCCGTCATTGAGGGCAGCTGATGTGGGAATCTCCGTGAACAACGCGACTGATGTAGCAAAAGAATCAGCAGATATTATTTTGGTGGAAAAAAGCCTCGAGCAGCTGGTCGATGGAGTGGTCGAAGGACGACGGACATTTGCAAACACTGTGAAATATATAAGCATGGGCATTAGTTCGAATTTTGGAAACATGTTTTCTATGACCGGTGCCTCACTTTTTCTGCCTTTTTTGCCGATGCTTCCTGCACAACTACTTCTCAATAATTTATTGTATGAGAGTTCACAGTTTGCGTTGGTATTCGATAATGTGGACGATGATGTACTCAACCGTCCAAAACCATGGGACATTCAATTTATAAAAAGATTTATGGTGGTGTTTGGAACTATTAGTTCCGTGTTTGATTTTGTGACGTTCTTTGTTTTATACAAAATATTTGATTTGACGCATGCCTCATTTCAAACGGGGTGGTTTATTGAATCATTCGCTACACAGATTCTTGTCATTTTTATTATCCGCACAGAGCGCAGTATCTTCAAGGGTAAATGGGCACACCCACTCGTGACGTGCGTTTCATTATTTACTGTCGTTTTTGCTTGGTATATTGCGCTCAGTAGTCTCGGAACAATATTTGGATTTACCACAATTCCATTTACGTATGTCGCTTACATTTCAGGTATTGTATTGCTGTATCTCATAACTGCAGAAATTAGTAAGAAATATTTTTATAGATATTATTCTAAAACGCGCGTTAAAAGTGCTTAATCAAGTCCCTTTAAAAACTCGCAAATACGTGTATAATCTGAGCCATGAAAACACATTCTCAACGATTCTTCTCTTATCTTAAAAAACCCCTTGTTTACCTGCCTTTGGCGCTTATTATCATAGGTACTGGAGTATATGCATACACCTCAAAATCCTCATCAAAAAATGCGGATATTTTCACTGTTACTTCAGGTGAGTTTCTCCAGAGTGTTGCTGTAACAGGCAAAGTAGTGCCGGCAGAAAATGTAAACTTAGGCTTTGAAACGTCTGGACGCGTGGCGTCTGTGAATGTGACAGTCGGACAAATCATTCGCGCTGGGCAGACAATCGCATATCTCTCAAATGGCGACCTTGCCGCGACCATCGAGCAACGTCAGGCACAACTTCAGGCTGAGGAGGCAAAACTAGCGCAACTACAGCGTGGTGCGCGCCCAGAAGACATTCAGGTCGCAGAAACCAATTATCGACAAGCTAAGTCAGTTGTTGTTGATGCTATTCGTGATGGCTATTCTCGTTCTGATGATGCATTACGTAATCGTATTGATCAGCTCTATACTGATCCACGCGGACCACTTCCTCGGATCATGGCGACAGATGATTATCAATTGACACAATCATTAAATGATCAGCGATTAATAGTGGGAGACAAATTGAAAAGTTGGAACACATCAGTTACCAATTTGACCGTTGAAACGTACGACGTTAAATATGTGGTCGAAGCGCAAGCAAATTTGAAATTCATGCAAAATTATCTTAACGATCTCACGCGCGCAGTCTCCTCATTTCAGGCGGGCGCAGTCTCTCAAGCAACTATAGATAAATATCGCAATGATATATCGAGTGCTCGTACTTCGATAAATACTGCGGTCTCATCACTCAATAATGCAATTTCTGCTCTTCAACAATCTTCGGATCAATTGACCTTGAAGCGTGCTGGCTCTACAAAAGAAGATATCGATGCACAGACCGCACAGGTCGGAAGTGCACAAGCACAGGTATCGAGCGCTCGGGCATCTATTGGAAAGACTGTCATATCCGCTCCATTCGATGGAGTCGTGACAAAAGCAGATATCAAAGCTGGTGAAATTGCTTCGCCGAATACGCCAGTCTTTTCCCTCATCAGTGCCTCGCAATACCAAGTCGAAAGCTATATTTCTGAAAATGATATCGCAAAGGTAAAAGTTGCTCAGACCGCAAAAGTCACACTGGATGCGTATGGTAAAGACGTGAGCTTTGATGCAAAAGTAACAGAAGTTGATCCTGCAGAAACTATCATCGGTGGTATTTCTACCTACAAGATTAAATTGCAGTTTGTAGCGTCAGACGAACGAATCAAATCGGGTATGACAGCCAATATTTCAATCGAGACTGCGAACAAGCCGAGCACCATCGTCATCCCACAGGAAGCGCTCTTTCTACAGGGCGGTGAGAAAACAGTCACGGTACGAGAAGGTGACAAGGACGTGAATCGCAAGGTTGTAACGGGTAGCATCAATACAACGGGAGACATCGAGGTGCTTTCAGGACTCAGCGCAGGAGATAAAATTGTGCTCAAAAAGTAATAAATAATATCTGTAGCGCATGAAAAGAAAATCCCGTTCAATCATATATAAAGTAGGATATTTCCTTGCAACAAGGCAGATTCGGCGTGCGAGTAAATGGACAACCGCATTGATTGTTGCGGTCATGACTCTGACATTTCTCAATCTTGTGGTTGTGAATGGAATTCTCGTCGGTTTGATTCAAAGTTCCTTGCAAGCTCAACGGGAGCGAGGAACGGGGGATGTTGTCATCACAAAATTACGTCAAAAGACAGAAATTGAAAGAAGCCAGGAAATCCTCCAGGTGTTGCATAGTCTACCAATTGTTGAGCATATCTCACCGCATTTTGCAGGATCAGGGACATTGAATGCGGATTATCGCCGCAGATTGAGAAGTGATGAATCTCCTAATCGTGTGCCTGTAACTTTTTCGGGTATTGACCCCGTTGTCGAGGACCAAATGACTCATCTCTCAAAGTATATCGTCGAGGGAACGTATCTTGATAGTAACGACACTGACGGCATTTTGATCGGAGCAAATTTACTTTATAAGTTCACACCAATTGAAAATGCCGCTTTTCAGTCGCTCCGTGATGTGAAAATAGGTGATCGAGTCAAAATCACGTCTGGTGGGAATTCAAAAGAGGTGATTATCCGTGGATTCATCAAATCCAAAGTGGACGAAAATGATTTCCAAGTATTCATGCTTTCAAGTGAGGCACGCAAGTTGATCGGTCGCAATAGCGTGAACGTCGATCAGATAGCGGTCAAATTGAAGCGGTCCGAAGCAGACGCCGGAGCATTGACGGTCAAAAACATATTGCTCCAAAATGGATTCGACGAGGGTGCAAAGATTCAGACGTACATTGAGGCAAGACCGAAGTTTTTGAGTGATATTGCAAATACATTCGCATTGCTCGGAAATATGATCGGCTCGATTGGCCTTGCGGTGGCTTCGATTACTATATTTATTGTGATTTTCGTCAATGCTTTGACCCGTCGAAAATTCATCGGCATTTTGAAGGGTATCGGTATCGATCCTTCTGCTATTGAAATTTCATATATTATTCAGTCGATATTCTACGCAGTTTCAGGATCTGTGATTGGTCTCGCGGTGTTGTACGGGTTCCTGGTGCCGTTCATTGATGCGCACCCCATCAACTTCCCATTTAGTGATGGAATTCTCTATGCGCCACTCCCGGGCACCATGATCCGTGTTGCATTGCTTATCCTCGTGACCATTATTGCTGGATATATTCCCGCTCGAATGATCGTCAAAAAGAATACGCTCGATGCAATTCTCGGAAGGTAAAATGATTGATAAATAAAATATTTATGAACAAAGAAAAAGATTACATAATTAAAACCACAGGACTTGAAAAGAGTTTCAAGGATGGTGAAAAGATTACTCACGTGTTGAAAGGCATCGACCTCAATATTGAGCGTGGGGAATTCGTTGCAATCATGGGACGGTCTGGCGCTGGTAAATCAACACTTTTGTATCAGATCAGTCTCCTCGATCATCCGACGGCAGGAGAGATACATATTGATGGCCGTGTCGTCTCACACCTTTCACAGGTAGAGCGGGTGAACTTCCGTCTGGAAAAATTGGGATATGTGTTCCAGGATTATGCATTGCTCCCTGATCTCACAGCTCGAGAAAATATTGCAGTGCCGCTCATCATGCAAGGCAAATCAATAGCAGAAAGTTATGCAATCGCCGACGTCAATTTGGAAAAAGTGGGGCTCGCAGCACGTGCAGGAAATTTGCCGAGCAAACTCTCTGGAGGCGAGCAACAGCGCGTGTCTATCGCACGCGCCATAGCGCACAGCCCGACGATTTTATTTGCAGATGAGCCGACAGCGAACCTCGATAGTGAATCATCAGCCGTGGTTTTAAACATTTTTAAAGAATTGCACAAACAAGGTCAGACTATTGTGATGGTGACACACGAAGAAGAATATGGAAAAGTGACGGATCGAACGATTTTTTTGAAGGACGGCAAGATTGAAGGGGATAGGAGGAATTAATTTAATACAAAAGAAAAACGCCGGCCTCCGTGAGGGGGTCGGCGTTCGTTTTGCTTTGCCGATTTCTCGGCTAGTACTCGAAGGAGTACCCTATTCCGTGACGCTCCGATTCCCACCTCACAGCCGCGCTGAGGGGGTGTGTGATGATAACGGATTTTTCCCCATCGTCAGCGGAAGAGGACGCATGTTTGTTCTCGAGGAGTTCCGCATTGAGGTAGGCAAGAAGCATGCGCCCCATGCCGAGGGAGAATTCAGTGCGCCGATCGATGATTTCCTCGATTGACAGCCACAGAACTTCGCTGACTTCCCATGGGCAGCACTCGAAGTCTTTCGACTCGATATGATCCACTGGCGGAACATGGACAAAGAGGAATGCCCAGCCGTCATGGAGACGAGACAGCTTGCCGTCGGGTCCAAACTCCGGTACTCGCTGTTGGAATGTTCCGCC
This sequence comes from bacterium, assembly GCA_043745355.1. Classification (GTDB taxonomy): domain Bacteria; phylum Patescibacteriota; class Minisyncoccia; order Phycocordibacterales; family CAIZLB01; genus JBDKLC01. The sequence continues at coordinate 24,197 of JAYTSY010000005.1, forward strand.
GCAGTAGAGGCGTTTCTTCCCACTGAGAAGTGATAGGCCGATCTCGGCATAGACTTCTCGGTGTACAGCTCCGAAGCCATCTTCTTCGCCGTCTTTTTGACCACCACCGGGCAAATCGAGTTTGCCTGTTTTACGTCGAGTGACAAGCACTTTACCTTCACTGTTGCGAATGAGTGCAAAGGCACCGTTTAATCTGACTTTTGGTGCGGATGTTGCCGCAGTTTCTAACACTGTCTGGTTCATAAAAAGTTCAATTTTATACGTTGTTTCAATCCGCGTATTCCCGCATATAGGATATATGAAGGGCTGCATCATGGCAAATAGAGGCGTTTTCTGCTATATTCCTACTACGTTATGTCACTCTCTCATATCCGTAATTTCAGTATCATCGCACACATCGATCACGGCAAGTCCACACTTGCTGATCGCATGCTTGAAATTACACACACTATCGAAAAGCGTAAAATGATGGATCAGGTTCTCGATAGTATGGAGCTTGAGCGTGAAAAAGGCATTACCATCAAGATGCGTCCGGTACGTATGCACTATACGTTGGAGAGTGATAAAAAAGAGGAATATATATTGAATCTCATTGATACCCCGGGACACATCGACTTTTCATATGAGGTGTCCCGGGCGTTGAAGGCAGTGGAAGGCTCTATCTTGCTTGTTGATGCTACTCAAGGCGTGCAGGCACAGACACTCACTACACTCGGCATGGCACGTGAAATTGGCCTCAAGATTATTCCAGTTTTAAGTAAAGTTGATTCGCCGATTGCACGAGTAGAGGAAATCAAACAAGAAATGATCCAACTTCTTGGTTGTACGAGGGAGGAGATTATTGAGACATCAGGTAAAACTGGGTTTGGTGTTGATGGATTATTGCAAGAAATAATCAAACGAGTGCCCGCACCGCATGAGGAGATTGTTAATTCAGGCAGTTTCCGGGCACTCGTATTTGATTTTCAATATTCGAATCACAAAGGAGTGATTGTATACATTCGTGTAATGGAAGGCTCAATCAAGAAAAACAGTGAATTACTTTTTAAAATTGCAAACGAGAGATTCAATGCACTCGAAGTCGGTATTTTTAATCCTGACGAAGAGCCGTGCGAAGAATTAAAGGCGGGAGAGATCGGATATATTGTGACAGGAATCAAGCGTCCTGGTGTCGCGTCTGTAGGAGATACCATTACATTGTTCCGTAAACCACTTCCTGAACTTGCTGGATATTTTAATCCAAGTCCTGTGGTCTGGGCGTCAGTATATCCAGAAGATGCGGATGATTTTGAAATATTGAAGCAGGCACTAGGCCGTCTCCGATTGTCTGACTCAGCATTTTCCTATGAAGAGGAGTCCTCGGGATCACTTGGTCGTGGATTCCGTTGTGGGTTCCTCGGACTCCTCCATCTCGAAATCATCACAGAGCGATTGAAGCGTGAATTTAAATTAAATCTTGTTATTGCAACACCGAGCATCACATATGAAGTGACACTTAAAAATGGTAAGACAAATATTGTGTATTCACCGTCACTCTTTCCTGAACACGGCGACCTCGTCAGTGCACGTGAGCCGTGGGTCATTTTGAAGATCATCGCACCGTCGACATACACCGGCGCAATCTATCAGTTACTCTATGACCACGAGGCAGAGCTAGGCGATACCGAGACATTCGGAGATGGGCGATCACAAATGACTATTCATATGCCACTTCGAGAGCTCATGCGTAACTTTTTTGATGAACTCAAAAGTATTTCCTCAGGATATGCATCGCTTTCCTATGAATTCGAGTCAATGCGCCCAGCTGAAGTGATCCGTATGGATATTCTCGTCGCCGATGAACCTGTCGAGGCTTTCACTCGTGTCGTCTCGCAGCGGCGACTCGAAGAAGACGCCAACAAAGCAGCCGACAGACTATTTAGCGTGCTTCCTCGACAAATGTTCACCACAAAAATCCAAGCAAAAGCGAATGGTCGCATCATCGCTTCCCGTACACTCTCTGCGATGAGCAAAGACGTCACGGATTATCTATATGGTGGAGATATTACTCGAAAAATGAAACTGAGGGATAAACAAAAGAAAGGTAAGAAAAAGATGAAGGCTCGAGGAACGGTAAATATCCCGCATGATGTATTTCTCAAGATGATGAAAACTGGCGAATAGGTAGGGGTCTGACCCCTACCATAAAAAAGGCCTATCGAGAAAGGGAGGGGATATAGAGTAATATCATTGAAACAATAAGGAGAACGCAGAGTGTAATCCAGATGGCCTTTATCTTGCCACGATGTTTTGGGTCGAAAAGCATATTATGTATTATAATAGCATTACATGCGAGAATTTCAAGAACGACAACGGGATGCACGAAATATCAAGCGCCGTATCTACTCAAAAACATCTCTTTTCATATTATTATGTGTGGTCGTATTGACCGGGCGTGGTGTGCTTGGAGTATACGCAAAAGAGCGTGACAGCAATAAAGAGTTGCAACGATTGACCGAGCAAAAAAATGCGTTAGCAGCGCGAGAAAGTGCCATGAATCAAAACGCTGAGAGAATAAAGACGCCGGAGGGCATAGAAGAGGAAATAAGAGCTAAATATGATGTTGCAAAGGTAGGCGAGGGAGTTATTGTTATAGTTGATAAAGAAATGCCTGTGTCAGAGCCTGAAAAGAAAGGCATAATTCAACAATTTTGGGATTCTGTGACGGGAGTGTTTCGAAAGAGTGCAACATCGAGCGTAGCTAATGTGCCGAGCGCGAGGTAAACAAAAACCCGTCACCTACTCTCCATAGAGTGGGTGACGGGTTTGACGGCTTTACTTGAAGAATTCTCCGAACGAAGGAATCTTAAGGCCGAGATCTTTGGTCACGACCCGCCACAGATTGCTAAACGTTCTGCGGGCTGCTTTCCGTTTTGAGTCAAATCCATCGCACTCATATTGTAATACCTCAGCCGCGAGTTTTCTCAGTTGATCAATCGCGCAACGCTGGACAACGGCTGTGAAAGCCTCCACACTATCCCAATGATATATGCTTTTTTGGGTGAGCTCGCGGTTATTGCGGATCGCAATTGCGATCTCGATCACTAGTTCAGAGCAAATCAGTTTTTCGCGAGAGTAAGCCCATTGTGAGGCGACGGTGAGTGCTGTATTCCCCGGATAGTTGGGTTGCAGATTACAGCGCACTTGCACTATTGTCATGAGAGTGAATATCGCTCCAAGCAGGACAATCGCTACCGGTGCTCCGGAGGGTAGCTCTTTATAATTCGACATGGCGGCGACGCAGAGACCGAGTAGGACAAACCACAAGGCTGCCCAATACTGCGACTCCCGCCAAGCTTTCTTTTTCAAGAGGCAGGTCTCCGCTGAAGTATTGAAGTTTTTCGTTTCCTTTCCTTCGGGTTGACTCCTCGCCCAGGTAAGGACGAAGATTTCTCCGAGGATATTCAGTGTTCTACGAGTTGCTTCCACAGTGCTGATCTCATCGGGGTTGGTTGACTGAGGTAGGGTGATGCGTATGGTCGCTGTCTTCATGGTTTTGTTTTTTCAATGTGCCTTTCATGTCCGTCACAGCACGCTTATCGTGCAGACTACTTAAGGTGCCTTCATGACACCATAGTCCGGGTGTGACAAAGGAAAACTTAGGCCAGGTATTTCCTGTTCGTATTATATCACAAAACATGGAAAAAGCAAGTACTATTTTGTTTTCATTATGCGACAGAGAAAGGTATAATACCCATCATGAAAATCACAATTTACAGCACACCAACGTGCACATATTGCAAAATGGCCAAGGAGTTTTTGACAGAACACAACGTCGCATTTGAAGAAATTAACGTCGCTGCCGATGTGGCAAAGAGAAAAGAAATGATCGACAAGTCAGGACAGCTCGGTGTACCGGTCATTGATATCGACGGCAAGATCATGGTCGGCTATGATCAGGCGACGCTTGCAGCCACTGCTGGTATCACGTTATAAATCACATGAATAAAAAACTCACGACCCTCGCAGTTATTATCCTCATACTTGTTATTATCGGCGCAGTATTTACCTTTAATCATTCAACATCCACAAACATGTCAGATCAAACAGCAAAGAACGGCGATCACATTTACGTCAATTATGTCGGTACATTAGAAAATGGCACAAAGTTCGATAGTTCATATGATCGAGGACAGCCTATTGATTTTGTTCTAGGAACAGGCCATGTTATTCCAGGGTGGGACAAAGGGATTGTCGGTATGAAAATTGGTGACAAGAAGCATCTCGTTATCCCTCCTGCGGATGCATACGGTGCACAAGGTATTACAGATAGAGAGGGTAATGCAATAATTCCTCCAAACGCTACACTTATCTTTGATATTGAGTTGGTCAAGAATGTTCCATCGACCTCTACATCAGCGGCGAGGTAGAGACGGTCTGCCGTCGTAGTTAAATGGATATAACTGCCCCGTCCTAAGGGGTAATTGCAGGTTCGATTCCTGCCGATGGCACAACCAAGGTAGACGCGGAGGCTTAATTATATATAAGAAAATGCCGGAGTGGTTAAACTCCGGCATTAATGATCTTTGGTTTGCGTATCGAATCAGCACTCCATGTGCTTGAGGACTTCGAGGTACAAATCCTCGACGATCTGCTCCTGCACCTTGCCAATCTTGGCATAGTGGTCCAGGCCTGGTGCAGAGTTGATTTCAAGAACCCAATACTTATCGGGTTTCTGACTGATGTCGCCCTGGATCATGAGATCGACACCGCAGAGGCGTAGTCCCATATCACGGGTAAGCTTCACAGACAGTTTCTTGAATGTTGGATGGACCCTCTCGGTTACGTCCACAGAATCGCCTCCGGTAGACAGATTGGCATTGTCCAGGAGGTAGACTCTCTGTCCTTTCGTTGGAACGGACCGGAAGCTCAACCCCTGATGCGAGAGCTTATTCACAATTCGTGGGTCGTCCGTTTTGATTTGAGTATCACGGCTCGACGCAACAAATTGCTTTTGCTTTGCCTTCAGGAGTTGCCCGATTGTGGACTTTCCATCGCCGACGACGTTCAGCGGGATGCGTTCGTAAGCCGAGATTAGCTTCTTGTCGAGAATAACGAGACGATAATCCTTGCCAGTGATCGGTTGCTGAACGAGCACAATTCGATCACGCTTGAACACAGCTCGCACAGCACTGTAGAACTCACGCTTGTTGTGAACAAGCGAAACTCCCACACCCTGACTACCGCTATTCGGCTTGACGATGACCGGAAAACCGATCTTGACTGCGTGTCGATATGCAGCGTCAATGTTCCGACTAGGTGAGCCGATTGCATGACCCCACTGGTTTGAAAAGAACGTCTTCGAGCCTGGCACAATCGGATAACCCATCGCCTTCATAAAGAAGTTTGAGTAATCCTTATCCCGAGCAATTTCCGAGCCGCCCATTGGGTTGAGATCGAGGGTGTTGTATCGGAAGTAGGAATGACGACCACTTTTGAAGGTGATTTGACCAACGATTTCCCACTCGGGCTCCACAAGAACGGTTGCCCCAATACGAGGAGCAATCTTCTGGAGCATACGTCCGAGCACTAATGATTCTTTCTTCTTTGATTTGGTGTTAAGGAAGCAGACAACTGAAAGTTGCTTTTTCTAATTCTAAAACTAATACATTTATATCATTCTGTCAACCTTTAATCAAGTTCCCAAAAAATCTAAACAGCAGTAAGATTATTGAAGTAATGGAACAGAAAAAGATCGTGGGCGATGTTGATTATAAAAGAGTAAAAGATTTAGTAAGCGCAATCACTCCTGTACCGGGTGGAGTCGGTCCAATGACAGTATTCTCTTTGTTTGAAAATTTAATTAAAGCATATAGGGAAAAAATTTATGGATAAATTTGAAAAATATCACAAGGCAATAAGCTTTTTGGAAGGACTTGGTAATTTACCCTTACAAGGAGATTATATGATTGATAAGAATCACGCTGATGTGTACATAAAAAGAATGAGATATTTTCTTGGCCTCCTTGGAAATCCTGACAGAAAAATTAAATTTGTTCATATTACTGGAACATCAGGGAAGGGGACCATAACAAATACTCTCCATGAAGTATTAAACGCTGCCGGTAAGAAAGTAGGGTCTTTTACTTCTCCGTCCGTTACAACATCTATTGAAAAAATTAAAGTAAAGGATAAATATATTTCACCCGACGAATTTGCAGAGATTGTCGATTACCTAAAACCATTCCTAAATAAAGCCTATTTAGAAGGTCCCTACGGAAGACCATTTTATTTTGAGATATTCCTGGCTATTACACTTGTCTATTTTCAAAGACAGAAATGTGAATGGGTTGTGTTGGAAGTAGGTCTCGGGGGTAGATATGATGCGACAAACGTTATTGAAAAGCCGGTTATTACCGCTATTACAAATATTGATTATGACCACACAGAAATTTTAGGTAAAACCCTAAAGAAAATTGCTTTCGACAAAGCAGGAATAATTAAAAAAGGATCAGTATTTTTTACCACGGAACAACGGCCCTCAATTATAAAAATGTTTGGTGACATATGCAAGGAGAAAAATGTGCTACTAAATGTATTACCTAAGAAAGATAACTATCATAAAAGTAATAAAGATCTTGTAACGGCTATAGCTCGGTATATTGGGATTGAATATAAATATATTACTCAAGGAATAAAGAGTGCACGTCTCGTATGCCGATTTGAGATTATCCAGGATAAGCCGAGAGTGGTACTCGATGGGGCACATAATCGATCTAAAATAAAAACAACTATCAGTAATCTGAAGCAGCTAAAATATGGCAAGTTGTACTTGATTATCGGCATTGCAAACAATAAGGATCACATCTCTATCTTGGAACAGATAATTCCAGAAGCTGATTATATATTCTTTACTCGTTTTCAGAACAAGGATAGGAAGGCTGCTCATCCAAAAGAGCTACTGAAAAAATCCGAGCAGTATTTTAAAAAAGGAGTTAAGTCAGATATCTTTCTTGATCCAGACACAGCACTATTTAATGCTCTGAATCTAGCCAAACCTAAGGATCTGATATTAGTTGCTGGTTCCTTTTTCTTGGCCGGTGAACTGCGCAAACATTGGTATTCTGAAGATAAAGTATTGGAAAAAAGAAAGAGTTTCTAGTAAAAGCATAGTTAGAGTACTAGAAAATTACCAAAGGAACCTTTATACTAGTTGGTACAATAAACACACAACTAAAATGAATTTAAATATTTTTATTACATCTGCCGACAAGGACTACGAACTCCTCGACAGTGGAGACGGTATGAAGCTCGAACGCTTCGGCAAGATGACCGTGTCGCGTCCTGATCCTCAAGCGTTGTGGAATAAAAATCTCGACGAGGCTACCTGGGCAAAGGCTGATGCACGTTTTATAAAAGCAGCTGATTCTGATGAAAAGGGTAAATGGGTAATGACTCCGGGTATTCCAGAAAAATGGCCGATGCGTCATGGTGGTGTGACTATGGAAATCAAATTGACTCCATTCAAGCATACAGGAATTTTTCCTGAACAGTTGACCAATTGGACGTGGGCATCAGATCTAATAAAAAAAGAAATAAAAAATAGGCCGATTTCTATTTTAAATTTATTCGGATACACGGGTGGTGCGAGCCTCTCAGCTGCCGCAGCTGGAGCTGAGGTGACACATGTGGATGCTTCAAAAGCGGCGATCACATGGGCGAATGAAAATGCTGAGGCCTCAGGACTCAAGGATGCCCCCATTCGCTGGATTCTCGAAGATGCTGCGGAGTTTGTAAAACGCGAAGTACGCCGCGGACGACATTACGATGCAGTGATTATGGACCCCCCGTCGTTCGGCCGTGGCGCCAAAGGCGAGATCTGGAAAATTGAGGAGGATTTTTTACCCCTTGTTGATAATTGTTTTAAGCTTCTTTCAGACAAACCTCTATTTTTCATCATAAATGGTTATGCTGCAGGGTACTCAGCTATTGCGTATGAAAATAATCTGAAGGCGCTCAAAGAGCGTTTTGGAGGCACCTTGGAGAGCGGTGAGTTGGCACTAGAAGAGAGTAATGGCTCACATCGACTATTGCCCTGCGGAATCGTCTCCCGCTGGAAATCCGCTTAAAATCATGAATGCTTAGTTTTATATGTGGACCTGACGGGGATCGAACCCGCCTACCTCAATTGATGGGGTGAGGTGCTCAGCCATGAGCAGGCCCAGTGTGTGAAATCATCACTTCCACACTCCTGTCAGTTTATATTTCCACTCATAAAATCTCGCTCAAAAAATGCTAAACAAAATATAAAATTTGAAATGAAAAACCGCCATCTCGGCGGTTTTTTTAAGCATCTCACCCCATCGCCTCCAAATATATAATTAATAATAAAGAAAATCAACCCCTGTGAATTGAAGTGGCAAGTACCGATAAATCATGATATATTAGCCCTATGGATCAGGAAATCCGAGAGATTCGTGCAGAACTTAAACAAATTGGAGATTTGAGCAAGGACAATAATGCCATGCTTCACGGTATTCAACGGAGAGCTCAGCTCTCTATGGTTTTCAGTGCGCTTCGATGGATCGTGATTATCGGACTCACCGTAGGAGCATATTATAGTCTCTTGCCGTATCTCAAAGAGCTAACGTCTGTGTACCAAAAAGTATCCGGCTCAAAGCTTGATTTCATGAACCTATTCCGAGGATTCTAAACGCCGAGATAGCTCAGTTGGTAGAGCATTCCCCTGAAGATAAACAGGTCTACCTATAAAAGTTAATATATCTTTGTTTTATAAGGCTCTATTAGGAAAATAGGCGAGACGACGATAGGGTCTCGCCGTAAACAGGTCGGTCGTTATCTAAAACTTTCCTTATGGAAAGTCGGGGCTGATTATTTAAATACACATTTCAGTTTTCATACTTACCTAAAGTACTGCACAACAGCAATACTTTATGGATATTAAAATCATTGCTAGTAAGTTTTACGATTATTCAGCTTATATTCGTGGTTATGCACCTGAGACAATCAGGAGATACAGGCATTCGATAGATAGGTACTGCACGGTTACTAAGGTTACAGAGATATCAAACATAAACACGGATAATGTCCGTTCACTTTTCTTTTATGGCAGAACAGAAAGGGGCTGGAGTCCAAATACATTTAAGTGCTACTACAAATCATTGTCGGTATTCTTTAGATGGTGTGTTGAGAATAAATACATGGGAGAGAATCCTTTGGTTGATATTGAGACTCCTAAGATAGAAAAGAGATTACCCCCAAAGCTTAGCAAACAAGATGCGACAAGGCTTCTTGAATTGGTCTACAACTATCCGTATGAATATAAATTTCTTAGATATCGTAATCATGCAATATTTGCTACTTTTGTATTTGCTGGAATCAGAAAGAAAGAGCTTACAAAGCTTAAGCTAACAGATGTCGATTTGGAGAACTTCACTATTTTTATTAATCAAGGAAAGGGAAGTAAGGACAGGGTGATACCGATAAGCTATACATTGGCTATTATTCTTAAAAAATATCTCGAAGAAAGAAAAAGACTCAATAAGACTTGTCCCGAATTCTTTACCTCATTGAATAGAAATATGGGTTTTACCGTCGATGGCCTGAAGCATCTGGTAAAAAATATACAGAAGGCTTTTCATCTGAAATTTACTGTACATAAATTGAGACATACCTTTGCCACCCTTATGCTTGAAGGGGGCTGTGATATCTACAGTCTCTCTAAGATGATGGGTCATGACAGTATTAAAACTACGACGATCTATCTAGCGGCTAGTGCTGAGCATTTAAGGTCGCAGATGACGAAACACCCTTTGAATAACTTATAATAATTAATGTCCTAATTGGTGTACTTTATGCTATACGTGAGCTATTATTCTGCCAATGGCTATTATCGGCAGATTTATAGGAGTTGGAAAATATATAGACCCAGGAGCAAGAGAATTGCCTGGTGCGCGTAGAGATGCCTTAGCGCTATGGTCTCTTTTTAGTGATTCTCTCCCAGAAGCAGATATGAAGTTGTTGCTTGATAGTGAAGGAACCACAACTGCAATTAGAGAATCCTTGAATCAAACTTTAGATTCTGCAACCACTGAAGACGTCGTTATTTTTTATTTTTCAGGGCATGGAAGTAGAGATCACAGATTGATAACTTACAATACCACTAAAGAAACGTATGGTGACACCGCTATACCAATGGTAGATTTAGCTACTCAGTTTAAATTATCTAAGGCAAAAATTATTCTCTGCGTATTGGACTGCTGTTTTAGTGGTGGAGCTCCAGCCCGAATACTTGAAGATACGCCTATAACCCGTGAACATGATACTTCCATAAAATCATTTGCAGGGGAAGGTAGGATATTTATTGCCGCTTCAGATTTTAATGAAATATCATACGAAATTCCAACGACAGGTCACGGTATTTTCACTAAGGCCCTTCTGGATGTTTTAAAAGAACAAGTGCAACCGCAGGATATTCAAGTACTTACAAGTAGGGTAATGGAAGTTGTGAGAGTTGAATCGGAAAAGCTTAAACTTAAACAGACTCCTGTCGTGTGTGGGCAAGTGACTGGTGGTTTAATAATTCCACTTCTCAAGCCAGGAAAAAATTACTTTAAATTTTTCCCCGAGGCAAGTGGTGTTAATATAAGTTCTAAAATAGATGAACTAGCAGGTTTTGGGTTACCTCAGGAAATTTGGTCTGTATGGGCAGCAAAATTTGAGAACGGCTTAAACGAGCTTCAGTTACAGGCGATAAATGAACATAGGATTTTGGATGGTAATTCTCTGATGGTCATAGCTCCTACAAGTTCTGGAAAAACTTTTATTGGTGAACTTGCTGCGGCACAAGCGATAGTTTCAGGAAATAAAGCTGTCTTTCTTCTCCCATATAAGGCATTAGTAAATGAGAAGTTTGAGGATTTTTCTGCTCTATATGGACAAAGATTGCAGATGAGGGTTATCAGATGTTCTGGCGATAACAGTGATCAGGTTTCCTTATTTTTGAATGGTAAATACGATATCGCAGTATTAACTTATGAAATGTTTTTAGGCTTGAGCATAAGCAATCCAGCAATCTTGAATAATATAGGGCTGGTTGTTATTGATGAGTCACAATTTGTAACAAATCCGACAAGAGGAATTGTAATTGAGCTTATACTTACTCAACTTATCACAGCAAGAGAAAATGGAGTAAAACCTCAGCTTGTTACGCTATCTGCAACTATAGGAGATGTAAATTATTTTGGTGATTGGTTAGGCATAAATGTTTTAAAAACTGACAAAAGACCCGTGCCTCTTGTTGAGGGTGTAATTGATAGAAATGGAACATTCCAATATTTAGACCTGGATGGTTCAGAAAAGACAATGGAATTAGTTCCACGTTCGGAAATTAGGATAAGAAAAAGTACTGCAAGCTCTCAAGATGTTATCGTGCCTTTAACTAGAAAGTTAATTGATAGTGATAAAGATGAAAAGATAATTATTTTTAGAAATAAAAGAGGTTCCGCCGAGGGTTGCGCAAATTACCTTTCAGAAGAATTAAACTTACCACCAGCAGAAAAAGATATTAGACTTCTCTCATTATTTGACCCCTCTCAAACATCTGATGGTTTGAAAAAATGTTTGTCTGGTGGTACGGCATTCCATAATACAAATCTTACTAGAGAACAAAGGGTAATAGTTGAAAAAGCATTTAAAGCAAGTGGTGAGGTTAAAGTTTTGGCCGCAACAACAACTGTTGCAGCGGGAGTAAACACACCAGCATCAACGGTAATTATAGTTGAACATGAATTCCCAGGTCAAAAGAAACAACCATATACCGTTTCAGAATATAAAAATATGGCAGGAAGAGCTGGTAGATTAGGTTATAAAAAACAAGGAATGTCTATTCTTTATGACTGAATTTGCACTCTAACCGCACAAAGGTTTGCAGGCTAATTGCACAAGCATCTCCCTCAGTCATACTCCGACGTATGTCACATACACATATTGGTC
>JAYTSY010000006.1:0-36184 GCA_043745355.1 bacterium
TGAAAATATTGTTCTCATGTTCTTTAGTTAGTGTGGTAATTCTAACAAAAGAAAACATGGATTTCTGTACCCCGTGTCCACTTTATGGGGTACAGATCAGATGTGGAGATGCCGGGAATCGAACCCGGGTGCAAGTGAGTTTCTTAGGCGAGTCTACGTAACCTACTCTATCTTTTGAGCTTGCGCTCATTTAAGTCGCGTCACTATAAGACAGACAGAACATGACGAAACCGAGTCTCTAAGGTTTGGAGAGTGGTGCGAAACCACACCACTTCCTACCTCGAATATATACCGCCATCGTTTTTACTTCGAGAAGATAAAAACGGGACGTCGGAGCGGCTGGAGCTTACGCTCGGGCGGTCGCGAAGGCGAAGTCCTTCATCGCAAAATACGGTGAAGCTTTCGCTTGTCGTGCGTTAGCACTTAGGGTTTGGAGCAGTTTTACGAATTACTCCAGTTCGATTACGCACGCAAAAGAAATGACACATGTCGAAGCCAATCATCCCCATGATTTATTTATTTTTCAAAGTCCTTTGTATCTCGCGGTCCGACTCTCGACGCTTCATTGTCTCACGTTTGTCGAACTTCTTCTTTCCGCGGGCAATGCCAATCTCAACCTTGATCTTGCCTTTGTTGTTATACATCGCCAAGGCCACGATGGTCAAGCCCTTGCCTGACTCCGTTTCAGAGAGCTCTTTTATTTCTGATTTCTTGAGAAGGAGTCTCCGGTTGCGTTCTTTGTCGTAGCCTTTCGGCGTGTTGTTGGCTTGGAATGGGGGAATGGTCGCGCCTACGAGATATGCTTCGCCGCCACGCACTACTACATAGGCACCATCAAGTGATCCATGATGGGCTTTGAGTGCTTTTACTTCATGTCCAAAAAGCTCGATTCCTGCCTCAAAGGCTCGTAGAACATCGTAGTTGAAGTGGGCTTTTTTGTTGTTGACGTAGGTGGTCACGCTCGCCATTATAGCAAATATGGACAAAAATTGATATTTGTCGTATTGTTATATCGAATTTGGCGTTGAGCAATAAACAAAAACGTCATCAACCAAACTACCCGGAGAATGTTTCATTCCCCGCTCAGGGATGGAATGTACTTTGGCAAGAATTAAAAACGAATGGACTGTGAAATTTGTAAGGCAGTCGATCCAGGCTGCATCGTAATCCTACCTATTAGGCAATCTGAGGGTAATCTAATTACCATCGCCTGTAAATCATGTGCTGAGATATCGACTGCTTTTTGCACGACACATGACCAGGTTCATCAAGGCTTTATGGACGGGACTACGGCATGCCCCGCGTGCATCGAAGAGATGGTCAGGAGTCAAATTGATCAAGCTATGACGATCTCAAATCGTCTCGTAGTCAGTCTTCCAGAGCACCAGCTCAAGCAACTGGAAGAAGCGGTAGAAACTGCATCGTACTTCACCCGAGTTCCTTTTGAGGTTTGTGTCCTGCGATTTATCGCAACCAAAGCGATGAGGACTGGTCGGATGTTGCACGATGTCTTTGTCCAAGTCATTAAGGAACAATCAGCCGACTTCATTCTGCGAAATTAAAGGGAAGTAAATCTTCGCATAGTACCCACCCAAAACAGGAACTCATCCTGTGGAGGGTGGGTTTTTGTTTTTTAATTTATCACTCCTTTACCAAAAATTGAGCTCACTTTGTTTACTATTAGCCGGTGTCAGTCGAAACACTCTCATCACTTACGTACTGTAATACTTTGTATTACAGTACGTCTATACAAATACAATGAGATCTATTATCAACATTTCACTACCGAAACCTATGCTCAAGGAAGTCCAATCTGCCGTCAAAGCAGGAAACTTTGCCTCAACAAGTGAGTTTTTTAGACATTTACTCCGCGAATGGAAGTCAGCCCGTCTTGCTAAGGAATTGCATAAGATGACAAAAGACTTTGAAAAAGGGAGGGGTAAAGTACTGAAATCATTTTCGGATTTAATGTAATTACCCTGCAAATAATTTATCTGCCAAAATTCGAAAGACAATTTTGAAAGCTACCTTTTGATATTCAAACTGCTCTCGTAAAGAAGGAAGAGATCTTTCGCTCGGCTCCATTTGATAATCGTCTAAAAGCGCACAAGCTTCACGGTCACCTCGCGGGATTCTGGTCCTTTTCTATTACATACGATTACCGAGTAATATACATGTTCAAGACAAGTGAAATTGTGTGGCTTTATTTAATAGGAAAACATGACATTTACACTTGATGAAGTAAAAGGTGCCTGACCCCTTAAAATATTGTATACTCGGTGTCATATGGCAAAACAAAAAACCCCTAAGAAAGCTCCTGGTGAAGAACCAAAAACAGGTCGCAGTCTCTTTTTTAACAATATCGTCGCTACTATATTTATCTTTGCAGCACTTATATTCCTCTATACATATACTGCATCTGATAGCGTAAAGACTTCGACTATCAGTCTCTCTGAGCTCGCCACTGATATCAACGCCGGAAAGGTAAGTGATATCAAAGTATCTATTGATGATTTGAAGATTACCTATATAGACAAGACAGTGAAGGATTCCAAAAAAGAAGTGGAGAGTTCTCTCACCGAATCGTTCAAGAATCTCGGTGTGATGCCTGAAAAATTGGCAACAGTGAAGATCTCAAACCAAGAAGACCATGGATTCTCATATTGGTTCAGTAATTTGCTTTTGCCACTTATTATTCCGCTTATTTTGCTTCTTATTATGATTTGGTTTTTCACACGCCAGGCACGAGGCGCGGGTGTGCAGGCATTTAGTTTCGGGCAGTCACGCGCGCGGCTCACTAAACCTGAGGATACAAAGGTGAAGATTACCTTCAAGGATGTGGCGGGCGCCAAGGAGGCAAAGCAGGAGCTCTCAGAGATCGTGGACTTTTTGAAAAATCCAAAAAAGTTTTTGGATATTGGCGCCCGCATTCCAAAGGGAATTTTGCTCATGGGAGCACCGGGAACTGGTAAGACATTGCTCGCTCGAGCAGTGGCAGGGGAAGCGGGCGTTTCATTTTTCTCAATCTCAGGATCTGAATTCGTTGAGATGTTCGTTGGAGTCGGTGCATCACGAGTGCGCGATCTCTTTCAAGTTGCAAAAGCTGCCGCACCCGCGATCATGTTCATCGATGAGATTGATGCAGTAGGACGCATTCGAGGTACGGGAACAGGTGGAGGCAATGATGAGCGTGAACAGACCTTGAACCAAATTCTCGTTGAGATGGATGGCTTTGAACCAAATGAAAAAGTAATCGTCATGGCGGCAACTAACCGTCCTGATGTACTTGACCCTGCACTGCTGCGCCCTGGACGATTCGATAGACGAGTTACTATCGATCTTCCTGATCGTTCTGACAGAGAAGCAATTCTCAAAGTTCACGCTGTAGGAAAGCCACTCGGAGAGGACGTATTCCTTCCGCTCATTGCAGAGCGTACTCCAGGATTCTCTGGTGCTGATCTCTACTCTCTCATGAATGAAGGAGCGATTCTTGCTGCACGCGAGGACCGCACAAAGATTTCACAGTTTGATCTCATTCGTTCTATCGAAAAAGTAATGCTCGGTCCTGAGCGTCAAAGTCATATTTTATCTATTAGAGAAAAAGAAGTAACCGCATATCACGAAGGAGGTCATGCTCTCATTGCATCACTTCTTCCATATGCTGATCCTGTGCACAAAGTCTCGATCATTTCTCGAGGTCGTGCGGCAGGGTACACACTCAAGCTTCCTCTCGAAGAACGAAAGCTTCAATCAAAGAATGAGTTTCTGGATGATATTGCTGTTTCACTTGGCGGATATGTAGTAGAGAAAACTATTTTCAATGATCTCACTACGGGCTCATCAAATGATTTGCAGGTCTCAACCGCGCTCGCAAGAGACATGGTGACAAAATATGGTATGTCAGACAAGATTGGGCCTATTGCACTTGAGTCATCAGGAGGGCGTACTCTCATGGGTGGTATGGGAGTTGGTGAACGTGATTATTCTGAAACGGTAGGTACGACAATTGACGGGGAAGTCTCAAAAATTATGAATGAAGCGTATGATCGTGCGTTTAAAATTATCACCGAACATCGTGCAGCACTCGACAGTATTTCAAAGGCGTTGATTGAAGCTGAAACACTTGAACGAGATGAGTTTGAAAAGTTGTTGGTGATTAACGGCATTACTCCGAAAAAGAAGAGAGAGAAGGAGATTTAAAAACAAAACAGAGGCCAATAGGCCTCTGTTTTTGTTCAATGTGGACCTGACGGGGATCGAACCCGCCAGCTTCAATTGGTAAGATCGAAGCGCTCAGCCATGAGCAGGCCCACAGTACGAGATAACCACCTCGCACGACTATTACTGTATACAAACACCCATTAAATAACGCTAAAAAAATCCTAAATATAATATGAAAAGAAATAGCCACCACAAGAGGCGGCTATTTCAAACGCTTCGATCTTACCAGGGCCTAAATATAGCATTTGCTATTGTATAGTCAATTACAATCTTTCCTTATTTCCTCAAATTGGGTACTATGACAGCACGCGCGTGTAGCTCAGTTGGTTAGAGCGCAGAGCTTATACCTCTGTGGTCCTTGGTTCGAATCCAAGCACGCGCACAAAAAGTAAAAAGGCGCGACCGGAGGTCGCGCCTTTTGCAGAATCATTGTAGTTTCACCAGTTGATGTGAAATTTCCCGCACGCTACTTTGTCGAAACGCCATCCTTTTTTGAGCAGGTCCGTGATTGTTTTTGCCGGATCTTTTTCAGGAAGAGTAACGCTAATCAAAACTTCTCCGTAGACTGCGTCAGTCTCCGCTCTCATTCCTTCAATCTCTAAAACCTGTCCTTTTGTGAGTTGGGTATAGCGGGAGTCTAGGTCGGCCTCAAACTTATGAGTTCCTAGTCGAGGCTTGCTACCTACTTTGCAGAGGAGGGCTGGTGGAAAGACAACGATACAAACCGGTATTGTCGCATTTTTTGATGCAGAAATTGCTCTCATATTGCTTGGGTTCTAGGTCTCTCGGATACTGCCGAGTCAGGTACATTTGTTTGGCAGAGACTGTACCATGTGATTGTTTTTATTCAAAATGAATTTCTTCGCGCTCTTTAGTAAGTGTTGCGAGATGCACGTTTTCTGTTTTTGTTAGAAAGGGGTCAGACCCTATAATTACTGACGCTTCATTGCGAGCGGCTTCTACCATCTTCAAATTTTTGATTGCCTCCATAGCAACATCCGAGATGCCCCATTGTTTTCCTACATACAGTTCTCCGGCGCCTCGCATTTTGAGATCAAGCTCTGAAAGTTCAAATCCATTTTTCGCAGTAACGAGAGCCTTTAGTCGCTCAATTGTTTTGTCGCTCTTGCTTTCTGTTGCGACAAAACAATATGGCTGATGCGTCCCTCGAATGACGCGACCACGGAGCTGATGGAGTTGCGAGAGACCAAATCGTTCGCTCCCTTCGATGAGGATGACGTTCGCATTCTGCACATTTACACCCACTTCGACGACAGATGTTGCAACGAGAATATCAATTTCGTGTTTTGAAAAACGGTCCATTGTTTTTTCTTTGTCATCTGGTTTCATCTTGCTGTGTAATATATCGATCCGCGCGTCTTTGAATACATCCTTTTTAAGACGCTTCGCCTCTTCTTTGACAGATTTTGCCATCATCGTTTGCTCTTTGTCAGGGTCTGGTTCGTCAATACGAGGGCAAATGACATAGCATTGTCTACCTGCAGTGAGTTCGGTACGCATGCGATCGTATGATTTTTCACGCGCCATAATTGTACTCACTACCTCTGTGATAACTGGCTTTCTTCCGAGAGGCATTTGATCGAGGATGGATAAGTCGAGATCACCGTACATAGTGAGGGCGAGTGTGCGGGGAATGGGCGTCGCAGTCATTGAGAGGAGGTGGGGAACAATATCATTTTTGCGAGCGAGCTTTTGACGCTGTGCGGTGCCGAAGCGATGTTGTTCATCAATGATCACATACGCGAGGTCTTTGAACTTTACTGATTTTTGAATGAGTGCATGAGTACCGATGACAACCGCAATCTCGCCATTAGCAACCCATTTGAGAAATTGCGAACGAGAGATGTCTGTCCAACCTTTTGGATTGAGTTTTGATGGAAATTTTCTGCAGCCGTTTCCCGTGATCAGTCCAATAGAAATAGGCATATGTGAAAATAATTTGATAAATGATTCGAAATGTTGTCGAGCGAGTATTTCGGTCGGAGCCATATATGCAACTTGGAGCGTCCCAGCAGTGCGACCACGAGGGCGAGTGGTGACGGCGGTGTACGCTGTCACCGCCGCAACTGCAGTCTTTCCGCTCCCTACATCACCCTCAAGTAGTCGCGACATTGGCTGACCCTTCTTGAAATCAGAGAGAATATCGTTGATAGATGTTTGTTGTGCGTCTGTCAGTGGAAATGAAAGGCGATCAGTGAATGCTTTTACTTCACTCTCTGCTCGATCAATAACAAATGCTTTTTCTTTCGCATGTAATGCGCGAGTCTGTTGATTCTTGAGCTGGATCAAAAAAACTTCTTCGAATGCGAAACGCTTACGAGCAACGGTCGCATCATCAGGTTTTTTCGGCGCATGCATCCAAATCATCGCCGACGTGATGCTTGGGAGATTATATTTTTCGCGGATGTGAGCAGGGATGGGATCTTCGAGATTTTCAAATTCTTTCAATTTAAATATCTTTTGAATATTGTGAAAAAACCAACGTGACGTGACGCCCTTGCTTTCGTTATAAACAGGGATACTCATCGAAGAAATTTCCTCTCCAGGATCACCCTCTTTTTTATTAAAAAGGGATTGTCCGATATTGGTGGGCAGCGTCCCAATCGATTCTATTTCAGGATTCATAAATCCCACCACACCGTTCCTATCAGTCGCTTTGCCCGATACTTTGACGATACTGTTAGCTTGAATCATTTTTGCGATATATGGCTGATGAAGCCAAATCACTTTGACGCGGCCGGTGTCATCCTCGACGAACCCCTCAGCCATTGGCATCCGGCCTCGAAATGATTTGCCAGTTTTAAGAGCACTCACTCGTCCGTAGATAGTCGTTTGCTCACCAGGGACAATATCACGAATATAAATACCCGACGTCGACTCGCCATAACGGACTGGGAAGTGATAGAGGAGATCCCCGACTGTTTCAATTCGCAATTTTGACAGAGCATCTTCAATCGCAGGAGCGATTCGGAAAAAATTCTTGAGAGATAATGAAAGAAATTTAGACAAGAGGTGTTGCTGATTTATCGATTACTCGAATGCGGGGATAATACCTGACAGTGAGGCCGAGCGCGAGGGCAAAAATAGGCGCAAGCATAAAGAGTAGTCGCAAATTAGTCAAATTGATGAGTGCCGTGAGAGCAACGAGTATTGTCATAGTGAGGTTAGAAAAAAACTTGAATCGGTTGGAAAGTATCCAAGCTGCAAGCAGAAGGGCTAAAATACCACTAATAGTGATAAATCCAGTCTCGTTGGAGCTATTGATGATGGCGTGAGGATATAGACCGACTATGTCTATGGGACGCAAAAAAGCCAAAAGAGCCATATATATGAGCGATATAGCCAAACCTATCTTGTGTATGATTCCAGCAACGGATTGTCTTAGCATGACTTCTTATTATACAAGGCTTTTAGGAGGCTTTCCAGAGGTTTCCTCTTTTCTTTAATAATCCTTCATTTACCATTTTCACAAGATTTGTTGAAATTTGTTCCTCAGGGAAGATAATTCCGTCAGATATTTCGTGAAGGGATAGATATTTTTTGGAAGTTAACAACTTTTTTAAGATAAGGGATCGCAACTCTCGATTTGAACCTGTGAATTTTGATTGCTGTTTATATGTCGCACTCTTGCGGTGAGTCTTTATTCTTGAAGCTTTGAGATATGCTCCATAATCATAAAGCGCGTAATACCATTCCCGCGGGTTCTTAGTATCTAATGTCTCTGTCACGAGCTCCTCAATAACCTTATCAGAAACAGATGAAGAACCGCTCAAAAAGAAATGTATAAAAACTGAACGAATGTTCGTTTCGATGATTACCGTCGGTATCTCAAACGCAAATGAAAGCAACGCACCTGCCGTAGACTGTCCAATACCGGGCAATTTCATCAAGGCTTCTCTATTTTGAGGAAATTTGCCTGCATATTCATTAACAACTACCTCTGCCGTCCTTTTCAAATACATTGCTCGACGATTGTAACCGAGGCCTTGCCACTCACGGAGTACATCAGAGAGTTTGGCTTTGGCTAATGTTTTTACAGAAGGATATTTTTTGAGAAAACTTTTATATTTAATTAAAACTCTGCTCACTTGCGTTTGTTGTAGCATCATTTCCGAAACGAGGATTTTGTATGGGTCGTGGGTGTTGCGCCAAGGTAGGTCACGGCGATTCGCTGTGTGATAAACCCAAATCGTCTTTTTAAATTTTTGAATCTGCTTCTGCGGCATTTTTCGTTTCATCGACTTTTTTAACTTCTTCCTCATTGTTATCAACCGATTGAGCTTCTCCGTTCTCATCGTATTTGATAGTGACGTCAACGCCGTATCCTTTGAACTTTTTATTATTTTCTCTCAAAATTTCATTCACGGGAATATCTTCTTTTGTCAGACCTGTTTGTCGGAACTCTTTTTCTTTTTCAATTGCTTCTAGAATTGAGCTATTAAATAGTCTGACCTGTTCAGGAATATTTTCCATATGTGAAAGTTGTATGGCAGCAGTATTTAAATTATCGAATTCTCCGATATGTATTGATTCATTTTTACTTTTATCAACCTTTGTATAAACCTCTGCGAGGTAAAAAGTTCCATCCTCATGATGTTTTGGAACAAGTTCGACTTGCCAGAGATAATCAACGTCTTCGTAAATAGTGTCTATTATATTTTTATCAACGGACTCTTCTATATGTACTGAATGTGAAGAAGTCACTTTTTTAGAGTGGCCGGAGTCCCTCGCTTGTGCTTCTTCCGCTGTGCCCAATCCAAACGCGAGGGCACCTATGAGTGCAGCTCTTTTAGTTTGGGAAGCAATTGACCCGAAACGTCCCCGCTCGGGTTTTTCATTAATATCTTGTGGTGGTAGATTTTCCATTCCCATATGAAGAAATTGTAGCATAAATGAAAATCGCTTGGAGATAGTATCTTACGCCCTCTTAAAAATGAAATTAAGATACTTCCTCGTTCGAGGTTTAAATGTTTCAAAATATATCAATTCAAAACCTTGTTTCTGCAGGAGCTCCACAACTTCTTCCTTTGTATAGAAACTAAACCACCGAGGTAGATTAACCCCAGAACTTTCTTTGTGTTCTTCTGTGTTACCCTCGATCAGTCCAGGTGCAAATATTCCTGAAGGGGGAAGAATTCTATATATTTCTTTGAGGGGTACACTAACCATATTTTTAGGAATATGGAGAAGCGTGGTGTATGACCAGACCGCATCAAACTCATTTTCGTTAAACGGCAGATTATCAAATGTTCCGAGTATTGTTTTTAGACCTCTATACGATGAAATTTTTACCATTTCTTATGACGCATCTAATCCTGTAACGCTTTTACCTTTTTCTAAAAGAATAAGCCCGTCACGCCCAGGTCCGCTTCCGATGTCCAGTACTCTGTCTCCGGAAAGAGATACGAATTTATCTATGAAGCTACGAGGAAATAACTCCCAAAAATTAACGGTCTCTTCGTCGTATTGCACCGCCAATTTGTTGTAGGTATCAACCGTTTGTTTGTCCATGTTTTATTTCTTTAAATACTCCCTCAACTTTTTCTCTCAAATTGGCGGTAAGGATGGGGTAGAGGATGAAACGACCGGTGATCATGAGGATATTATATCAAAAACATTGAAAATATTTTATCGGTGACAAATAGTAAAAAAGTTGCATTTAGCGTATATGGCATATTCTCCAGAAGGAGAATATGCCATATACGCTAAAGACTTGAAAACAGGAAAAGATTTCATGAAGAGATTGAGGTATAATGTTGTGGCTTACATTAATTATCACTAAACATACATTAATATGGATTTTGTCGCTCTCGTAGTGTCAATCGTCGCTGCTTGTTACATGGCCTCTCGAGTAAATGGTCTTGAAGCACAGGTCAAAAGTCTCAAAAAGAAGATAGAGTCGGGGACAGGCGTCAGCAATTCAACATCTGCTCCGAGACCAGTTGTTTCCGCACCCGCTCCTATGCCGCTTGCGTCCGTTTCTCCGCTCTCTGCGATGCCGACAATGCCACCACCACGGCCAGTTGCGATGCCGGTCGCGACAACCCCGACAACCCCGAAAACCTCGACAACTTCTGCTGCCGACGAGTTCAATTTTGGGAGCAAAATCCTCACTATTGTCGGTGTTATTGCCGTATTTCTCGGTATTATTTTCTTCCTTCGCTACGCGTTTGAGAATAATATCATCACTCCGTTTTACCGTGTGGCGCTCGGTGTTGCCTTCGGTATAGTTGTAGCTTCTATCGGCGCGTCCCTTCGAAAGAAGTTCGCATCATATGGGTTGGCGCTCATTGGAGCAGGATTCGGTATTATTTATATTAGTTTTTATTCTGCATATGGCTTCTACGATTTGTTGCCACTTCCGACTGCGGTTGCACTCATGATTATTGTTACTGCAATTTCGACATTGTTTGCGATCAGTCTCGACTCATTGCCGCTGGTCCTCTTCTCCTTTCTCGGAGCATTCATCGTTCCGTTCATCATGCCGATTACAGCGTCTGTGCATCTTATCTTTGGCTATATTCTCATCTTGGTCCTTGCAATAGTAGGAATTTCTTCGATGAAGAGATGGCCGGAATTGGTATTTGTAGGACTCATCGGAACTGCCGCCATTTCATATAGATGGCTCAGTTTCTTTTCTGCCGGTACGTCTCCGACAACTATTTCTTTCTACCTTACCGTCATTTTCATCGCATTCTTTATTGCAAATGTGTTCACTGCACTCTCTCGAGATTATTCACCAAAAGAGGTGGATAAAAAAAGTATCGAAAGTTTTCTTTTGTCGGCGGTCCCTGTCATGTATGTATTGCTCAGCCTGACGGTTTACCACGCAAAGGACGATGTAGCACTGCTTACATTACTCGTTGGACTCTTCTATATCATTGGTTCAGTTATTGTCCGCATGCTTTATCGAAACAATCCTCGAGCAGTATCAATCTCAAATATCTTTGTTGTCATCGGCACACTCGGTATAGTGTTGGCGACCAGTTTACATTTTGAAGGAAGGACTTTGTCTTCATTCCTCGTCATTGAAGCAACAGCGATCGTGACGATTGGAGTGCTTCTCCGGGCTCATGTCTCACGAGCTCTCGGCCTACTGCTCACTGCCGCCTCCGCTGCAAAGGTCATCTTCTTTGATATACATGTCGTGCCTGTTACCGTACCAATATTTAACGAGAGAACACTTCTGTGCGCACTTGTTGTACTCATGTACGCAGTCATTTGGTCACTGTACCGGTATGGAAATTATGCGCCTGGACAAGGAGATGGGGCAATCGCGTCGGACGAAAAAGAATTAATGGAAAATTATGCCTCAGCTGCTTTGTTTGTTGTGCCTGTTATCTGGATGTCACTCGAGATGAATCGATTGCCCCATCCACTTGTATATCTACCGTTTGCTTGGATGGCATTCATCGCGCTCATGATCAGTCTCGCATTTATGCTCAAAGAAAATGTGTTCAAAATCTTCTCATATATCTTGTTTACTATATCGATCATCATTTCATTTGCGTATACATTAAATTTACCGGTAGATCTATATCAACCATTCCTCAATGTGCGTATGCTGAATATGGTGGTGGTTATTGCTCTCATTAGTTACATCATTGCACTTTTTGATTTCTTCCCAGAGGACGCGACGGGCGAGAATCGAGACATGCGTAAAATATTTATTTTTATCGGCAATGCTATTCCATTGATTTTCATCAGTAAAGAAATTATGGATTACTTCAATACCAATTCGAGCGAATTCGGTGCAAGTGCGGAGCGCGTCGCATTGTCAGCGTTCTGGCTCGCGTATGCTATTGTCGGACTCTTTGTCGGTATTGCGAAACGTTCTCGATTCGCACGACTGCTCTCTCTCGTATTGTTTGTAGTTGTGGTATTCAAAATATTTCTATTCGATACGTACAATTTGAGCGATGTGTATCGATTCGTGTCATATATTTCCCTGGGTGTTATTCTGCTTTTGGCGAGTTACTTCTATTATCGATTCAAGGATCGTATTACGCAGTTTGTGCAGGTGGATGGGGGTCAGACCCCGGTTTCTGAGGTGCGACAGAATCAATAGGAGGGAAGGTGATGGGAGGGGCTTTGTATTAGATGCGGAGAAGACCATCGAGGCGGTGAGATTTGAACCCGTCTCCAGCTAGCTCTAGAAACGTGCCTTAAAATAAGCGTATTTTGTAAACTAAATAATTGATTTTGTGTCTTTTTCTTTACTTTCTAGCCGTAATCTCATATAATCTCATATAATCAATATATTAGATTATGAATTATAAATTCAACAAAAGAATAAAAGACCTACCCCAATCAATTTGGCAACTGATAAACCAAATCGAGGAGATTAAAGGCAGATGGATAGGTGGAGCAAATCTCAACCCGCAAGCCTTGGGGCGATTAAAAAGATCAACTCTTGTCACCTCGACAGGAGCTTCGACGCGTATTGAGGGAGCAAAACTTTCAGATGAAGATGTTGAAAAATTAATGAAGGGTCTTCAGGTTCAAAAATTTGCCGATAGGGATAAACAAGAGGTGATGGGATATTTTGAACTGCTCAATAATGTTTTTGAAGCTTGGAAGTCTATTCCATTTTCAGAAGGCACGATAAAACATTTTCATAAAGAACTGTTGAAATATGTAGAGAAGGATAAATTGCATCGTGGAGAATACAAAAAGGCAGAAAATAAAGTGCATATGGTAGATGAATTGGGAAAATCTATCGGTATTCTTTTTGATACTACTCCTGCATATCTTACTCCAAAAGAAATGCTCGAAGTGGTTGAATGGACGCAGATGACTTTTGCAGAAAAAGAGATTCATCCGCTCCTAGTCATTGGAAATTTTTTGGTTGAATTCTTAAACATCCATCCGTTTCAAGATGGTAATGGGAGAATTTCGCGAATTCTTACAAATCTCCTTCTTATAAAAGAGGGTTATGGATATGCACCTTATGTCTCGCATGAAAAATTGATTGAGGACAATAAGGCTGATTATTATATGGCATTAAGAAAAAGCCAGAAGACAATCAAAACAAAAAAAGAAAATATTATTCCTTGGCTTGAATTTTTTCTTAATATTCTATTACAGCAAGCAAAACAGGCTATCGATCTCTTATCAAAGGAAAATATCGAACTTCTTCTTTCCCCCAAACAACTTGCAGTTTGGAAATACCTTGAATCAGTGCCTGAAGCAACACCTGGAGAAATATCTAGGGAAACAAAGGTAGCAAGGCCGACAGTGTCACAGGCTCTCGATGTACTTATGCGACTGAAGAAGGTAAAGAGAATTGGACAAGGAAGAACGACGAGGTATTCTAAGGTTTAAGGGGTTTTATTCCAAAGCCTTTTTGTACTTCCCGGAGTCTAGTTTTTGGATTTACAAAATCAATTTCTTTAGGATCAAAGTATGATGGGTTGAATTCTTTTGGATCCTCAATATTTAACCATTCAAGCATGTCTTCATGCTGGTCATTTTTGGGATTTTTAAGAACTTTAATTAAATTATAATATCCAGGTATACCTCCACAATCTTCTGGGGGACAAGCATTCTTACCTGCAACACATTGTGGATATTCTTGGTTTGGAGCAGCATCGATTTCTTTTTCAAAAAGAACAGTATGATCCCAATTATCTCCATAATCATATGTATAAATACATTGCTTTATTGATTTTCCAAAAAAATCTGAAATTTTTTCTTTTCTCTCATCTTTGTAATCATCATCTGCTAGCCAACCATCTTCTCCGTCTGCATCGGGAAGTTTTATATTTAACGGTCTTATGGTCCCTTTCTGGCTTATTGAAAAACCATGCAAGTGAGAATCAAGCCATCCCATGGCATCTTGAATAGCACAATGTAGATCAAAGAAAGAGTAACCACTAGGCACTAAAATCCTCCTCCAGACACTTGGAGCAGTATAATTTAAAGTGATTTTGAGAGAAAAGATTTTATTGGATTGCATTTTGTAATGAATTTTTATTTGATTCTAAAATTGTAACTCAAAATCGTAGAAAGTTCGAATCCTATACCATCATAATTTTCTCATAGCAAAAAACGCCTTAAAATAAGGCGTCTCGAGCTAGCTCGTGTTTGCGGAGGCGGTGAGATTCGAACTCACGGACCCAATTAAAGGTCGACAGTTTAGTAAACTGTTGATTTAAACCACTCATCCACGCCTCCATAAATGTGTAAAAAGAGTATACCGCAATTGAACGACAAGTGATTTTTTTGCGGGTTCACCCAAATCGTGGCGGAGAGTGAGGGATTTGGTCACGCATAAATTTCTTTCAGAAATTTTGCGCGATACCCCAAGGGTACTTCCTGCGGGCGCCCCGCCTCACTCGGAAAGATTCGCTCCGCTCATAACTTGCCTTCGCTCCGGCTTTCAAATCCCTCTATTCAAATTTGCCAGCTCGGACGCCAGCTGCGCAGACGTCCTGCGCTGTCAATGCGGAGAGTGAGGGATTTGAACCCTCGAGAGGTTTTAACACCCCTACCTCGTTAGCAGTGAGGCGCTTTCGACCACTCAGCCAACTCTCCAATGGAAATACCATATCATATTTAATGAGCGACAGCCATACTATATATATGTATCGCCCCAGCGGCGCGCAACGCTCGTTCGGCATCGACTATTGTTGCACCCGTTGTGACAATGTCATCGAGGATAATAACGCTTCGACCTGCAACACCCGTAGCGGTGAATTTATCTCGTGCTTGCGCGAAGCGTATGTCGCGATTTTCCGTCTTGCTTTGACGGATATATTTCCGGGTAGTATTTATTTTTAAGCATGAGCCGACGTCTGCAAAATTTTGAATGAGAGGGGATATGTATGTGGAAATTATTTGCATGTGGTCATTCAAGCGTTCGTGTAATAGACAGGCAGTCGAGGGTATATATGTGACAAGGGGTCTGACCCCCTCCATTATGGAAATCAATTCATCGCTGAGTAAATCGGCACAGAATTTTAATGCTTTCTCGTCATTATCATATTTTGCCGACCAAATGAGGTTCTTGATTGGCACGTGTCTGTATTGACCGAGAGTAAGTGTGTGTTTATCATTGTCTGCATCTAATCGTGTCGCCCGTGTATGATCGTTAATATGTTCGACGATCTCTCTCCGCATAATTTTTACTTTTTCTCGAGCAGAATTCGCCTCAGAAAAAACCGTACGTAATATATATCCACATGCTATTCGTAGAATCTTCATAAAATGTGTTTTCATTGGTCATTCAGTGTTATATACTACAGAGTGAAGTCCATTCTACCGGTATCATGTCAAATATTCTTCAAAATTTATTCAAAAAAACCGACGAAAGTGTTGTTGGCATTGATATTGGGTCATCGTCAATCAAAGTAGTCCAAATCCGCAAGAAAAAAGGGCGTGCAGTGCTTGAGACTTATGGGGAACTCGCACTCGGCTCTTATGGTGGTTTTGCAGTGGGACAAGTGACCAATCTCACACCAGATAAAATCGCCGAAGCAATCAAGGACGTATTTCGCGAGTCAAACATTACTAGCCTCATGAGTGGTGTCTCTATTCCATTCCGATCGAGTCTAGTATCACTCATTCAGTTGCCTGCGGTAGGGGAGAAACGTCTACAGGAAATGATCCCGATCGAGGCGCGAAAATATATTCCAGTACCTATCAATGAAGTGACACTCGATTGGTGGATAGTGCCTGGGGATTCTGATCTAGGGCTCGACACCGAGTCAGAGACAGACGAACAGACAACGACCGGGGCACCAAAAGATTCAAAAAAGATAGAAGTACTTGTGGTTTCGATACATAATGCAGTGCTCAATGATTACAATACGATCGTAAAAAATTCGGGTATTGATACAGGCTTTTTTGAAATTGAAATGTTTAGTGCGACGCGGGCATTATTGGCCGGCGAGAATACGCCGGTCATGATCTTTGACTTCGGAGCATCCGCCGCAAAAATATACATTCTCGAGCGTGGGGTGGTAAAATATTCTCATATCATCAATCGTGGTTCGCAAGATATCACTATCAGTATTTCAAAAGGGTTGAGTATTAGTTTCGATCGCGCAGAGCACATCAAGAGGACTCTCGGGACCGGAGTCACTACAGACGAGAAGCCGATCTATGACATCATATCTCTCACTCTTGATTATATTTTCTCTGAAGCAAACAGTGTGGTCCTCAATTATCAGAAAAAATACAACAAAGCAGTGAGCAAGGTAATCTTGACCGGTGGAGGTGCTGCTATGAAGGGTGTGCTCGAGCTTGCTCGAGCGAACTTTCAGACCGATGTGGTCCTCGGGGATCCTTTTGCAAAACTCGAAACCCCTGCATTTCTTGACGACGTACTCAAAACAACTGGACTTGAATTTTCTGTAGCGATCGGTATTGCCCTTCGAAAGCTCCAAGAACTGGCGTAGTTGAAAACTTTGTTGAACATTGCACGGAGAGAGTGGTATACTTATCAGTGAAATACAAAAGGATTATATAGCCGTCATGGAAACAAAATTCCAAACATCTTTTATACCAAAACAGCCGATCACTGATGACGCACCACGTCACTCCGCCGGTAGTAGTTTGTTTACCCTTCTCGCGTTCATTTTATTCATGGTCAGTATTGCTACTGCGGGCGCTGCGTTTCTCTATAATCAATTGCTCGTTAATACAATTGCAAAAGGCAATACTGAACTCCAACGAAATGAAAACGCTTTCGATCCGGCGACTATTCAGGACATAACACGATTGAACGATCGTATTACCGCTGCTAACACATTACTTCATAATCACATCGCTTTTTCTAACTTCTTTGGTTCGCTCGAAAAAAGCACATTGAAAAATGTTTCTTTTGGTAATTTTACCTATACATACGGAGGAGGGGACAAGATTACTATCTCAATGGGAGGTCTTGCTGGTCGTGGACCAGTCAATAGTTATGAGACTGTTGCTCTGCAGTCAAAACAATTTACAGATCCCTCTCTCCGAAATGTGTTTAAGAGTCCCATCTTGGGAGGATTATCATTGAACGGTGAAGGTGACTCAGGATTTACATTTAGTTCGGCGCTTGATCCGACGCTGATCTCGTATTACAAGCTTCGTCATGATCAGGGACCCTCATCATCCACCCCTGATCAGGCTCCTGCTCAACAATAATTATGAAAATCATTGCCCCATTATTTTTTATAGGAGCCGCCCTCGGAATATTTTTCTTCTATACTAATCCGCAGTATCAGACCATCAAAGAAAAACAGGCTGAGCAGACAAAGCTTGGATCTGCTAATAATAAAGCCGCTCAACTTCGCGCAGTTCGTGATCAATTGACTACTCAGCGTAGTCAGATTTTGGACTCCGATGTAAACCGTCTGAAAGTAATGCTTCCTGATGGCGTGGAGAATGTTAACTTAATCATAGCTATGCAAAATATTGCTGATCAGCTAGGAATGACCATCAAGAATCCAAGTGTCAATTCGGGGAGTACTGACAATTCAACCGTGGTCGGTCCGAATGCAAGTAAGTACGGGACCATCTCATTGTCGTTTGTTGTCAGCGCAACCTATGAGAACTTTCAAGTCTTTCTTCGTAAGCTAGAACAGAGTCTACGTATTGTTGATGTAACAGGTCTCACATTCTCGTCAAATGCCACAGGCCGCTATGATTATAATGTGACCATTCAGACCTATTGGCTTAAATAAACTACTATGATTTCAATGCTCTTACGTTACAAAAAAATAATCATCGGAGTGGTAGTTATAGTGTTGCTGTTTTTGGCATACAGTGTATTCATGCCAAAATCAACTGATACCTCAACAGCTCTCACTAGGCAGGACTCAACAAAATTTTCGGGGACCGGTACTAATAATTATACTGAAGGTCCTGGAACTGAATTTGTTTCTCAATTGCTTGCTATCCAAAATATTCATCTCGACATCGGTATTTTTAGCGATCCTGCTTATCTTTATTTGCAGGATTTTAGCAGAGAACTTACTCTGCAAGAAGCAGGCCGTCCCAATCCGTTCGCTCCTCTTGGTATCGATGGGGCAACACCTCCGTCCAATTCGCCGACAGCTAACACGCAACCTTCATCTAATGGTTTCGTAAAAACCTCTACATCCACACCGGCCGCCGCGACTTCTACCACAACTACAAAGGTACCAGCAAAGTCGACCACAAAAACAACGACAGGTAAATAAAGATAATAAACATCATCTATGAGTTTTCTCGAAGTACTCGCAAAACAAAATATAATAACGCGAGATGATATTGGTTTCATTTCACAAGAAGCAGAAAGCTCACGCAAATCAATTGAGGATGTTCTCCGTGATCGGGGTATTTCGCCGACTGATATTATTAAAGCAAAAGGAGAGTATCTCAATATTCCTACAAAAGTTCTTGGTGAAAAGGAAATTTCTTTTGAAATCCTCAAATATATTCCTGAAGAATCAGCCACTCACTACAAAATTGTGCCACTCGACGTCACAGACGGCATTCTCGAGGTGGGTGTTGTCGACCCTGACAATATTGAGGCGCGTGATGCACTCAGTTTCATTTCCTCAAAAGTAAATTTACCTTTCAAGGTCTTTATCATCTCAGAAGAAGATTTTCAGAGTGTTTTGAATACATACAAAGGTTTAACTGGTGAGGTAACAAAAGCACTCGATGCATTGGAGACGGAATTTTCTGAAGGGGATGTCACCCTTGAGCGGGATCAAGAAGAACTTGTAACAAAAAAGGGAGGTATACCTAATATCGTTGAAGATGCACCAGTGACAAAAGTTGTCGCTACCATGTTGCGATACGCCATCGAGGGTGAAGCATCTGATGTTCACGTCGAAGCAATGAGCGACAAAATCCGCGTCAGGTTCCGTGTGGATGGCGTTTTGAGTACAAGCCTTATTCTTCCACTCAAAGTGCACGACGCTGTCATCGCCCGCATCAAAATCCTTTGCAATATGAAGTTGGATGAGAAACGAAAGCCACAGGACGGTCGTTTTTCCGCGCGTATCGATGATCGCAAGATCGATTTCCGTGTCTCAACATTTCCTGCCTATTATGGAGAGAAGGTCGTAATGCGAATTCTCGACCAGCAAAAGGGCGTACAGAAACTTGATAGTCTCGGATTTTCTCCTCGCAACCTCGCCATGATCAAAGAGGCTATCGAAAAACCGTACGGACTCATTCTTATATCTGGTCCGACAGGTTCTGGAAAAAGTACGACACTCTATTCTATGCTCAATGCTGTCAATCGCGATGAATTGAACGTACTTTCTCTCGAAGATCCGATTGAGTACAACATTGAAGGTATGAGTCAATCACAAGTGCATCCTGAGATTGGGTATACATTCGCATCTGGTCTCCGCACAACACTGCGACAGGACCCAGATGTGATCATGGTGGGGGAGATTCGAGACAAGGAGACCGCACAGCTCGCAATTCAAGCGGCCCTCACAGGTCACCTTGTACTCTCTACTATTCACACCAACAATGCTATCGGTATTATTCCTCGACTTGTGGACATGGGTGTTGATCCTTTCCTTATCGCCCCGACACTCATCCTCGGTATGGCGCAACGACTTGTGGGCAAAACATGCGCCCAAGCGGTGAAAACTGTGCCGGTCGATGGTAGTTTCAAAGTCATGATCGATAAACAATTTGAAGATCTACCTGCAGAGTTTAGAGGTGAGATTCCTCCCATGGTTGATATGTATCAAATAAATCCGACTCCAGAGTGTCCAAAGGGAACCAAGGGTCGTCAGGCTGTGTTTGAAGTTTTCAAGATGGACAAGGAGTTAGAAGGAGTTATTTTGAAAGACCCGACGGAGTTGTCGCTCGGTGCACTTCTACGAAAAAAGGGAATGTTCACACTAAAAGAAGATGCTATTTTGAGAGCTCTCAGAAAAGAAATTCCATTTGAAGAA
The DNA here is from genome assembly GCA_043745355.1 of bacterium. GTDB lineage: Bacteria > Patescibacteriota > Minisyncoccia > Phycocordibacterales > CAIZLB01 > JBDKLC01. The sequence goes on from JAYTSY010000006.1 coordinate 20,136, forward strand.
GTGAATAAGGTGTAGGAGAGTGTGAGGAAACATATGTTACAATAACAACACATGACAGAAAGTGCTTACAAAATTCTTATTGTTGATGATGATAAGTTTCTCCTCAACATGTATTCCGTCAAATTTCAAAAAGAAAGTTTTGATGTGGTCACGGCAGGCGACGGCGCTGACGCCGTCGCCAAGTTGCAGGCAGGTTTTTCGCCAGATGTTGTTGTGCTAGACATGGTCATGCCAGTCATGGATGGACTCGAAGCACTCGAAAAAATTCGTCAGGATAAATTGGCAAGTAACGCCGTCATTTTAATCTTGAGCAATCAAGGACAATCTACGGATATAGAGAAAGCAAAGCGACTCGGCATTGATGGGTATATCGTCAAAGCAACGACAATCCCATCTGAGGTCGTAACAGAAGTGAAACGCATGCTCGGCAACCACAAGTAGTAGTATTAACATTGTAAAGGTGGCATAATATTTATATACATGAATTACGAAACAGAACTTGATGATCTTTTGCAGACAGTCGCGACCGAAGGTGGTTCAGACCTTCATCTTTCCGAGGGACGTCACCCGACCATTCGGGTGACCGGTTCTCTCCTCCCACTTTCAAAGAAGCCCGTGCTCACTCATGCTGATCTCGTCGGACTCATTGAAATACTCGCGGGTAAAAAAGATCTTGATCGCTTGATGGAAAAGAAAGAGTTAGACTTTTCTTATCAATTCAAAAACGTTGCCCGCTTCCGAGGTAATGCGTTTTTTCAACAAGGACACGTTGGTGTAGTGCTTCGACTCATTCCGAAACAAATCAAAACTATTGCCGATCTCAACTTGCCACCGATTCTTGAGACGTTTGCAAGAAAAAACCAAGGGTTTTTTCTTGTCGTCGGACCAGTAGGGCAGGGCAAGACGACAACGCTTGCTGCACTCATTGAGCTCATCAATACCGAGCGTGCCGAGCACATTGTGACCATTGAAGATCCAGTAGAATATATTTTTGAACAAAAGAAATCTATTATCGACCAGCGTGAGGTGCGTATCGATACGGATGATTTCCAGACAGGGTTGCTGTCAGTATTCCGTCAGGATGTAAACACGATACTCCTCGGGGAAATGCGTGGACCTGAGACAATGGCAGCGGCAGTGACCGCCGCAGAGACAGGTCACCTCGTGCTCTCGACACTTCATACCAACAATGCTGCGCAAACAATCGATCGCATCATCGACTCATTTCCACCAACTCAGCAAGACCAGATTCGTATCCAGCTAGCTAGTTCTCTCACTGGTATTTTCAGTCAGAGACTCATTCCGCGCATTTCAGGTGGCCTTATCCCCGCATATGAATTGTTGATCTGTAACAACGCCGTATCGAATCTCATTCGAGAAAAAAGAAGTCATGAAATCAATACCGTCATCGAGACTGGCTTGCAGGACGGCATGATAGATCTCAATCGTTGCCTCGCGGATCTCGTTCGTCGTGGAGAGATCACCATTGAGAATGCCTATCAGCACTCACTGAACCCAAACATACTCGAGCGATTGTTGTAATAATCATTGCATATGCTATTCACCTACAAAGTCATTAATGAAAAAGGGGCAGAGAGCGAGGGCTCCATCGACGCGTTGAACGTGGACGTTGCAATCAATTCGTTGCAACGTCGTGGTCTAGTAATATCATCTATTCACGAAGCAGGAGCAAAACAAGGTTTTTTAAGTCGAGATATCGGATTATTTGATCGTGTTTCCAACAAGGACGTGGTGATCCTCTCTCGTCAGATGGCGACACTTTTTACCGCGCAGGTTTCGGCACTGCGTATTTTCAAATTGCTGGCCGCGGAGACCGAAAATCGAGCTCTGGGAAAAGTGCTTGCCGAGGTCTCTGATGATATTCAAGGGGGAGGGACAATATCGGCTGCGATGTCCAAACACCCGAAAGTGTTCAGCTCTTTCTACGTCAATATGGTCAAGGCCGGTGAGGAATCAGGACGATTAGATGAGACGTTTCAATACATGGCGGATTATCTCGATCGAAACTATGAAGTAAACTCGAAAGTAAAGAATGCCCTCATCTATCCTGCATTCGTAATCAGCACATTTTTTGCAGTTATGACGCTCATGCTCACTGTGGTTATTCCAAAGATAAGCACTATTATTACCAGTTCCGGGCAAAAGGTGCCTATTTATACGCAAATCGTCATCGGTATGAGTAATCTACTCGTCAATTACGGCCCGCTCTTTATTTTGATTATTGTTGTTGGATTATTTGTCCTTGTTCGTTACGCCCGCACCGCTGCAGGCAAGGACACATTTTCTGAAATTAAGATCTCATTTCCATATATCGGCAATTTGTACCGCAAACTCTATCTTTCTCGTATCTCTGACAATCTTGACACGTTACTCGGATCAGGTATTCCTATGGTCAAAGCACTGGAGCTCACTTCAGGGGTCGTTGATAACAAAGTGTTTGAAAAAGTTATGCAGGATTTGATCGAAGGTGTTAAATCTGGCCAATCACTCTCAGATGCCGCCTCAAAACATTCAGAGTTGCCGGGTATCATGGTCCAAATGATGAAGATAGGTGAGGAAACAGGAGAGCTCGGCAGTATTTTGAAGACACTCGCAAAATTCTATCAGCGTGAAGTAGTGAATGCGGTGGACACGCTCATCAACCTCATTGAGCCACTCATGATCGTACTCCTCGGTCTCGGAGTAGGATTCCTCCTCGCATCCGTTCTCATTCCTATTTACAACATTTCTTCGAGCATCTAATAGGCCTATAAATAAGGTTGTAATGATAATTTTGTTTTTGGGGATTTCAAATCCTTAAAATTGACTATTTTTAAGGATTTGAAATCCTCAAAAAAAGATGTTCTTGCGCTCGACACTATAAAATACTCAGAACTACTGCTCAATATTTCGAGAATGCTCGCTATGCAGATCGGCCGAGAAGTTTCTTTTACAGAAATATCTAAAACTGTCGGTGCAGACGCAAAGACAGTCAAGAGATATATTGATATTTTGGAAAAGACATTTGTGATTAAAAAAGTTTCAGCCTATTCAAAAAATCCTCGCACTGAGATTGCCACCAAAGCGAAGTACTATTTTTATGATTTTGGTGTGAGAAATGGATTGCTTGGACAATATAATGAGATGTCAATGAGGAACGATGTGGGGTTTTTATGGGAGAATTTTGTGTTCATGGAGTTTTTTAAGAAAAATATGCAAAAAGCATTGTACGGTACGCTTTATTTTTGGAGAGCAAAAAACGGTGCAGAGGTGGATATTATCTACGAGCAGAATGGCACAATTCGAGCGTATGAATGCAAATGGAATAAAGATCAGGCATCGTTTGGAAGTTTTCTCCGAGCATATCCCGATACTCCCACGGCGGTCGTTTCAAAAGATAATTTTTCAGAGGTGCTGGAGTCACTGTAGCCTTTGGAATAATCTGGCTCAGGGGTTGAGAGAGGGGGTAAGTCAGTTGGTGACAATTTATCACCAACTGAAATTAGAAGCGTCTTGACCATGTTAGGGGAGCGCACTACTACAGAAATTCATCGCACCAAAGACACTCAGGGTGTACTAAGACTCAAAGACGACGCTCGTGTCGGTGGTGCTATTGCAGGTACCGCAAGGAAGCAAATTGAACGCAAGATAGGTAAATCTATAGTTTCGAAAGGTAATTTTTTAAAACTTAAAGATAAGTCAAAAAGATTGCATAAGTCAAAATAAGGTTATCCACAAGCAAACAAGCGCTCTTTTTGCCATTTAGTATACTTAAGCTATGTTTTTGATCTGTCGAAGGTCAAGGATTAAGAAACAATTAATTAATTAGTTAAACTTTATCAAAATGAAATCAAAAGGTTTTACACTCATCGAACTCTTGGTGGTTATCGCCATCATCGGTATTCTGTCATCTGTCGTTCTTGCTTCGCTTACGACTGCAAGATCAAAGGGAACAGATGCTGCTATTCAGGCTGACATGGCTAATTCACGAGCTCAAGCTGAGTTGTGGTATTCATCAAACGGTAGTAATTATGGTACGGGAGCAACGGCTGGTACTAGCTATGCTAACTGTGCAGTCACAACTACAATGTTTGCGTCATTAACAGGAACAGGTGCTCTAACAAACCTCCTTAATGATGCTGCAACAAAATCAGGATCAACAATTGCGAATGCTAACCGGGTTGTATGTTCTGCAGACGCTGCGATCATTTCAAAATGGGCTGTAATGGCTTCAACAACTGGTACCGGCAATGTTTGCGTAGATAGTTCAGGTGCTTCAAAGACGACATCTACAACTATTGTTAATAACGCTTGTAACTAGTCTTCTCTAAAAACACTCTGTTTTCAAAATCGCCCGCAAGGGCGGTTTTGTTTTATATACTATCTCTGTATAATGATTTCATGAACACCGTCTCTTATTTCGCAGTATTCATTTTCGGAACTATCATCGGTAGTTTTTTGAACGTCGTTCTCTATCGATACAACACTGGGCGGGGAATTGGAGGGAGATCTATGTGTTTCTCGTGCAAACGCACTCTCAGTGTCGTTGACCTCGTGCCGGTTCTCTCATACATATTTCTCGGTGGTAAGTGCCGCACATGCAAGAGTAAGATCTCTATACAGTATGCGCTTGTCGAATTGCTGACCGGACTTCTCTTTGCTGGAGTGTTTGCAGTTGACGTACATCTCATTCAGGTGAGTATCAGCGTATTTTTGTTTGATTTCATCTATCACTTGATTATTGTGAGTTTGCTCGTCCTTATCACTGTGTATGACCTCCGACACAAGATCATACCCGATGCTTTTGCATATGCGTTTGCGGTGCTTGCAATCATCCATCTTTTTATTGGAATCACCGCGGGCGGTGACATTATGATTCTCTCGCCATCTGGCTGGACCATGCTCGCAGGTGTCATCCTTGCATTTCCTTTTTATCTCTTATGGCTCGTTTCTGATGGCGCATGGATGGGACTTGGCGATGCCAAGCTTGCGCTTGGCATCGGATGGTTCCTCGGGCTTTCGGCAGGTGCCTCAGCTATTATCTTCGGATTTTGGATAGGGGCCGCTGTCTCGGTACTCATACTGGTGTGTTTGCCGCGCCGCCTCACTATGAAAAGCGAAATTCCTTTTGCACCTTTTCTTGTTATTGGTCTGCTTACTGTGTTCTTTTTGGGGTATAATATATTCAGTCATCTCAATCTCTTCTAATTCATGAAGAAACATCTCAAACAAATGCGCGGAGGATTCACGTTGATCGAGCTCATCGTGGTTATTGCCATTTTCGGAATTATTACAAGTATTGCTTTATTCAATCAAGGTAAACTTAATAGTAATATTCTAGTCTCCAACCTCGCATATGAAATCGCTCTATCTGTGCGAGAAGCGCAAAGTTATGGTGTTGGTGTCCGTGCGGCAAATACCTCGAACGGCTTCGAAGGTGGATATGGTATCTCTTTTGACGCTAGTCGCCCAGACGACATCATCTTATTTAATGATAAAAACGATGACAAACTTTTTACTGCGGACGAAGAAGCTTCGCGCCTCACTATTCAGAATCAAAGAGGTAATAAAGTGACCGCAACTTGTATCTCTGCGACCATGGGTGCAGTTACAACTTGTGTGCATGGCAGTTACTCAATTGATCATCTTGATATTATTTTCAAGCGTCCCAATCCGGAGGCGCTGTTTGTCAAAGGTACTTTGCCTGCCGATGTCGGTGCTGCCGGCCCTGCTTATATTGTTGTTAATACTCCTTCCGGTGATAATTGCCGTGTAATTATTGTTGAACTCACAGGTCAAGTGCGTGTCGAGAATTCAAGTGGCGGGCATTGCCAGTAAAATGTACTTCATCATGAAACCACTTCGTATTATTACAAAAAATGGGTTCACTCTGATTGAAATGCTTGTTTCAGTCGCACTATTCATGGTCGTCATGACCGTCGGCCTAAGTGTTATTTTGAGTATCGTTGATGGAAATAAAAAGACCCAAGCCATTGGCTCGGTAGTGAACAATCTCAATGCAAGCATTGATAGCATGGTGCGCGATTTGAAGACGGGTTACAAATATGATTGCACGGGAAGTTTGACACCTGTATACAGCACTGGATGTAGTCCGAGTTCGACTGCCAAGTCGCAAATTAGTTTTATATCGACATTGTCGGGAGGTGCAAGAGCTGTTGAGTATGAGTACATCGCGGGTTCCGTAAATCAGCCTGGATATATCCAAAAAATTGTTTGTCCAGGCGGAATCTGTAGCGCTGCCGTCCGAGTCACTTCTCCGGAAATAAATGTCACTGATTTTCGGATGTATGTCAGTACTCCGCCTGCAACACAAGGACAGCCGGGTATTTTCATTGTCATTGGAGGTACAGCCAAAGTAAATGCTACGACAATTTCCGATTTTCATTTGCAGACATTCGTTACGCAACGAATATTGAACATATAACACAATGATTAAAAATTATTTTTCTATAACAAAAAGATCATCAGGAAATCGTGCATTCACGATCATTGAGACATTGGTGGCGATCAGTATTCTTCTCCTTGCACTCACGGGACCGCTTGTTATTGTGTCCCAATCCCTAAAAGCATCATATTATGCACGCGATCAAATCACCGCCTTTTATTTGGCCCAAGAAGCAATTGAGTATATTCGTAATTTGCGTGATGCATCAGCGATTAGTACTGCCTCACCACTCACTGCTGACAATTGGCTTATGGGAATTTATGGTAATTCGTGTGACAATAATGGCGATACTAAAGGACTGTGTGTTAATCCATACGGCAGTCAAATTACACACACATCGAATCTGACGCGCAATGGATCTGGGTATACATTTGGAAAATGTGGCACTGGTGCAATATGTAGTCCCCTCGTATTTGACCCGACATTTGGCGGTTCCTCGGTTCCCTATGGTGAGAGCGGAGGCGGCTTGGCCGATTCAATATTTAGCCGAACAATTAGTTTGAATGGAGTCCCGACAGATCCGAATGGTGGCCGAGAGGTGCTGGTCAAAGTCGAAGTGAAGTGGCAACAAGGAACCAATCAAAATAGTTTTGTGTTGGAGGATCATCTCACCAATTGGATTATCGGAAAATAATTATGAATTACCTCAATCCATTATTGTCAAAAACAAAGAAAGGGTTCACGCTCTTTATTGCATTGATTGTATCGAGTATATTGCTTACGATTGGATTTTCAATTGGCAATATAATTTTGAAACAGCTAAAACTCGTAAATTCGGGCAAAGAATCCCAACTTGCATTTTATGCAGCGGATTCTGGTGCAGAGTGTGCGCTTTATTGGGATCGAAAGGACACCTCAGGATCCTCTGTCTATGATATGAACTTCGGCACAAGCACTCCTCGGGAGAGTGTTCGCATTGATTGTGGTAGTACCAACCCAACGCCTCCAACAACCAACGGCAAGGTTTATGTGGAATCAAAGAATATTAGCGGTGACATTGCCACGACGACTTTCTATGTTGATTTTACTGAAAATGCTGGCTACCCAGCGTGTTCAAAGGTTGTCGTAGTCCGCACAGGAGAGAATACATTGGTTGATGCCCGGGGCTACAATGCTATCTTTAGGGACGGCGTAGGATGTGATATCACGAATCCCCGCACCGTGGAGCGTGGCCTTCAGCTCCGATATTAATATGTTAGTATGAGGCAATGAAAAAAGGCCTCGAGGCACGAGTACGGAAGCTACGTGCCGCAATTGAAAAGCATCGATATAACTACCATGTCCTTGATAAGGAGGATATTTCATCTGAAGTATTGGATTCATTAAAGCGCGAATTATCGGAGATTGAACGTGATTATCCAGAATTGCGCGATGATAATTCACCCTCAAATCGTGTGGCAGGGGAGCCGCTCAAGCAGTTTGAAAAAGTGCAACACAAAGTGGCGCAGTGGTCGTTTAACGATGCATTCACCGAGGAAGACATGCGGGCTTTTGATATTCGAGTGAAGAAGGTTTTGAAGACAGATAAGACAATCTCGTATGTTTCTGAACTAAAAATTGACGGGTTGAAAGTCGTCTTGGAATACAAAAAGGGGATATTAGTGGCGGCTGCAACTCGCGGTGACGGACGAGTGGGTGAGAATGTGACCATGAACGTGCGGACAATTCAGTCTGTGCCATTACAGCTAACAAAGCCTGTTGATATTATTGTCGAAGGTGAAGTGTGGATGAGTAAAAAAAACTTTGAGGTTTTAAATAAAGAACAGGAGAAAAAAGGGTTGCCACTCTATGCAAATCCACGAAACGTCGCTGCCGGATCGATCAGACAACTCGATCCGAATATCACGGCATCACGAAAGCTTGATATGTTTGTGTATGATATCGCTCAGTTTGATGGAGATATAAAAAATATGTCGCCAAAAAGTCAATTTGATGAGTTGCAGTTCTTGCGAGACCTCGGTTTCAAGGTAAATAAGCATGCGACATTTTGTAAAAATATTGATGAGGTGATTGTGTTTTGGAAATCATGGGCGAGCAAATCAAAAAAGCAGGATTATTGGATCGACGGAGTAGTTGTCAAAGTAAATGACGTAGAACAGCAGAGGGAGCTCGGATACACAGGCAAAGCGCCGCGATTCGGTATTGCATTCAAATTTGCGGCGGAGCAGGTGACGACTGTAGTCGAAGACATCAAGTTACAAATTGGTCGAACCGGCGTGTTGACTCCGGTGGCGCACTTGCGACCAGTCTCGGTCGCCGGTTCGACAGTCTCTCGTGCAACACTCCACAACGAGGACGAGATCGAGCGACTCGATGTGCGCGTCGGGGATACAGTTATACTACAGAAGGCTGGGGATGTTATCCCAGATATTGTGAAAGTGCTCACCGAATTGCGAACAGGTAAAGAAAAAAGATTTGTCTTTCCAACACATGTTCCTGAGTGTGGTGGTGATGGGCGTATAGAGCGTGTTCCGGGCCAAGCTGCATGGCGATGTATCTACAAGAATTCTGACATCCAACAGAAGCGTCGGCTGTACCATTTTGTTTCAAAAAAATGTTTTGATATTGAGGATCTCGGACCACGACAGATTGATGCGTTCATGGATAACGCGCTCATTTCGTCATACGAAGATATTTTTACATTGACCAAGGGTGATCTCTTGGCATTGCCGCGTTTTGCTGAAAAATCCGCAGACAATATTATGAAAGCAATTGAAAAAGCTCGTACGGTCACGTTACCACGATTTATTTTTTCCTTATCAATTCCCCAGGTAGGAGAGGAGACTGGGGAGGATTTGGCAAAACATTTTAGTACATGGGAAAATCTCGCGAAGGCACTGACTGAAAAAGATATTGATGAGTTGTACAAAATAGAAGGAATAGGTGAGATCGTGGCGAAGTCACTCATTGATTGGTATGACGATAAAGCTCACAAAAAAATCGTTGAAAATTTATTGAAGCATGTAAGCGTTCAGAAATTTAAAAATATTTCGCTATCCATTTTACAAGGAAAGACTTTTGTCTTAACAGGGACAATGGAATCAATGAGTCGTGATGAGGTAAAAGCAAAAATAAAAGCACTTGGCGGTGACGTTTCCGGATCGGTTTCTTCAAAAACCAGTTATGTTGTTGCGGGGGAAGATGCCGGTTCGAAACTCGATAAAGCACAAGAGCTCGGGGTGAAGGTGTTGAATGAGGATGAGTTTTTGAAGTTGATTAAATAAATGGGCAGTGGGCAGTTTTTTTGCTATGATACGCCGATAGGGGTCAGACCCCCTAAATACTATGATTGAAAAGAAAGACATTCAAAAACTGGCGAGTCTCTCTCGCATGAAGCTGTCCGATGAGGAGACTGATCGATTTACTCGTGAAATTGACTCTATCTTGGCCTATGTGCATCAGATAAACGAAGTTGCTGATATTGATACAGTCAAAGACCCAAGTAACTACCCTCACCGTAACGCGTTCCGTGAAGATGTCGATAACCGTGACCTGAATCCTGATACAAGTATTTTAATAAAATCTGCACCCGAATCGCAAGACGGATACGTCAAAGTTAAAAAAATATTGTTATGATCGATTTGAGCACACTGACAATTTCAAAAGCACTTGATGCAATGGAGAAAGGAACGATTACCTCGGTTGATCTTGCAAAAGCATATCTCGCAGAGATTGAAAAAAAGAATGCTGATATTAATGCGTATCTCGAGGTGTACAAAGACGTGCTTGATCAGACGATAGATGCTGACAAGAAACGTGCAGAGGGCAACAAGGGAAAGCTTCTCGGAATTCCATTTGCGATTAAGGATAATATTACGATTCTCGGACGCCGAGCCGGTGCAGCATCTAAAATTTTGGAAAATTATATCGCGCCTTATGACGCAACAGCGATTATGAAATTAAAGGAAGCTGGCGCAATATTTATTGGACGCACTAACATGGACGAATTTGCCATGGGAGGATCGACTGAAAATTCTGCATATGGCCCGACTCGTAACCCGCATGACATTTCTCGAGTCGCTGGCGGTTCGTCAGGTGGATCAATTGCCGCCGTTTCTATGGGTGGTGCACTCGCGGCACTCGGCTCTGATACTGGTGGGTCAGTGAGACAGCCAGCAAGTTTTTGTGGAGTGGTGGGCCTCAAGCCGACATATGGCAGAGTTTCTCGGCATGGCCTCATGGCCATGGGATCATCACTTGATGTTATTGGTCCTGCGACAAAAACAGTCGGCGATGCAAAAATTATTTTTGATATCATCAAGGGTCATGATGTGCGAGATGCAACATCCCTAAAAGATTCTGACATCAAAGACAAGACAAAAGCCGCACAAAGTGGCCCATTCAAGATCGGAATTTTGCCTGAGATGCTCACTATGGGGGGTATCGCTCCATCTGTTGTAGAGAATTTTAAGCATTCAATTGAACTTCTCAAAAAAGCAGGACATGAAATAAAAGAAATTAGCCTTCCACATCTCAAATATTCGCTTGGTGTGTATTATGTCATTATGCCAGCCGAGGTTTCATCAAATATGGCGCGCTTTGATGGGGTGAAATATGGCGTCAAAAAAGACGGAGGTAATCTCCTCGAAGACTATCTCAACACTCGTGGTGAATTACTCGGTCAGGAAGTACGACGTCGTATTATGCTCGGCACATATGTATTGTCTGCAGGTTACGCCGATCAGTACTACAACAAGGCAAACATCGTGCGGGATCTCATACGTTCCGATTTTGCAAAAGCCTTCGGGGACGTCGATGCTATACTCACGCCGACCGCGCCAACTCCTGCATTCAAGATAGGTGAGAAGACAAACGACCCGATACAAATGTATCTTGAGGACATATTTACCGTGACCGCCAACCTCGTGGGTGTGCCAGCAATCGCCATTCCATCAGGTTGGACAGAGGTAGAAGGGAAGAAACTGCCACTCGGCATTCAACTCATGGCACCGCATTGTATGGAAGAGACTTTGTTTAGTATAGGAGAGACATTTGAAAGAGTGCGGGATGGTATATAATTGAATTCATGGCAGAAGATAAAAAAGGTGGAAAAAAAGACGGCAAGAAAGACGATAAAAAAGAAGGCGGGGGAGGCGGAAAGGCGCTTGAAGTAGAAATTCTTTTTATTGTATTCATGATCATTGTCATTGGCTTTGTGGTCTTTCCACGAGTGGTGCAATTTTTTGGTGGGGATCTCTCTCATTTTTTTACAAAAGAATGGTTCGCGCAATTTCAATTTGACGCAGGAAGATGGTTCGCTGGCTTTTTCAGTAGTATGACTTTTGTGTCCATCTTTGCCAGCCTTCTATTTATCATTGGCATTATTTATGCGAGATTCAAAAACGGTCAAGTAAAAACAATTTCAGAAGTGCAATCTGGGTCTGCTAAATCTCCAGATGACCCATCACCAATTAGCTCCGCTGTAGTATTGCCCGGCTCGGAACCGATGCAATTTACAAAGCAGGAAAATAAGAGATGGAAAGACGTGGAGGCTCACATGCAATCGACAAATCAATCAGACTGGCGACTGGCCATTCTCGAAGCTGACATTATGCTCTATGACATGCTCGAGCAAATGGGCTATCCGGGGGACTCTATCGGTGAAAAATTGAAACAAGTGGAGTCATCGAGTTTCTATACACTTGATGAGGCGTGGCGCGCGCACAAAGTGAGGAATATTATCGCACACGAAGGAGCAGCGTACGATTTGCCTCGTGGTGAAGCCGATCGAACTATTGATATGTTCCGTAAGGTGTTTAAGGAGTTTTATTATATTTAATATATAGCATGGCAGGAAATTCTTTTGGCGAACTATTTCGTATAACCACCTTCGGCGAATCTCACGGTGGTGCAGTGGGTGTTGTTATTGATGGTTGTCCGCCGGGAATTTCTATTTCCGAAGAGGAAATTCAAGTTGATCTCGATCGGAGGAAACCAGGGCAGAGCAGTATTACTACCCCTCGAAAAGAAGAAGATAAAATCAACATCCTCTCGGGCGTGTTTGAGGGCCAAACTACCGGGACTCCGATATTGCTCTTGGCACACAACAAAAATACAAAATCAGAAGATTATGATGAATTAAAAAAAGCTTTTCGTCCTTCTCACGCTGATTATACATATGAAGCAAAGTATGGCATCAGAGATTGGCGAGGAAGTGGTCGAGCGTCTGCGCGTGAGACCCTTGCGAGAGTTGCCGCAGGGGCAATTGCTAAAAAGTTTCTTGGTGAAAAATTAGGAATAACATTTTTGTCATATGTCGAACAAGTTGGAAATATTACATCATCAGTGGATGAAAGTATCGTTATCCCCGATCAAGTTGAAAAAAACATTATTCGGTGTCCTGATGAAAATGCAGCAAAGCAAATGATCTCATTAGTTGAAAAAATGCGAGATGAAGGAGATTCAATTGGTGGAGTGATCAAGGGAATAATAAAAGGAGTACCTGCAGGTCTCGGAGAGCCGGTATTTGATAAACTCTCGGCAGATCTAGGTAAGGCAATGCTTAGTATCAACGCAGTGAAAGGTTTTGAAATTGGATCCGGATTTTCTGGAGTGATATTACAAGGAAGCAGTCATAATGACGAGATCCTCCTAAGGGATGGCAAGGTTCATACAAAAACTAACCATGCTGGAGGTGTGGTTGGTGGCATTTCTACCGGAGAAAATATTTATTTCCGTGTAGCTTTTAAATCTGTTTCCACTATTGGTAAAAAACAAAAAACATTAGATAGAAATAATAATGAAGTCGAGATAGAGGGAGTGGGCCGACACGATCCATGTGTGTTGCCGCGAGCGGTCCCAATTGTCGATGCAATGGCCGCACTTGTCATTATGGATCATTACTTGAGAAATAAGGCGCAGAATTTTAAGCAGCCATAGACACCTAGATAAGGTCTTAATAAATAAAATTACTCTTGATTTTTGCTATATATCCTTGTATACTGCCCAATACGCACTAAATAGTGATGTTTTGAGCGATATATAGCGGGGTAGAGAAGTAGTATCTCGAGAGGCTCATAACCTCTAGACCCCGGTGCAAGTCCGGGCCCCGCAACAAGTTTATGAAATGACACCCGAGGATTTCCTCGGGTGTCATTTCATTTATGAGGTGTATGGTAATATAAAAAACTATGCAAGCAGTTATACTCGCCGCAGGAAAGGGATCACGCATGAAAGAATTGACCGCGGAGGTTCCAAAGCCGATGCTCATTGTCGGTGGTAAACCAATTCTTCAACACAAGTTGGAAACATTGCCAGCGGGTATTGAGGAAGTTATTTTGGTTGTCGGATATTTGAAGGAAACGATTATGAATTTTTTTGGTAATTCGTTTGGAGGCAGGAAAATAACATATGTTGAAATTGAACCGTTGGGAACTGGATATGCTTTGTGGCAAGCAAAACATTTGCTCGGTCAGGAATTCATTGTAATGATGGGGGATGACATGTATGATCGCGCGGATGTCGAGGCGGTGATGGGGCGGCCGTGGGCACTGTCGGTGATTCAGGCACCTGGGTTTGCCACGGCCGCCGATATCGAAGTGGACGAGAACCACTATCTCGTCAAAGCAGATTTTGATTATGAGGGTGTCAAAGAAACCATCCGTCTCGATACGGGTTTGTACAAGTTACAAAAAGAAATTTTCGATACTGAACTCGTTCAGCTCAAAATGAACAAAGAATATGGACTGCCTCACACAATATTTTCTCATTTCAAAAGAACGGGCATACCGATATATGTGCACGAAGTAACTCATTGGTTGAAACTCAATAATCCAGATGATTTGAAGAGGGTGAGGGAGTTTTATGATGATGCCCCAACAGACTCTTCTATTGTGTAATCACAGTCTGTGTATTATATTTGAACGACCTTCCTATGTCGGGGTAGCTCAGTCGGTAGAGCACAGGACTCATAAGCCTGGGGTCGTGGGTTCGATCCCCACCCCCGACACCAAAAAAGCCATGTAAATAGGCCTCAAAAGGGTCTATTTACATTTACATCTATATATGCTATAATTGGCAAACGGGGCAAGACAGCTCCGTTTTCATTTTGCCACGAAGGCAGGATGGAATCACCAATTAGATCCTTAACAACATGCGTTATATCCTCGCACTTGGTGTTTTTGCAGCTCTCGGCTTCGTGCTGAGCGTTGTGTATTTCATCAATCTCGACAATGGCACACAGACTGCAGGGCAGTTTGAAGACAAAACGGCGGCGACAGCAGTCGCCGCCGAACAACAAACCAAAACCTCAACCCATCTAGAAGGCGGAGCACTCATTGTCCGCCCAAACTAACCCAACCAACCCATCCACCATTCAGAAATCATGAAAACCAAAATCCTCGCAGTCCTGTCCATCCTAGTCGCCACTTCGGTCCTTGGCGAGACTAACACACCGCCGGCGTCATTGCCCATCGGTTCGAAAGAAGAACTCAACGCCTACGCCGTTGGACTCACGTCCATCGGCTATATCAGCTACGGTGGCAACACCGTGCTGCAGAACTCGGCGAGTAAGACGTTCTTCCAGTACAACATTGGCGACATTGACGATCTGCTCACTGCACTCGCTGGTTCGCAGTCGTCGTTTGACGTCGCGAACACCGCGGACACGATCAACGTGTACGCGAGCGTCTTCGACAAAAACTGGCAGCAGCTCTTCTGGGGGAACAGCAACGTCCTTCCGGAGAAAGTCGGTACGCTCTGGCGTCCCGCGCTCTCGCCGGTCAAAATGCAGCTCAGTTCGTGGATCCCGATCCCGTTCAAAGGAGTGATGTCCGCCCTGCTGATCATTCGCGACTCGAACGGCAACGTGTCGGATTTCCGCTATCTCAAAGCCAGCGACGGCTCGATCTCTTTCGAGTCCGCACTTGCAGGATGGGGGACGGAACTCCTCGTCACCCATGACACCGGAAACGGTTTCGCGACCGTCGCGTACTCAGTGCCAAACAAAGGCCAGTTGATCGCCTCGACTCACCTCGCAGGTAGCGAAGCCGTCTTCATCGACAACATGGCCACATTGAAAGACACGGCCTACCCAGCAGGAGCGGTGATCAACTTCACCTTGCTGTCGGGCTTCCTGCCTGACGGTTCGAGTGCCGCACCACTTCTTCATCTGAAGTTGTCCCAAGCACGTCAGATGAACTTCAGTGCGAGCGCGTTCTCGCAAATCCCCGGCGGTTCGACCGCGGTCAAGCCGACCAAAGTCGTGGTGTTCCAGTTCAGTAATAGCGCGCTCAATAGTCGTACGGAGTTTCTTGCGACGAACGGCACGATCAACATTACGTTGCCAGCTGGTACGTATGAAGTAGTGCCGATCTACGATGGCCTCTTCAAGAATTCGCTCCCGGCGAAGCCGTACTATAGTACGACCACTGGCGACAAGGGATAGCGCATGCAGTCATGACGGTGGGTAAATCCACTGTCCTACGTCGGTTCTCGCTCTGCGGGGACCGACGTTTTGCTTTTAATTTTCTTTGAAAATACACAATATTATGTATAATGAGCCACACACGCGGTCGTAGTTCAGCTGGTTAGAACGCTCCCCTGTCACGGGAGAGGTCGTGGGTTCGAGTCCCATCGACCGCGC
>JAYTSY010000007.1:0-10256 GCA_043745355.1 bacterium
TTGATGAATGGAACAAAAGATCCTTTGTTTCAAAAATCCTCGAAACTATTGTCTGGTCGATTCGAACATTCCTCTAATCTACAGTTTTACCAAGGCAAATTATCCGAAGGTGAATGTGTACGCTTTCAATCCTGCTTTTGGAATTTTGATTTCGATGACATGAGGCTTCATGTCTGAACTATCAATGAGTGTGTATAGACTCGCTCCACTCACGGTGAGCTTTTTTACGAACACTCCGTCACTATATATTTCGATATCCTGCGGAGTCGGTGATTCTGCCACCATATACATGTGCTGCGCAGTGTATGTATATGAAATAGTAGCGTCACCTGTAGACTCTGCGTACTCTTGCGCTATTTTCCAATTGGCCGAAAGTTTTAATCCCTGACTTGCCACGAATCGTGCGGCGCCAAAATAAGTCTCAGGACTGATTCCAACTGGTATTACGCTCTGTGCCTTGACCTCGGCATCAGTTGAGAGCGCGTCAGTCACACGTTCAGAAGATCCAAGTCGAGCAAAACGTTCGTTTAATGTATCTTGAATTTTCTTTTCAGTTTCTTGATAGCCCCCTTCGCCGATATGATCGAACGTAATAAATCCATCTATATCGATGAGATATTTTCGAGGCCAGTAATTATTTTGATATGCACTCCATGTCCCATAATCATTATCCATAACGATCGGATATTTGACTCCGTATTTTTGTGCGGATGCCTCTACATTTGATTTTATTTTTTCAAAGTCGAATTCAGGAGTGTGCACAGAAACAACTTCAAAACCACGATCTTTGTATTTCGCATACCACGCGTTGATGTATGGCAATGTGCGCTGGCAATTAATACAGCTGTATGTCCAAAAATCGATAAGTATTACTTTTTTGCCAATGAGATCCGCAATTTTAAAAGGCGGTGTATTAATAAACCCGCTTGGCGAAACGATTTCTTTTGCACGAGGATATTTGCCAATCTTTTGATCGAGGGTCATGTATCCCGCGGAGACGGAAGACTTCACATTACCTGCGACAGCTATGCCTTTTGGTGGTGTGCCCGTCGCGGCGACAGTACTCGTACACACTCCCATATCACAAGTCGAGCTCGCGAGGGTTGTTGTCGCATTTGAACCAGTAAGGAGTGGAATATCAGCAGCGCCGGGTGTGACCGATAGTCGTGGAGGGCTGCTCCGTTCGAGATAGATAATACTTCCAACGATGAGTGCTGCAACAATGACGAGAGTAATATTTTTATTCATATTATTTGTTAGTTACATTTGTAGTTGTCGCAACCGGAGTTGTTTCAACGGAGCTTGCACCGACGGCTGCGAGATATGAAAGAAATCCTGGGACAAGCGGCAACACACATGGACTGAGGAACGATCCGATGCCGGCAAGAAATGAAACGGCGATACTCGTGATTGAAATCGACGAAATATTTCCACTCGAACTAGAAACGAGATTGAGTCGAGAGAGCAGGTCCGCTACTAGTGCAAAGTTTGCAAGACGATTCAATTGTCCAACAAACATAAGCACACCCACAGCTATGAGGATCACACCGAAAAAATATTTAAAGGCATTAACTTTCTCCCCCGCCTTGTCGATCAACACCTGCGCCTTGTCAGCAAATGCACCCACTGCAATAAAAGGCAATCCAATGCCGAGCGTGTATGCAAACATAAGGAGGAACGCACTTCCAGGCTGTGTTGATGCGAGGACGAGAATGGCGCCGAGTGCAGCTCCTACGCACGGACTCCACCCTACCGCGAACGCCGCACCGAAGACGAATGATGTCACATATTTAGAGGTGAACTTGTGAGTTACTCTCATTTTGTAGTCTTTCTCCAAAAATGCGAGACGCACCAATCCGAGCAAAAATAAACCGAAGAAAATAATAATGAGACCGCCAATACGCGCAAGCCACATCTGCACACTCGGCGCAACACTTGATAATACCGTCTGTAACAACACTCCGACAATCGAAAATACAGCTGCGAAACCTAATACGAAAAATATGCTACAAGTGAGTAAAATGCGTCTGTTTGTTTTCATATGTAATATTTTATCCCTACCCGTATGTAAAGTCAACTTTACAATCTATCCACTAACCTGCGAGCGGTCTGTTTTAATTTTTAAATTTTAAAATAATCAGTGCGACAATCTTGCCCCCAATCATTGCCGCGAGTGCGTACACAATCCACGGATCAATATGACCGCCGACTTCTTGAACAATAATTCCGACAGCGAGAATAAGTGAACCGGCAAGATAAGCCGCTCTCCCCGCAACACCACGATGTAACGCTTCACGTTCGTCATGTGCATTTTCGCGCCACACAAATACTGAAGTAATACCGAATATTATAAAAAATATTCCAAGCAAAGTCATGACCATCATGCTTGGCATGAAAAACCCAAGTGGATTCATAAGCACAAACGTCAATACAAAAAGCACAACAAGAAATAATACTTCGCCGGTTATAACTGCTTCCTTAGTATTATCGTTTTGCATGTGTTTTTTTTGAAATAATAAATAACTTTTCAACAGGAGTTTTGAAATGCGTTGCCAATTTAAGTGCAAGCACAACAGACGGAGCATAATTCCCTTTTTCGATAGCAATCACCGTCTGTCGCGTCACACCCACCGCATGGGCGAGGATTTCTTGTGTTAATCCTGCTTCCTCGCGGAATCTCTGAATATGATTTGTGACAATTTCATCCATGAGCATATCATACCAGCTCAATAGACAATGTAAAGTGGACTTTACAGTTCATGATTTAACTTTATAAAGTTAATCGGAAATAGACAAGCTTTATAAAGTTTGATACACTCCTTCTATGAGTGAAATAATTAAAAAGTTGCAAAAAATCCAGAATATAGGCCAGATGACACAAACTGAACTTGCAACCTTGCTTGATGTCTCTTTCCCTACCCTGAATTCATGGATCAATAATAAGTCTATACCTCGACAGGCTGCCAAAGAAAAAATTGATGATTTATATGGGAAATACACTGGACAAGGTAATCGTCCTGCGAAAGATTTTGATAAAACCTACGCGGGTATTTCAACTCACAAAAGTTTGCTTCAAAATCCCTTAACACAGATTTTAAGTCGTAAAGACCTATACGATCACATGTGCGTGAGGCTGACGTATCATTCAGATGCTATTGAAGGTAGTACCCTTACCGAGCGGGAAACAGCTTTGGTCATTTTGGAAAATATAAATCTTCCGAACAAAACCTTAATCGAACAGCTTGAAGCAAAAAATCACAAATCGGCTCTTGTATATCTTTTCGAATATTTAAAATCGAGTGAGGCGATAGATGAGGCGCTAATCAAAAAACTCCATCTTATCCTTATGAATGGCATCATTGATAGTGCGGGAAATTACAGGTACCACCCTGTCCGGATTGCCGGGACAAACGTCATTACTGCAAATTATATGAAAGTTCCTGATTTGATGCGTGATCTTTTTTTGAAAATGAAAAAGTTTGACTCAGAGTCAATTGAGGAAATTATCCAATTCACATCCCATATCCACGCACAATTTGAAAAAATTCACCCTTTTGCAGATGGAAATGGACGTATTGGTAGACTACTCATGAATGCTTTTTTATTGGAAAAATGTCTAGCTCCAGCCATTATTGATAAAGATAAAAAGATGATTTACTACACTTATCTCGAATTGGCTCAAGAGAAAGATAAATATGATTTTCTTGAATTATTTGTAGCTGAATCAATCATACAGGGATACGAGTCGATGCAATAAAACTGGTGTCTGACCCCTATATGCTGTATACTAGCCCTACTAAACACACACCACCTTGTCGACACCCGCAGTACGCATCAATCATCAAATCCGCGCCGCACAGCTCCGAGTCATCGGTCCTGAAGGCGAAAATTTCGGTGTGCTCACCATTTCTGAGGCTCTAACTAAGGCTCGTGAAGCAGGACTTGATCTCATCGAGATCTCCCCAAATGCCGTCCCTGCGGTTGCAAAAATCACAGATTATGGTAAGTTTCAATACGACGAAAACAAGAAGCTCAAAGCCTCAAAAGGCAAGGCTAAGGTAGTTGAAGTCAAAAGTCTCCAGGTCAAGATTGGTACGGGCGAGCACGATCTCACCCTAAAGGCCAAAAAAGCCTCAGAATGGCTGGGCGAGGGTCATCGAATCAAGATGGACCTCTTCCTCCCAGGACGCACAAAGTACCTCGATGAAAAGTTCCTAAAAGAACGCATGGAACGCCTCTTGAAACTACTCACCGTAGACTTCAAAATCGCCCTCCCTGCAGCCAAAAGCCCTAAGGGAATGACCATTATTATCGAAAAGGCTTAGTCGGGTAGACTTTTATTAAAAATTAACAAAAAGGCAGATTCGTAAGACCGTTCGTCATGGAACGGCGCCTCGCGTAAACCAAAATGAAAACAAATAAATCATTCACAAAACGCTTGAAGGTTACCAAAAATGGTAAAATTCTCGCGCGAAAACCTGGTCAGAACCACTTCAACGCCAAGGAAAGCGGTCGAAAGCAAATTGCTAAAGGACGAACGGTTGCACTCCATATGACAAATAAGGACAAGGCACGTTTCCTTAACAATTCATCTATTTAATCGCTTTCTATCTTCTAATTTTCTACTAACATGGCACGAGTTAAAAAAGGCGTACACGCCGCAAAGACACGACGAAATATACTAAAGGCCGCAAAGGGCTTCCGTAACGGTCGCAAGAACAAAGAGCGACTAGCTTATGAACAGCTCGTTCATTCGTATGCAGCCGCTTTCGCACACCGACGAGACAAGAAAGGTGATTTCAGGCGTCTGTGGAATGTCCGCATCAACGCCGCGCTCCGCCCTCTCGGATCAACATATAGCAAATTCATTGGTGCTCTCAAGAAGAAGAATATCGAAATCGACCGAAAGATTCTCTCAGATCTCGCAGATACTTCACCAGCAGTTTTCGAGAGACTCGTAAAACAGGTTATCTAAAAAATAATATTGTGGATAAGCTCAAAAAAGACCTCAGGATATGAGGTCTTTTTTGATGATTTCTTTATCGAAATTTAATGTTGATAGTGTATACTTTTTGGAATGACTGAGGAATACGCTACAAAAAATGATATTGCCACGATAAACCAAACCATTACCGCAATGGGCCAAACCATCACGGCTCATATAATTGCAACCGTGGTAGCTCAAGTGACAAAGGTCATGGATGAGCGGTTTGCTAAACAGGATCAATTTCTCGAGGAATTTGCTCGTATGGTGCAAAGAGGTTTTACCGAGCAAGCGCGGATATTTAATGAATTTCGCGATGAAATGCTTGATTTCAAAAAAGATACGAATCAGTCGTTGTTTAATATTAAAAGCGATATTACTTCTATAACATCAGACATCCGGGAAATCCGTAGTGACATTAAAAATACAAATAGACGAGTAGACGCTCTTGTTAGTCTATACCGAGGACATGAAGGACGCATTGTCGCCCTTGAAAATGCCTTGCCAGCTTAAAGTATTCGATCGCTTCTTAGAGGAGGTGCTGAGTCAACAGCAGTCTGTCCATTTTCATAGTAGCGAAGAAGTTTTTTGTCTTCATCAATCATTTTTTTCACCCGCTCTACCAATCGTCTAGGGTCCGTATCGAAAATTACCTTGGGATTCACCCTATGACTCTTTTCCATAATCATCTTAATTACTTCGTCTGTATTCCATAACCCCTGTCCTTCGAGGATACCTATCGGCTTGCCGTCTTCATAGCAAATGGTGAATTCATGGATGGTACCGATGCGTCCTGGACCGATAATGATTCCATCTGTTGACCGAGTAAAAAGCAAATCTCTCCCATCATATCCGAATCCTGTATAAATAATAAGATCCATGTAATCAAGCGGGAGTTTGTAAACGTTGAGATGCTCTTTTGCACTTTCTGCAGGAGAAAAACCAATAGAAACTCCCCTCTCCTCCTTGCATCCTACTGCTGCCCAATATGGAAAACCTGTAGTGGCGCCTGAGACCATGACAACATTTTGTCGTGCCAACTCTCGCCCGAGCTCTTTTGCCATTTCGAGTGCTTGTGGTCCGAGGAAGCTCACGTCTGCAGCACCAGATACCCCGATCTTGTATGCAAGATGATTATGTTTTGAATTTTCGTGGAGGTTTAATTTCATTTCTGTATTTTATTTTCCCATTATAACATATCTAACTTTTAACAATCATAGTCATGCCATCCCATGCTGGGATAATTGATGCAGAATCTTTATACATTTCAAAAACCCATGTGTTGAATTCTTGCACATGTATTGTTCCATTATCCTCGGCAAGGTGAGCGACTTTGCCACCCCATAGCGTATTGTCGACAAGGATCACTCCCCTTTCGCGCAGGAGTTCCATACTTTTTTCAACGTATGTTTTGTAATTTTCCTTATCTGCATCAATAAATATAAGATCAAATTTTTCTAAATTTTCGGCTAGCAATGCGTCAAGACCCTCCGACGCTCGTGTTGTGCGTAATTCTATTTTTTGAGCGAGCCCGAGGGAAGACCATCTCTCATTTAATTCATCGACATAACGAGGATCTTTTTCGAGGACGATAAGCTTGCCACCTTCAGGAAGTGCTTGTGCCATGCGCGCCGCACCGTATCCGCGGAGTGTGCCGATTTCTATGACGCGGCGCGCATTAATTGCTTTCATTATTCCTGCTACAAACCGCATCTGACTCATACGAGTTTGCATATTACTGTGAGGTATTGCGAGAGTTTCTGCACGCACATCTTCTATGTCGACTCGCTCTCCCCCGACCAATAGTCCATCAATATATCCCTCTACCTCCTCCGTTATCTCAACATGCTTATTCATACATATTAAATTATTCAA
The DNA here is from genome assembly GCA_043745355.1 of bacterium. Classification (GTDB taxonomy): domain Bacteria; phylum Patescibacteriota; class Minisyncoccia; order Phycocordibacterales; family CAIZLB01; genus JBDKLC01. The sequence continues at coordinate 6,860 of JAYTSY010000007.1, forward strand.
GTACAACAACATCTCCTTCGGTAGGGTGCGCCGCATTCACTCCGAGATAATCGCGTAATCGTTGAACGAGAAACAGTGATGACTTTGTTTCGCCCATGACAACAAATACTTTTCGCACACTCTTTTCCATATGAGAAACAAATTCAATGAGATGATCAGAATCTTTGTGTGACGAATAACCGTCAATGTGTTCGACGGATGCTCGCACTTTTACTTTCTGACCATAAATCTCTACTTCTTTTAAACCGTCTTGTATCTTTCTGCCGAGAGTTCCTACCGCCTGATATCCTATGAGGAGCAATGTGGTCTTTGGATCTGGCAACGAGTTCAATTCATGATGCTGAATGCGTCCTCCTGTAGACATACCGGAACCTGCCATGATGATTTTGGGTGACGGCGCATATTTGATCGCCTTCGATGCCGCGGCATCAGCGACGATTTGAAGTCCTGGAAAATCAAATAGGTCTTGATGATTATGAATTTCTCCTTCAGCAACATCATTAAAGTTTGTGTTAAATTTTTCGTAAATATCAGTCAGGCGGTTGGCGAGTGGTGAGTCCAGATATACTGGCACACGGTCCAATTTCTTTTCCTCAAACAGTTTGTGAATTTCAAACAAGAGTTCCTGAGTTTTCTCCAGCGCAAAACACGGGACGAGAAGCGTGCCGCCACGAGCAGTGTTATCACTGATCGCTTTCTGTAGTTTCTCCAATCGATGTTCCCTATCCTCATGATTACGATCTCCGTAAACACTTTCCATAATCAAATAATCTGTGTCAGTAATATTTTCAGTATCTCGGAGTAAGGGCGTCGGACTATTGCCCAAATCTCCCGTAAATACAACAGTACGCTTGTAGGGCAAACCTTTTTTATCAATAACACCAGACGGTGCAGTATACGTAACCTCATACATAGTTGAACCCAACACATGCCCCGCGTCTTTGAGGACAACATTGAATCCGTCTGCTATCTCTGTGGAAACATGATACGGAATCGATCTCCACAACGACAACGCAGTCTTTACATCAGCTTCTTCAAAAAGAGGTTTGATCTTTTTTGCCTCTGCATCCATCGTCGTCAACTTCAAGGCATCCTCTAACATGGGCACTGCAAGCGCCTGGGTCGGAGGTGTCGAGTAGATGATTCCACGGAATCCATCTCGCACAAGTTTTGGAATACGACCAATGTGGTCCATGTGCGCGTGAGTTACGAGCAGTATGTCTATTTGCTTTGGATCATAGACAAACGCTGCATGGTTAGACGCATCAGCTTCCGCTGTTCCCTGTTCGATACCGCAATCAACCAAAATTTTTGTTTTTGGTCCTTCCAAAAGAAAATTAGCGCCAGTTACCGATCCAACTCCCCCGCAAAACTTCAGTGTTAAATAATCCATAATATATAAGAAATAAGGCCTCCAGTAATATCAAAACAAAGGTCCGAAATAGTATCTCCGAGAAATGTCGGCGATAGATGCGACACGTGCATCAAGAGCTCGGCGCCCTCCCATATGATACCAATAATGAGGGCGCCGAGAATCGCTTGCCACCAACGTGGCACATAAGGCATTCCTCCCTGTGCACGTCTCACGAACAATGCGCATCCTGAAAGTGCCGCATACCCCGCTACAATGCCCGAGATTCCATGCATGAATGAATCGAACCAGCTATATGACCAGTAGAGATACAATCTCACCGCGATCATATCAATGACAAAGATCGCTACTGTTGCCATCACTACTAGAACAAATCGCGCTCGAAGACTCATGTTGATATTGTATCAAATAAACGAAAACACCCTGCCATTGACGGCAGAGTGTTTTTGTTGGGGCTAAGAGAGTATTAGACCTAGTGTAATCTAGGTGGGTGGCCTGAACGGCAAGCTAAAAGCTAGACGTTACTGCGGCCTCCCTGAATTGAAAATAATCTAAGCTAATAAACCCATAACCCTAATATCATTATCCTACTTTCAATTTCGTGCGCAATCTTTACAGCAAGTCATTTTGTATTTCCAATGCGGGTTTGATGAATTTTTCTTCATGAATCAAAGATTGAAAAGGCCGCGAGCTTGCTCGCGGCCTTTCGCTTTGTAAAACACGATTCACCCAGGTCGTTTCGAGTAATTGCCCCGAGGATGCCATTCATACTGCCAGTGGCCTTTCACCAAAACTGCAGTTTCAAGTTCTCTACTGAAGGAAAACATGTCGAACCAATAGCCTGGTTCTGGCTGATCAAAACCGGAGTCAATGTTTTCAATCTGCGAATCCCATTGCGCCACGACTGATTCCTGTACCCAATATCCCTTCCCTATTTCCCACACTTCTGTGGAAGAAGTAGGGTGAATTTTGACGGCGTGGAAATCAATCGAGAATGCGGAGCGGCGAACGTTTTCTCCGGGATGGAAATCTCTGGGTACCATGACTCTTTCGAACACGCGCAAAGAGACGCGTTGATCCCGATTACTGAGATGAACACTATCAATCAGAGCGAGCGTCACATGTTTTGCGCCCTCCCTACGTCTTTCTTCCAGATCAGACGTAGTGACTGACACCTCTATTTCTTTCGTTATAAAAAGAGCTCTTTTGATGCATGTTTTTTTATCACGAAAATGATCGAGAGTGATCTGGGGTATATCACAAAGCCTATTGAATGCTAATTTTGAAGACATGGTTGTGCCCTCCTTTCTGAGTTCGATAATACTCCAAATTTATTTAAATACAATATTCTGCGTTACACCTCGAAAACCCCCTCAATATTTGGTGCGTATATGATTTGCTCTTGGATGAGCTTGTAATCCAGCAATTCTTCAGGCTTAAACCAATGAGAGATCTCATCTTGAGCTTCCTTTACAGACCCTGACGCATGAATGAGGTTGCGTATAGATCGATTATCCAAATCAGTCATCTCATATGAGTCCAGCACGTAATCCCCTCGAATAGTTCCAACAGGCGACTTCAATGGTTCGGTGCCCCCAGTCAGCTTGCGCACAATTTCAACGGCATGCGCTCCTTGCCAGACCATAGCAATGACTGGTCCTGCTGTCATGTACTTTTTAAGGCGCATTAAAAGCCTTGCTGTCACCTCCATTGGATCTGTTATAGGAGGAGTAAGCCCTTTGTCCAAATATCCTTTTATTGTTTTCTCGCCTGTGATGCGTCTCCACTCCGGATCGAGTGTGTAATGTTGTTCTACCATTTCTTCTGTAGGTACCATTAATTTTAATCCAACCAATTTGAGGCCAATACGCTCATATCTATTTATTATCTCTCCAATAAGGCTTCGTTGAATTGCGTCGGGTTTTAGAATAATTAATGTGCGCTCGAATTTATGGTGGGTATTCATGCCCTTATTTAACCATATTTTGAGGGTTTTTTCAGCGCTTGACATTAAATCGGCGGGTG
>JAYTSY010000008.1:0-10124 GCA_043745355.1 bacterium
CGTCACTATGATGTTCAGCTCGTTGGGGGAATGATTTTGCATGAAGGAAAGATTGCAGAAATGAAAACGGGAGAAGGAAAGACATTGATGGCAACACTCGCAGCATACCTAAATGGTGTTGAGAACAAGGGTGTACATATTGTGACCGTCAACGACTATCTCTCACGACGTGACGCAGTCTGGATGGGAGAGATCTATCACGCGCTCGGCCTCACTGTAGGTGTTGTGAATCACGACAAGTCATATATATATGATCCTTCTGCTGTTCCAAAAGAAGAAGAAAAAGAAGAGTCAGAAATTGGGTCATTCAAAGTTATTTACGATTTTCTACGCCCGTGCAATAGAAAGGAAAGTTATGCGGCGGATATCACCTATGGAACAAACAATGAATTCGGTTTTGATTATTTGAGAGACAATATTGAGCATCAGCCAGCAGGTATTCGTCAGCGTGATTTCAATTTTGCTATTGTTGATGAAGTGGACTCGATTCTTATTGATGAGTCTCGCACGCCTCTTATCATTTCGATGCCCGTATCTGATGCTGAAAGTTTGTATACAAAATTTGCTGATATTGCCAAGAAGCTAGAGAAAGAGGTTGATTATGAGGTAGACGAAAAACTGCGCACAATCAGTCTCACTCAAGACGGCATGACAAAAGCTGAGAAATTGCTGGGCATTGAAAATATTTATGCTGAAGGGGGAGTGAAACTCGTTCATCATCTCGAAACCGCAGTGCGAGCCAAAGCTTTATATGTCAAAGACGTTGAGTATATCGTCAAAGACAATGAAGTCATGATCGTCGATCCATCGACAGGGCGGCTTCAGCCTGGCCGACGTTGGTCAGAGGGTCTGCATCAGGCGATTGAAGCAAAGGAAAATGTTAAAATCCAGCAAGAGTCACGCGCCTACGCATCAATCACATTCCAAAACTATTTCAGACTTTATCCGAAACTTTCTGGCATGACAGGAACTGCGATGACTTCATCTGAAGAGTTTTTGAAAGTATACGGTCTCGATGTTATTGAAGTTCCTACTCATCGACCACTATTGCGTGCGGATAAAACTGATCTTATTTTTCAAACAGAGAAAGGGAAGTTCATGGCCATTGCGCGAACTGTCAAAGAATTGCACAAAAAAGGCCAGCCAGTTTTGATAGGTACTGTTTCGATCGAGAAGAATCAAATGCTTGCAGATTTTTTGAAGCGAGAGGGAATTCCACACACACTACTCAATGCAAAGCCAGAATTTGCAGAAAGAGAAGGCGAGATCGTGGCGCAGGCAGGTAAGCAGGGCGCGGTGACTATTGCCACGAACATGGCGGGGCGAGGTGTGGATATCAAGCTTGGCGGCGCGCCTGGTGGGGATACATTATATGACGCTGTTAAATCGATAGGTGGCCTCTATGTCATCGGTACCGAACGCCACGAGGCGCGCCGTATCGACAATCAGTTGCGTGGACGATCAGGACGACAAGGAGATCCTGGAGAGACCCAGTTCTATGTGTCTCTCGAAGACAATCTCATGCGTATCTTTGCAGTAGATAGTTTGAAACGGGTAATGGGACGATTTAAAATTCCAGAAGACGAGCCAATTCAAAACGGTATCGTTAGTCGTGCTCTCGAAAATGCGCAGACCAAAATTGAGGGTTTTCATTTTGATTCGCGAAAACATGTGCTCGAATATGACGACGTTCTCAATCAACAACGAAAAAAGATTTATGAGAGGCGACGCAAAATTTTGCTCGGTGATCCTGCGGTTGTCGAAAGTGTATTGAATGAAATTCTGCCCGGAGCAACCGAAGAAGACCGAAATGTCATACAGAAAAAGAGAGAAGAGTTTCAGGCATCGAGTATGCAAGGCGATTTCGAATTTTTGGCAAACGCAAAAGGAGTTATCTTACAGACAATTGACCTCTTCTGGGTAGATCATCTCGAAATGATGGACTATCTCCGATCGAGTGTAAACTTGCGTGCATATGGCCAGCGTGACCCACTCGTCGAATACAAGCGTGAAGGCTTGATTCTCTTTAAGCAAATGGAATTGGCAATTGATGCTGAAATTGTTCGCACGCTTCAAAACATGACAGGCAGTATCGGACTTGGAAAAAATATTCAGACAATTGAACTTCGTCCAGATGCAGCAGGAAATATTTCCGCAATGCAAAATGGAGTTGCGATGGGCAATGTAACATTTACAAAAGCGGGAGATGAGCCCGAGCGGAATGATCCATGTCCTTGTGGCTCAGGTAAGAAATATAAGAAATGCGGTATGCTAAATACTGAAGAGCATCAGAAACTCTCGGCGGGGAAGATGTAGTGTGAAATGCAAGATTGGATATCGCAGATTGCGATATCCAATTTAAACCTTAAACAGAGCCTCAGAAAACCACCTTTAGCATTCACAGAGCAGGGCATTGCAATGCTCTCCAGTGTTTTGAATAGCGACCGAGCCATTTCCGTAAACATTCAAATTATTCGCATCTTTACTAAACTGCGTCACATGCTCGATGCTTATAAGGATCTCAAGGAAAAAGTAGATGAAATGGATAAGGAAAATAAGTCAAACTTTAAAGAAGTTTTTGATGCTATAGATGCCCTTACTACAGAAAAGGAAAAACCAAAAAATAAAATTGGCTTTTCTACAGAGCAGCACGGGAGTTTTATTTTGCTATACTAAAGACGTGAAGAAGTTATTTTTCTCTTTTTATGTTCTCTTTTTAGTTTTGAGTGCTATCCCAGCATCTGCACACGAAGTGTATGTGCTCAATCATGATGAAGTGGCGTTTGCCATTCATGCGCCACGACCTGATTACGTTATGGCAGTCAAGGATCATTTTTGGCAATTTATTCAGTGGGGATTATTGGCAATCGTTGTGGTACTTGGGATATTTTTTTTCTCAATCAGCAAGCCGGTCGAGAGGGTACTCGATCCAATACTTCGTCGCATCAAGCACTATGCGCCGTATATTGCTCAGATTACGTTGGGCGTGGCACTTTGCGCGAGTGGATTTTATAACGCAGCATTTGGCATTGAGTTAGCACTTGAAGCGGTCTTCGGCATAGCTGCGCATCTCATGAGCTATGTGTTCATTGTGTCTGGCCTCATGTTGCTTCTCGGTATCTTACCGCGGGTTGGGGCAATGATCGGACTTTCTATTTATCTCGTGTTGGTCGGACAATATGGTCATTACATGCTCAATTATTTAACATATGCGGGTGAAGCGTTCACCCTTGTCATTTTTGGTGGAGCGTACGCTATCCACTCAAAAATTTGGATGCCACATTTTTTCGGCAGAATGGCGCACAGCGCTCTTCACATATATAAGTTTACGATTGTCCGCGTATGTTTCGGTATCTCACTTGTCTACGCATCAATCTACGCAAAGTTTATTTATGGTGACTTAGCACTTGAGACAGTCAATAAGTTTCATCTCGTTCAATATTTCCCGTTTGATCCCGTATTCCTTGTGCTCGGAGCGATGATCATCGAGATTGTGATCGGGCTCTGTTTCATCATCGGATTTGAATTACGATTCGTATCATTATTTTTCCTTTGTTTCCTTGTTCTCTCACTCAACTTCTTTGGTGAAGCGGTATGGCCTCATCTTATTTTGATAGGGACATCAATTGCGATCTTTGTGCATGGGTATGATAGGACGTCGGCAGAAATGTTAGTTCAGAGAAACAAGCATTTTGAGCCAGTGTTATAGGGATATCAAATAGGCTATAATAGGGGACATGATAAATCTGCATAAATTACAGCCACTTTTTTTCTTTGCGATCCTTGGCGGTATCGCATTATTAGCATTACTCATTTTTTGGCCTTTTCTTACAACGATTGCACTTTCTGTCATGATGACGGTGGTGCTTTTGCCCGTGTACACATGGATCAGACGAATGATCGGCGGCTCGGAAAACCTCGCCGCCCTTTTAACGTTGCTATTTTTCCTTATCGTCATCATGTTGCCACTGACATTTATTGGCGTGCAAATATTTCAGGAAGCACAGGGGATATACACGTCACTCAGTTCTTCTGGAGGATCGTGGGTCTCGGATCTGAGTAATACTATGCAAGGATATGCAAATAAGATTGTGCCAGGCACAAAAATCAATCTCACAGCTGTCGCGACCACAGTTTCAGGATTTGTCGTCGACAGATTAGGTGGATTTTTCTCAGGCACAGTCAATTTTGTCGTGAAGCTTGCACTTGCACTTGTTGCTCTTTTCTACTTCTTGCGAGATGGGGAGAAATTTCGGGCACAACTTCAAGTGCTTTCTCCGCTTCCACGAGGCGAAGACGAGAAAATCATTCAGACAATGAAGTCTGGAATTAATTCTGTAGTTCTGGGCTCATTCATTATTGCTATTATTCAAGGAGCCATTGCCGGTATTGGGTTTTGGATTTTCGGCGTACCGAATCCGACATTGTGGGGAACAGCAGCTGCAGTTGCCTCCCTCGTACCGGGTGTTGGGACAGCTCTCGTCTGGATTCCAGCATCGATTTATTTGCTGGCTGCGCATTCTGGGTATGCATGGCTCGGACAATTTCTGTACAGTATTTTTGTAGTTGCATCTGTAGATAATTTTGTTGCACCATACATTTTTGCACGAGGTGTGCAGGTGCATCCGCTTCTCATTTTATTTTCAATTCTCGGCGCGCTCAGTTTGTTTGGTCCAGAAGGAGTACTTCTTGGTCCACTTATTTTGAGTTTGTTGTTCGCTTTGGTACGAGTTTATCAATCCGAGACAAAATTGGAGGAAGGTAAAAAAGCATAATGATATGAAGACAATCGTCACTCACGGCGCCAACTTTCATCCAGATGATTTGTTCGCAACCGCGACCATTATGTTGATGCTCAAAAAAACGGCATCGTCAGAAAAGGTAAAATTGATTCGCACCCAGGTATTCAATGAATCCGCATGGAAAGATGCTGATTTTGTTCTTGATATTGGACGCATCTATGCGCCGGCGAAAAACCGTTTCGACCATCACCAAACAGGTGGCGCCGGCGCGCGCCAAAACGCAGATGGATTACCTGGCATTCCCTATGCGACTTTTGGACTGGTGTGGAAAAAATACGGCAAGAAATTATCAGGATCACAATCGGTCGCTGATTATGTTGATCGAAAATTATGCACGCCGATTGACGCAGGAGATAACGGGGTTTCTCTCTATATTCAAAAATTTGAAAAAGTTTCGCCTCTTACAATCGAAGACTATATCTATATGAAATGTGATGAAGGGAAAGATGTATATCAAAAAACAGGAAAGATCGGAGCGTTCGATCCAGTATTTAAAAAATTACTTCCACTCGCAACGGACCTCGTTGAAGGAATAATTCAAAAAGGAAAATATAAAGAAGTTGCTCTAAAAAAAGCTACCGCATTAGTCAAAAAAGCGAAAGACAAACGTGTCATTGTCCTCGACAAATATTTCGGTTTTGATTTTTCTGAATTTCCCGAGCCATTGATTGTAGTTTATCCAGACGCCCGTACGAAGGGTAACTGGGCAGCAAAAACTGTTCGCAAAAGTGACGCACCAGGGCAATTTGAATCTCGAATCTATTTCCCAAAGGCGTGGGCAGGCAAGATGGGAGCTGACCTCGCCAAAATCTCAGGCGTATCGGACGCATACTTCTGTCACAACTCATGTTTCCTTGCCGTTGCAACATCAAAAGTAGGTATCCTCCAGATGGTGGAAAAAGCCCTCGCTGTGCTATAGTCATATCCTTATGGCATTTATCGATGAACTAAGTCTCTATATGAAGGCCGGTCGTGGAGGCGACGGTGTTGTTCGGTGGTTACACGAAAAATACAAAGAGTTTGGCGGACCCGCTGGAGGAAACGGCGGACAAGGTGGCGATATTTATGCTCGAGGTGTGCGAGATTCATGGCTCCTCGCGAGATATCGTCATAAGACAGAATTTATTGCAGAGGACGGCGCAGAGGGTCAGAACCAAAGTAAGTGGGGTAAAAACGGTGAAGACCTATATATAGAACTACCGGTTGGAAGTATTTTGACTAATAAAAAAACAGGCGACATATTTCGAGTAGAAAACCCAGGCCAAGATATTTTACTTCTGAAAGGTGGCCGTGGTGGTCTCGGTAATGAGCATTTTAAAGCTTCGACTAACGTTGCTCCTCAGGAATCAACAAAAGGAAAACCTGGGGAAGATGCACAATTTGATATAGAGGTAGAAATCATTGCGAGCGCAGGTCTTATCGGACTTCCAAATGCTGGCAAGTCATCTCTCCTCAATGCACTCACACGTGCTGATGCAAAAGTAGGCGCATATCAATTTACGACACTCGAGCCAAATCTCGGTGATTTATATGGACATATTTTGGCCGACATTCCGGGATTGATCGAAGGTGCGTCAGAAGGCAAGGGACTTGGTCACAAATTCCTTCGACATATTCGACGCACAAAAGTATTACTTCATTGCATTTCACTTGAAATTGCTATCCCAACTGATGAGGCCGCTGCAGACGGAAAAATTGCGCAATTTGATCCGGTCGAGGAAATTGAAAAAACATACAACACTGTCCGAAATGAACTCGATGCATTCGACCCACATTTATCTCAAAAAACTGAAATAATTATTTTGACAAAGACCGATCTCATGCAACCTGGAGAGGCGGCGGCGCTTGCTGGGCGTATCGAGTCGTGGAAAGACAAGAAGGTATTCACCGTTTCTATTTACGATCTCGACGCCATGAAGCGACTTTCCAATGATTTGGTAAAGCTTTTGAATTAAGGTAAAGTAGTAGCCGTATGACGGAAACCTCCACTCCAAAATATATCACGACTGTTGGTCTCGAAATCCACGCCGAGCTCAAAACTCGATCAAAAATGTTCTGCTCTTGCAGGAACGATCCGGATGAATCTCGCCCAAATCATAATGTGTGTGCAATATGTATGGGGCACCCCGGAACGTTGCCGACCATAAATAAAGAAGCCGTCCGACAAGTGATCCGCATGGGAACTGCAGCGGGGGGAACAATAGCTGATTTTACCGAATGGGACCGAAAGAATTATTTTTATCCTGACATTCCAAAAAGTTATCAGCTTAGTCAGTATGCTTATCCACTTGTTCGAGGTGGAAAAATAGGTGGCGTAGAACTAACACGAATACACCTCGAGGAAGATACCGCGAGCTCGCTCCACGATCAGGGAGATTTTTCCCTCGTTGATTTCAATCGATCGAGCGTTCCACTTATGGAACTTGTCACAGAACCAGTTATTCATGATGCAAAAACAGCAGGGAATTTTGCGCGTGAACTCCAGCTCCTATTGCGATATCTCGGGGCAGGGGACGCTAATATGGAAAAAGGAGAGATGCGCGTCGAAGCAAACATTTCCGTTTCGACAGATACAACAGGTGATGCAAAAAAATTCGGCACTAAAGTAGAAGTGAAGAATCTCAACTCATTCAAATCAGTCGAGCGTGCCATTGAATTCGAGACAAAACGTCATATCGACGTGATTGAATCGGGCGGCACAATCGTTCAGGAAACACGCGGATTCGATGAATCAACAGGTAAGACCTTCTCTCAACGTATCAAAGAAGACTCAAATGATTATAGATATTTCCCGGACCCCGATTTGCCAAAAGTTTTCATATCTGAAGTGCCTGAATTTACACAGACGCTCATTAAAAATAGCCTGCCTGAATTACCATGGGAAAAGAGAGCAAGATACAAGAAAGATTTCGGAATGAAAGACGAGGACGCTGAAATGTTTGTGCAAGATGAAACATTGCGAGCTTTTTTCGATAATGCGGAATCTTTGATTAAAGATCCGGCCGCACAGAAGCTCGCTGTGAACTATATTACTTCTGATATTGCTGGTTTAATGAAAAAACAAAATGAATGGGCAGTGAAAATCTCGCCAGAGTATTTTGCTGAACTTATTTCAATGATCTCTGCATCAGAATTGTCATCCCGAGCTGCCAAAGACATTCTCGTGCGCATGTGGGAGGGAACCGAAATGGGAAAATCGCCACGACAAATCGCTGAAGCTCACGACATGATCCAAAAGAACGATCCGGAGGCCCTTAAAAGTCTTATTAATACTCTTCTCGCTGCAAACCCGACAGTTGTTGCAGACTACAAAGCAGGAAAGCAGGCCGCACTTCAATTTTTTATCGGACAGATAATGAAAGAGACAAAAGGATCAGTCAATCCTGCAACAGCAAAAGATACATTACTAAGTATTATTGGTTAGCCTCTGTCTTAGGACTCTGCATGGGGATAAGTGGCTATATTTTTCAACGTATTTGAGATGGCTTCATGATATAATTTAAGGGAAATATGAAAACCCAGAGATTACTTCTTGTAAGTGTATTTTTTGCTGTAATAATCTATATACTGAGCCCTATTTCTGTTCGTGCAAATCCTGTAGATTCGATTCTCGAGTTTGACATTTCTTCTATCCCGCGACTCCCATCTCTTGTTCCAGTTTTTAGTCAAATAGGTGACACGATGCAACTTCCTGCTGCACACGCAGGGCATGCCATATTTGGCATTAGAGATGACATTAATCGAGATATTGTTAGCCCGTTTTCAAAACTTACAAATGATTTTCCGTCTCAAGTCATTTCTCCAACAAAAAATCTTTCAATCACTGCAAAAAATTCAACATCGCTTGCTGCAGTTGGAGCAAGCGATTTCCTCAAAACATTGTGGGGCAGTATCATCGGTAAAATAGCGAGTTTCTTTACTCCTGCTTTCACACCGAAAATTGCGGTTCCGAAAAACCCTACGATAACTAATACAACAACTTATATTTCGTCGGTAACTGCGCCTACATCTGCGCCAGTAACTGTCAGGCAACAAGTTATTTCTCAAGTTCTGGCAGCAGCTGATGTTACGGGAATTTACTCACTCATTTCAGGTATTTCAAATAGACTTTCGCTTTTGGAGACGCGTCCTTCTACAACAGTAATCAATAACAATTATGTAAATAATAGTTACGCAAATAATTATGCGAATAATAATTATAGTGGAGGGGGAATTGATGTTTCGAGTTTGGGAAATATAATTTCAAATGTTTCCGCGTCTATTCCGCCGAGCAATTATAATCCAGCTGCGGTTTCAATTACGGGTGGAACTATCACCGGACTTACTTCGCTTGATGCGACAACGTTATCTCTACGTGGTCTTTCTGGGTCATCTGGTCAAGTGTTGGTTTCAACTGGCACAGGGACTTCACCTATATGGCAAAGCCTTTCGTCCGCAGCAACGAGCACAGATCAACTATCTGAAGGGGTTATAAATTTATATTTCACAAATGCTCGAGTAAATTCGATTCTTTCTGCCACAACATCACTTCCAAATCTCGCAACGCTTGGGGGGCTTGCATCGTTTGGGACGGTGAATGCTACTACTTCAGATTTGGGCAATCTTTCTGTGGCTGGCAATGTCACTGCGCTTGCATACTACGGGGATGGGTCGCGTCTCACAGGTATCACTTCATTCTCTACATCAACTACTCGCAATGTATTCTCATCTTCCGCAACAGGCCTCTCGTACGCAACATCAACCGGAGTATTCTCACTCACATCGGGTTACAATATTCCACTCACTGCTTCGACCACCGATTTCCAAACAGCATTCACCAACAGGATCACCTCCGCTTCTTCACCTCTTTCAATTGCAAACAACGTCATCTCTCTCTCACTAGCATCGAGTACCTCAAACGGCTATCTTTCATCTACAGATTGGTCAATATTCAACTCGAAACAAAGCGCAATCGCAGCATCAACAACTGCCACATATTTCCGTGGTGACAAAACATTCCAAACTCTCGACACCTCTGTCGTTCCTGAAAATGGAAATCTCTACTATCTCGACACTCGAGCTCGCACCGCTCTCTCAAGTTCCGCAACAGGTCTCTCATACGCAACATCAACTGGAATATTCTCACTCACACCTGGCTACAATATTCCGCTGACGGCGAGTACCACAGCGTGGGAAGCAAAAACTTCCAGTCAATGGACGACATCTGGATCCGATATTTATTACACGACTGGAAACGTCGGCATCGGAACAACGACACCTGCTGCGAGACTTGGTGTCTACGGTATAGCTGGCTCAGCAGATATCTTTGCTATTTCATCATCA
>JAYTSY010000009.1:0-87383 GCA_043745355.1 bacterium
CGTGTGCGCAAAAGGTGCGCACACGGGCCCGGTCTAATTGGTGGGGTTTGGGTGGACTGATTATTTGTTTTTCCTGAACGGAAGCCTACCTGTGCTTGCGGGGGTCCTCGGCATCTTTGTGGATCTTGCGCTGAAGGCTCGAGCATAGACCTATAGCTTGGTTCTCAAGTGCAAAGATGTTCATGCCTGCGGCCAACTTACGACCGTCTTGGCATTCTGCGCACTCTCCATTGCAGATGCGGACTGCGCAATTTAGCTCCAGGCCAATTTCATAGGAGTGAGCTGCCAGTAGGTCGGAAAGCTCCCTCATGAATTTGCTTGTGGGACGAATCACTTCGACCACGACTTGTCCGGGTCGGACAGTGGCTAAGAGATTGTCACGGAGATAGGTGACGTGCTGTTGGTTTTTACGGAGAATACCGTCGGCGACACCACGAGCATGGGCAGGACTTCCCGGCGCCGCGATTCGATGTCTGTATTGAGCGTCAAATCCAAGGACGCCATGGTGTTGGACTTTAATTTTACTACCGGTCATGGACTGTATTAATTTCTATTTTGGGGTTGATTTTCTAGTTGGACTATCAGGATCACTCAAAACCGCAAGTGGTAAAGAACGAACCCGAAAAAAATAATACCTTATTTCTGTGAATAATCAAGTAACTTCCTCATAAAAAATAACATATAATTTAATTATGAAAATTATATGTTGGAACGTAAATGGTATTCGTGCATGGAGCAAGAAAGGTAGCTTTGAGTGGATGCTAGCGGAAAATCCCGATATTTTCTGTCTACAAGAGACCAAGGCTCATCCCGACCAGCTTACGAGCGATTTGCTCTCACCTCCCGGCTACACTTCATATTTTGATTATGCTCGCACACGCAAGGGTTATAGTGGTGTCGCTATATATACAAAGGTGAAGCCAGAAAAAATTGAATATGCTCTCGGAATCCCTGAACTTGATCAAGAAGGTCGTTTTTTAGCCGTTTTCTTCAATAAATTTGTTCTTATAAATTGTTATTTTCCTAACGGTGGCGGTGCCCCGGAACGTCTGACCTATAAACTCGCATACTACGAAGCTTTTCTTAAATATGTAGAAAAATTGAAAAAAAAGGGTCTATCTATTATTTTTTGCGGGGATGTGAATGTTGCACATACAGAAATTGATATTGCTCGTCCGAAAGAAAATAAGGATCGCGTCGGGTTTCTTCCCGTCGAGCGTGCGTGGGTTGATAAAGTCATCTCGAAAGGATTTATAGATGTATTTAGAAAGTTAAATCCAACGACTATAAACGCGTACACCTGGTGGGATATGAAAAGTTATGCTCGAGATAGGAATATAGGTTGGAGAATTGATTATTTTTTTGTAAGTCCTGATCTAGAAAAGAAAATTAATGAAATGAAAATCCACAATGAAATATATGGATCGGATCATTGCCCTATAGAATTAGACATTAATTTGTAAAAGACAATAGTTATCCACAGATAATTGCATATTGTCCTTTACTTGTCCTTAATAAAGTTTACTATAGTAATCAGATGAGCGTCCAGAAGCAAAGGAGCAATGTTCTTTAACAGACGGTAGACAATATAAGACAAAATAATAACAAGCCTGGAGACGAGTTTGAAGGAAGTTAAGAATCGATTCTCGATTTTTACTATGGGTCGCATTCGCGATACCTCAACACTTGGGATTGGATTCCCATATTTCCCTCTCGCCCCATCCCCAATGCAATTGTTCATTATTAAGTCCCGGTTTTAGCCGCCTTTCGCGATTTATCTATTTGTTACATTCGCCATGGATCTTAGTGAGGATTTCGATCTTCTTTATGATCCGTGGCCAATGTGGCCGCGTTAGGCGGCTTTTTGTTACTTAATTTTACTTTGTTTATGCGAGACCTATTGAGTATGTTTCATGATTACCGAGGTAATCATGAAACATGAATAAGCCCTATATAAAGGGCTATTTTATATGATACTTTTGTCGAATTGTTTCGATTTCCCCCTCTTCAGCTTTTGCTTTTGCCTTTTTCCCAGCATCGGATTTTTCTTTTAATTCTTTGTCAGAGAGTTTATTTATATCCTGGAGTCTTTCATTGAGTCTTTCTTCTGTGTTTAGTGTTGGATCATCGAGAACTTCGTCGAGAAGTGAGTTTAAGAGAAAACCAATTCTCGGGCCAGGTTCCATGTGTAACTTTTTCATAATGCTCTTACCGTTTACCTTAAGCATTGCTACCGAAATAGGATCACGAAGTGCTTCTTCCACCATTGATTTGTATTTTCTGAATCTATACGGGTTCTCTTTCGGTCTACCTGTCCCCACGCGGTCGCAAATCCTAAGGTTCATCAAGTCCCAGATATGCTCTGGGCCAACATTTACAACCATTCTGCGTACAGCTGAAAGCGATATTTGCTCTGTATCTGAAAAAAACATATGCCAGCGGATCAGTTTCACTACGTCTTCGACTACTTTTCGTGGAAACCGAAGTTTCTCGAGAGCTTTTTTTGCCATTTTTGCCCCCACTACCTCATGACCATAGAAAGTAACATCCCCTTTCTCAGGTGAAAATCTGTTTGTTGCTGGTTTGCCAATATCATGTAAGAGGGCCGCCAACCTCAACTCGAGAGACCACTTTTTGTCTGCGGCGTGCTGTAGACTTCGAATGAGGTGTTCAAACACCGAGTAAGAGTGAGCTTGATTTTGTTTCATGTTTACCCCCTCTTCAAGCTCAGGGATTACAAATTTCAAAATACCGAGGCGAAAAGAGAGGGCAATCCCTACCATAGGACTATCAGACATAATCATTTTGATAAACTCATCCCGAATCCTCTCCTTTGCAATTCGATCCAAAATTTTAATATGGCTCAACATAGCCATTTCTGTTTCTTGGTTAATTATGAAACCAAGTTCCGTCGCAAGACGGACCGCCCTAAGAATACGGAGACCGTCTTCTTCAAATCTGTGGTTAGGGTCCCCCACCGCTCTCACAATTCCTCCATCTATATCGTCTTGGCCTTTATAAAGGTCAATAATCTGTCCTTTAATAGGATCAAGAGCAATGGCGTTTATGGTGAAATCCCTCCGTAACAAGTCGTCTTTTATGTCTTTACTGAAGTGTACCTGGTTTGGATGCCTGTTGTCGCTGTATTCGCTCTCTAGACGATACGGAGTGACTTCTACGACACGTTCTGTGCCGTCTTGCATCTTTGAAACAACACCAACTGTACCGAAGGAGTTTTCATAAAAAGTTTTATCAAAAAGCTTGATGATTTCCTCAGGAAGTGCGTCAGTGGTAATATCCCAGTCTTTAGGTTCTCTGCCCAAAATAAGATCACGCACGCACCCGCCAACAAAATAGGCCTCAAAGTCTGCGTTCTGCAGGTTTTTGACTACTGAGATAACATACTCAGGTATAGCATCAGTATTAGGAGAAGTGGCCTTCATTACGGTCATTCTAGTATATGTTTTGATTTTTAGCCATTTTTAATGTATCATTCGGTCGTTAAATGCACTTGTGGTGAAATGGATATCACAACGGTCTTCGGAACCGTTATTCCAGGTTCGAATCCTGGCAGGTGCACTTGTTAGCAAGCTTTTTGATTGATATGCTATTAAAGCTTTAGCAAAAAATTAGAAAGCACATGCGGGTATGGTTTAGTGGTAGAATGCGTCCTTGCCAAGGACGAGACGAGAGTTCGATTCTCTCTACCCGCACAAATAAGGTTATTTTCTAAATTTATATTGAGGATTTTGCATTTTGTGGTCTTATTCAAAACTGTGGATAACTCAGTGGATATGTGTATAAAAGACATATTTATATTGTCTGTTAAAATGTGTGCTTAGAGCGTGAATTGTGTAACATAGGCCTAGTTATATACCTAATTCTTATAAGACTATCAAAAATAGTGACCCTTAGGGTAGCTAAGTATAGTTTCACGTGATACATATTGAATATGAGTAAATGACCGTTCACTAACGTTACACGTATAACAAATTTTATCTTTTTTTTACCGAAAATTTAGCTTGTGTATGTTATTTATGAAACATGATCACTCAAAAAAAATCAAAGGGGCTAAACAAATTAGTAGGTAAATTTGGTGAAAGAGTCGCGGAAAAATATTTAAAATTGCATGATTACCGAATAATAGCGTTGAACTACAAGAATAAAGTAGGTGAATTGGATATTGTGGCTGAAAAAGCTGGAACATCCCATGCCATCGAAGTAAAAACTATTGTTCGAAGGTCGGGGAGTGCTATTCGACCCGAGGATCATCTGGATAAAAAGAAAATAAATAAGGTCAAGAGTGTGTTTGGGATGTATCTCCAGCAAAAGGACATTTCAGATAGTGTGAATCTCTCTGTAGATGGCATTTTGGTGAATATATACACTTCACCAGTTGTATCATCTGTTACGAAAGGGGACCACGCCACAAAGAAGAATTCCTATCAGCTTTTTACCTATGGTTTTACTGTGGCCGAAAAAAAGGAGTTTATGCAGATAGAGCGTAATATCCAGAAGATAACTGTCATACATATGAAAAATATAAATATTTATTGAGTACTTAGAAAATGTATGTTAAGCTACGGCCCTAGATATTCTTCTAGTAGCGGGGTGTGGTGTAACGGCTAACATGCTTGACTTGGGATCAAGTGACTCCGGGTTCGAATCCCGGCACCCCGACCATTATTGTCTGATAAAGGCTAGTATTTGTGTGCAATTTGTTCTGAATTTATGACCTCTCAGCCATCCTCAAAATTTAAAAGAAACAAGGAAGATTTTGTGTGTGAGAAGTGTAAAGCAGTAGTCGTCGGCAATGGGTATACAAATCATTGTCCTATATGTCTATGGAGCAAACATGTGGATGTTAACCCGGGCGATAGAGCGGCTAGTTGTGGGGGATTAATGAAACCTATTGCTCTCGAAGGAGGAACTAATCGGTTTGTTTTGGTGCATCAATGTGTTTTGTGTGGTCACAAAAAGAGAAATAAGGTTAGTGGGGATGATAACGGAGATGTGCTAGCTGCTATTGCAGCGGGAAAAATTAGCGGAAAATAAGCTTTCCTGCAAGACTTGTCCGGTCATTCATATTGAATTGTCGAGAAATTGTATCTAGGTTTTGCGCAAGAAATGAAGACAGGGAAGACCCAGTGTCCCTTAGAATGACTGAATTTACATGATCCATACTAAGCGCTCGAACATGTTTGGCGAAAGGACTATTTCCACTCGTTGTGAGGGATATGAGCCCAATCAAGTTGCCGCCCGCATCAATCATGGCGCCTCCAGATGAACCAGGCGCCGCTTGAAGGCTATCTGTTGAATCAATCAATTGACCGCTAAATCCACCTGAGGATAAATCAAACAAATCACCAATCTGAAGATTTTCTTTTACTACAATGAGGGGGGTACTAATTCCATTTGTTGAAAGAATGTTTGCCGGATAAGATGCAATAGATATTGAATCACCTATTGAGAGAGAGGGTCGAAAATTGGTTGAAATATATTTTATGGAAGAATTATTTCCCGATGAGAGATCTATTGTCAACAGTGCAATATCTCCTTCACCTGTTTCGGTAAAACTCGGTGACACGATATTTGAATAGTTTTGGTTAATCCAATTTTTTGATATATAGATGACATGTACTTTACGACTTTGATTGACGGGAGATCCAGACCGAGCAATGCAATTAAGATTTTGGACTAATCCAGCATCTTGGAGTAAGGGATATTCTCCTACGTGCGCGTTTGTGAGGATGATTCCATGTGGGTCAATAAGCACTCCACTTCCAGTTATTGCTTTGATTGTATTACCTTGCTTGATCGTACAATAAATATTTACAACGGCCTCTTTGATATCAGTTGTTTGTTTGATTTGCTGAGATGAATTATTTTCTATTGTCGATGAAACAGCAGTCTGTGTTATCGGATGAGTTGGTGTTGTTGTTGAATATGTGGAGGTGGCGACAATCGAAGGGGAGGGAATAATGATCGGGCTAGAAGAAGCGGGTGCAGAAATTGAATACTGAAATACTTTTTGAAAGTTTGTTTGAAGAGAGTTTTCGGGGATGACAGAAATCTTTTGGGGTGCAGATGCAGTTTTTGCAGTAACTAATTTTATTGATCTGGATTGATTAGGATTTTTTCCAGGATTGATTGTCGGCAAAAGCGAAAATGGGCTTATTTGCTCGGATTCAGCATCTAGGGGAATGTTGATTTCAATAGCTTTCGGTGGGGGTATGAGACGGGGAGTTGGCGTACTTACGACAAGGGAAGCAAGGCCGACGAAGAAGCCTACAAGGGCACGGCCTACAGCTGTATATAAGGTCATGGCCGGAGTATAGCAAATTTCAGCCAGTCTGCTATAGTAATTCCGTTCGCGGGATTAGTTTAATGGTAGAACTACAGTTTTCCAAACTGTTGGTGGGAGTTCGATTCTCCCATCCCGCACAACCAAGGCCGATGTGGAGGCTTTATAATCGGAGTCTGTTTTTTGTAGGAAAAAATTAACCAATGTTAAATCTTTTTTGTTTAAACAAGAAAATCTTTCGTCTTTTCTAGATAAGCTTGAACATCTAATTTCTCCATTTTCCTGATCTGACTGAGGAGTCCAGGATGGGTCAGTTGGTAACTAATTCGCAGATTTTTTCTCTAAATCTAACCTCTTTGATTCTGCCCAAGCTAATTCATAGATTTTTTTCATGGCATCTGCAATCTCTTCACTTTCTATAATGATCCCAAGTTTTTCACGCCAAGAGGCAATCATGACTTTATTATCGTAAATATTTATTTCAGGAGAAAAATAATATTTATTAGATGGAACAAAGGCGATTTCTCTTTTTTCTTCCACGTCGTGAGATTGTCGCTCTTGTCCCGTCGGAGTTTGAGGCACTATAGCCCTAATAGATATATTTTTGTTTGCTCGACGTTTGTAGTATTCAGGAAAATAATTCGGTAGAGCATTATGCATATCATCTACTGTTGCATATGCACGAATTGATTCGGAGCTGGTGAGCGTATCTTCATAAACATTCTTCAAGCCATCTGTTCCCTCATAAAATCTAATTTTTGGACGATTCTTTTTTGCATAGAGAAGATCAAAGTCCGGAAGAAGCTCTTCTGATTTTTTTATATTCTGTGCCGTCTGTTCGGCCACTCTTTTAAGGTAGGCAGTAATAGCTCCTGGTGATTCTGCTGCATATTCTTGCTTTGGCTCTTTACCGGAAATACTTACTACGCCTTTTGACACAAGGGAGTTAAGAATATCGTAGCCTGTTGTCCTATTTATCCCTGCTTTAAGGGATATTTTACTTACAGACCCCTTTCCTAGCTCAAGTAAGGCAATATATACGCCAGCTTCTTTTTTGCTGAAGCCAAATGATTGAAGATTGATTTTTAGCTCATCGTATTCTACTTTCATATCCTGATCTTATACCAAAACGCTATTTGTGTCAATATCTTTCCACAATAAAATGGTGATAATGCTATATACATTGATAAATAGGAGTATCTAAGTAATTAAGTTGAGGGTTTATATTGACAGTATGGTTTAGATATGCTATACTTATACCAGATCATTAAGAAACAGGGCAATAATGCCTAACCAACAAACAAATAGGTTAAGAAGGTCAAAACTGACTTTCTCTGTTTCAAAATGAACCATGTTCTATGACTACACAAAACACTGCAATGGACTTCCCGATCTGGAAGACAATCAAGCTCGGTACTGGTCTCAAAACAATCGAAGATTTCAAACGGGCTTTTGATGAAGTTGGCATTTTCTTCGGCAACATCGCCAACTTCTTGCGCCACCCCTCGTTTAGGGTATCAGACGAACTGATGGAAGTTGATCTGGTTAAGGTCACCAACGAAGATCTTGGCTACGATTGCAACACCCAACATCTGCATGGACTTGAGCTTCGCACGGAGATTATCCGGTTGGCTTTAGCTCAAGGACTTGTCGTCTGTCCTGCAGAAGTCGGTCCTCAACTTTGTCTGCAATACCTCGGAGACGAGTATGTTCTTATCGGTAGCGAACCTCTACCATGCATACACGAGGACGGAAGGGAAGGTTTGGCAGGAATGGGTGTCACCACAAGTGATGATGGTAAGCGGCATGCCGCTTGCTTCATGGCAGGCTGGTTCCTTATGGATAAAGTCTTCGTCAAACCCCGCAAACAAAGATTGCAGTAAGTCTGCAAGGTTCGAGAGTCAACCTTAAAACTCTCTGCTCTCGAGATGTGTATCTCGACTGATGAGCTCAAAAGAGCGAAAGCAGAAGTTCTTTAAAAACCTTGCGAGATGTAGTCATAGCTAATAAGACTTTATATTTTTATAGAATCTTGCTAGCTATGACTACACAAAACACTACATCTAAAACGGCCCAATCGAGCCAGATAATCGATACGCTTGCGAATCAAGACGTCCATTCACTCATGAGACCATGGTTAATTTATTACCCATACGACGACTATCTCGATCGAGTCCCTGTGCTCATCGAGATTGACGGGCAAGAGCTGTGTGTAATCTCAGGTTATGCCTTGGTTGGGGATTGTGGTTGGAGTAACGGAAAATGCGGAAGAACTGTTCGGATTGTGTGTGAGAAAGCACTCTCTCTGGGTTTTACATTCTGCACGTTGGAAATTGCAGAAAAACTCTCGGAGAAAATGTTTACCTGTCAGCAGGATCATCCACTGCACGGTGAACATCTTTGGATTCCAACACAACCTATTAATTCCACAAAAAACTACATCGAGATGTATCTTCTGTGGAATAATTGTCCCGGCAACAAACTACGTCTTACTGAATATGGTGAGCATGCATTTGCCGACAATAAAGAAGGAAGTGCTTTGGATCACTGGGTCTTCGTCAAACCTCGCAAGCAGGAAACGGCAGCATGATCTGCCAAACGCTTTGGAGAATAGCGTCAAACTCCAACCCCATACAGCAATGTGTGGGGTTAAACTTTTATAAAATTACAACAACTTTAACTTTTTTAGGTTTTCGCCCTCTCCGGCAGCTCCTTGATCCCCAAAATCTTGCAAACTAAAGCATTCTCCTCCACTGTTAGCGGTCTATCTTTCTCGATCTCCTCCTTCACAGTTCGTGGCTTCTCCATATACGTCGGATGATGCCTCTTGAGCCATAATGTAATAGCTCTCATATCCTTCTCTCTGATAGCAGTAATGAGTTGTGATTCCGCTAGATCATTTACTATCGATACTCCTTCGGTGATAGCCGCCTCAGCTCGTTTTCCGTAGTCAACATCATTCTTGCACCACCTATGGTGGGTAGCTCTGCCAATACCTACTCTTGTACACGCTATCTGGATATTAGGAGTACGTTCTAACTGCTCAAGCATGAGCTTCTTTTCCTTATTCATTCTGACCTGAACTGATGGTCTATTCATGTCCAAATTATACTGCGCAATCCATTGCAAAAATATTTCTAAAACAAATCCTTGCGGTCCGTCAAATGGGACAGCATACTGTTTCATGTTCGTTTTCCATTTACCCTTTTACAGAGCCATATTTTAAGAAAAAACCACACAAACCGAACACTTTTCAAAAGTGCAATTTTCTGTCTCATTATGTCTCACTTGACATTAAAATTTAAAATAGCTTTCTCGTATTATTTGTAATATTTACTATCCAAAAAATTGGCATTTATTGGCATTTAAGGAAAAGTGACCCCCTATGCGGAGGCATCATTTCAAGACTTGGAGAATCGCCAAAGAACCCTTACAATGCATGATACCATCCCGTCCGAGACGCGAGTGGGGCACATCATGATTAAGTTTAGTGTTCAAGCTGGAGGGAATCCAGAACGAAATGAAGATGCTCGCGAGTCGTTAAAGAGGGAGCGACTAGAAAAAATTGAAGAAATAAAAAAGGTAGAAGTGGTAAAAGCAAATATATACCAGCAAATATTGGCGACCCAAGAACTATTTGAGGTTTCGTTTGGCGAGGAGGCTGATAGTCTCAGGTTTAATTTGGAAGGCATGCAGTCTCGTTTTAATGAAATAACAGAACTGACAAAAGAAATTCATGATCGATTGGAATGGATTAGTCGCGAATTAGGGGAGTAACATCCATAAACAAAAAACCTCCCCCTAAGGCGGAGAGGCTTTTTTCTCTTGCTGAGCTTTGAACGCCAAGTAGGCGGTGTATACCTCCTGGACTACGCTCGTAATGGTCTTTGAGACCTGATCACGGTCAGTTTTCTTGTCATCAAGTGTCGCCAAGGCTTTGAGTATTTGATCGACAGATTCCTTGGGCATGCGAATCAGATGTTTGCTGAAGAGAATCTCGTTGTCTTGGTTGAAAAACCACAGCACGCAGAAGTGCATGTCCTTCTTGAAGAACTTTGAATTTTCGTTAGGAAGGGCGAGATGTATCGCACTCTTTTCCCAGACTAGGTCCTCGGTCAATACCGCGAGGACGATGTCTGATGACTGAATGTCTCTGCCCGCATTGACTGCCTCCACTTGCGTGAAGCTGAAATGCAATGTGGCTGGAGTTTTACCTTCCCCAATACCTTCCTCCCCTTTGGTCGGAATTAAACCGAGGCACATGATGATCGCGATGATGAAATACTGGGTACCACTTTTACAAGCTGTGGCCGCTCTAGGATTGGTGGAATGGATGTTCATGTATTCTGGTGCAAAGGATATTCTTCAACCAGAATAAAGTCAACAAACAAAAAATCCTCAGAGTCTTTCGACAAAGAGAATTTTTTGGAAGTGGAAATAAATAGATTATCGAACTGCGTCTTTCAATGCTTTAGCTGCACGGAACTTTGGAACTCGCATAGCGGCAACCTTGATAGATTCGCCAGTACGTGGGTTACGAGCTGTTCTTGCCGCTCGTTGCTTTGCTGAAAAAATACCGAGACCGGCAATTGAAACTTCGTCGCCTTTTTTGAGGCTGCTGATGATAGAGTCGATGATGGTATCAACGACTTGTTCAGCTTGAACTTTCGTAGAGCCTAAAATTTCGTGTACCTTTTCAACGATAGCTGCTTTGTTCATGGTATGTGGATTTGTTGATTATTGCTAAAGGATTTCGACCACAGTTTCCTTAGTTATGATTATATCTCAAGCCATATTTTGGGCAATAGATAGCAACAGGTTGGCTTTTTGTGAAGATATGATCCTTTTGGATAATTATCGGGCAAATTCGATCGCTCGCATCTCACGCACCACGTTGACCTTTATTTCACCAGGATATTTGAGGTCCTCTTCGATACGTAAAGCTATATTTCTAGCCATATCTTTAGCCTCAAGGTCAGTGACCTTATCAGGGAAGACGAACACTCGTACTTCACGGCCGGCTTGGAGGGCGTACGATTTTTCGACGCCCGGGAAGGAATTAGCGATCTGTTCGAGCTCCGCAAGGCGTTTAAGATAGTTCTCAATGCTGTCTCGGCGGGCGCCAGGGCGCCCGCCTGAGATAGAGTCAGCAGTCTGCACAATGCGAGATTCAAGGGTTTCATATGGATATTCCTCATGGTGTGCTTGCATCGCTTTGATGATTTCTTCACTCGCACCGAATTTTTGTAGAATACGTCGTCCGATTTCTACGTGAGTACCAGAGACTTCGTGATCAACCGCTTTACCAATGTCGTGGAGAAGCGCACCGGCTTTTGCGATGCCGACGTTCGCACCGAGCTCTTCTGCAAGCATTCCGGCGAGATGCGCACACTCGATCGAGTGTTGTAAAACGTTCTGTCCGTAGCTAGTTCGATAATGTAATCTTCCAAGTATCGCGACAATGCGCGGATCGAGCTGAAGTACGCCGGTTTCGTACACCGCTGATTCTCCTTTTTCTTTAATTACTTTATTAACTTCTTCTTTTGCTCGCTCAACTTCTTTTTCAATTTTTGCAGGCTGAATACGACCATCAGCAATCAGTGCTTCAAGTGCCATGCGAGCGATTTGTCGGCGAATAGGATCAAAACATGAGATGGTGATTGCGCCAGGCGTATCATCAACAACAACTTCAACACCTGTTTCTCGCTCAAATGCTTTGATATTGCGTCCTTCTTTGCCGATGATTTTTCCTTTTACTTCATCTGATGTTATAGCAACATGGGTTGTGAAAAGATCGGCAGATACAGAACTCGCAAGACGCTGAATAGTAGTAGTTAAAATTTCTCTTGCTTTGGCATCAAGTTTTTCTTCAGCAAATAATTCAAGTTTCCTCATCCGGACAATGAGATCGCTTTCTTCATTTTTTTCAATAAATGAAACAAGCTCCTTTTTTGCTTCTTCGCGGGTGAGGTTTGCAACCCGTGATAATTCTTTCTCTGCAACTTGAGCGGCAGAGTCTACTTTATCCTTGATCACCTTTATCTCCTGGACTTTAGCCTTGATATCCTCGACTTCTTTGTCTATTTCAGTTTGGCGCTTATCAAGAAAATCCTCTTTTTTTATGAGGCGATCTTCGGTTTTTTTTATTGTTTCTTCACGAACCTTCATTTCCTCTCGAGCAGATTTGAGAGTTTCAGCAGCGTCTTGCTCGGCGGCGAGAGTGATTTCTTTTGCTTTTTCATTTCCTTCAAGCATCATGCGCTTAATTTCAAGTTCGAGAGAGCCCTTTTTCCCGAGGGCGACGATAATGCGAAGCACATAGCCGAATGCTGCGCCAATCGTCCCCATGAATGCTGCAATGAGGAGGATAGTTTTTATTGATATCATATTCGTTTATTAGAGAACTTTGTCTATGACGCCGTATTTCTTTGCCTCATCAGCGCTCATCCAGTAGTTTCGATCGCCGTCCTTTTCAACTTTTGCCATCGATTGTCCTGTATTTTTTGATAATATTTTATTGAGATTTTCTCGAGTCTTTAAAATATTCTTTGCTGTAATTTCAATATCAGCAGCTTGCCCCTCAACACCCCCCAGTGGTTGGTGTATCATAACTTCAGAATTTGTGAGAGCAAATCTCATCCCTTTTTCACCTGACGAAAGAATTGTTGCTCCCATCGAAGCCGCTAGCCCTACGCAGATCGTCGAAACTTTATTTTTGACGTGATTCATTGTGTCTACGATAGCGAGACCTGCGCTCACTGATCCACCTGGTGAGTTGATATATAATTGTATGTTTTTCTTTGAATCTTCTGATTCGAGAAAAAGAAGTTGTGCAATAACTATGTTCGCGACGTTATCATCAATGGGGCCAGCGAGAAAAATAATATTGTCCCGAAGCAATCGAGAATAAATATCATATGCTCGTTCGCCAAACTGTGATTTTTCAATGACGGTTGGTATAAGCATGGAAATTATGTTAGTTTTTAGAGTATCTTCAGATTTTCCGTAGAAGTCCAGATTTCAGGCGATTTCACTATATAATACTTCTCATCTTTAATCTAGTTTTTCTTACAATATCCTTAATATATGAGATTACATCGTTTTTATGTTTCGCAAGAAATAGGGGACCAGAAGGTCGTCAGTATAAAGGATGCGAAGACTATTCATCAGTGGAGGGACGTTTTTCGTTATACCACGGGGGCTCAAGTCATACTTTTTGACGGAAAGGGAGCTGAATACTCGTGTATGATCGAGCGAATCAACC
Organism: bacterium; assembly: GCA_043745355.1. Classification (GTDB taxonomy): domain Bacteria; phylum Patescibacteriota; class Minisyncoccia; order Phycocordibacterales; family CAIZLB01; genus JBDKLC01. Next base: position 13,569 of record JAYTSY010000009.1, read on the forward strand.
CTGATCTTGCTGACGTGAGGATAAGGGGACAGTCCCCAATGTCGGAAAAAATGGGAACAGACCTCACTTCGAGTATCTGGATAGCGGCAGCCCTCATAAAGAATGACAATTTTGACTGGATTTTGCAGAAAACTACCGAACTCGGGGTAGGTGGTATCCTACCTTTAATTGCCGAGAGGACGATTAAGAAGAACCTCAATATAGACCGATCAAAGCGAATTGTGCAAGAGGCGGCTGAACAGAGCGGCAGATTAGATATTCCCACATTTCTAGCACCACAGGATCTTAAGGAGGCCCTAGAAAATTTTGATGGAAAGGTAATTGTTTGCCAAGGAAGCCCTGATTCAAAGCCTTTTAGTAAAAAAATGCTCGCTTCAAAGGGAAAAACGCTCTTTGTTGTCGGTCCCGAAGGCGGGTGGTCTCCTAAAGAGTTGGAATTTTTTGCTAAAAAGATGTTTACCGCAGTTTCAATAGGGGAGAATGTGTTGCGCGCCGAGACTGCGGCCATTGCTGTTATAACAATTGCCTGTGTTTAGGTTTTCTATACTAGTTTTTTATCAAAACTTTATCTAGCGTGAGTAATATAGCAAGTAGGGACGGCGGCAATATATGTTTGCATTAAGTTTAACTTATGTTAAACTTCTGACATGAAAACTAATTTACATCAATTGAATATTGTCGGTCTTCGCGAACTTCGTGAAAATATGGACATATATGTTGATCGCATCGGAAAAGGAGAGAGTTTTCTCGTTCTTCGAAAGTCAAAACCTGTCTTTAAAATTGAACCTATCGACAAGTGGGGTGATGCAGGTAATTGGGATGACGTGGATCTCCGAGACATCGAGGAAAAAGGTATAAAACTCAAAGAATTTATAGAATTGGTAAAAAAATCAATCACAGAAGATGAACAAAACTCAGAAATTCTTGGCAAAACAAAGTCGGAAAGAAAAAGACCGCGTACTTAAAGCGTTAGAGGCAATTGAATTAGGGAATATATTAGGTTTGGACGTTAAGAAATTGAAAGGAGATAATAATCTGTTTAGGATCAGAATAGGAAGAATAAGGATAATATATTCCAGCAAGGAATCTTCAGGTTATGAAGTTATGTTCGTCGGACTTCGAAGCGACACTACATATAAAAATTAAAAGCACCCGCCACTGGCGGGTGCTTTTAAACTGACTCCTCTAAAACCGGGGACTGTCCCCAATTACTTCTCCAACACTCCCCACGCCATCTCATTCAACAACATTGTCTCCACATAAATCTGCGCTCGTGTCTTGTCCGCATCTTTATACATTTTCATAATCTGTTCTACCTCCTTATTAACTTCTGCTTCAGGTGCAGTCAATTTTTCGGAGATTGCTATCTGATTCAAAATGAGTTGCGTCTTTGCACGTTTCTCGGCATCTGCTGTCCATTCTCCGCGAAGCTGTTCGATGGTCTTTCCGACATGTTTCAAATAACCTTCGATATTGAGTCCCATCTGAGAAACATTTGCGCCGAGTTCGCTAATCATTTTGTTGAGTTCAGATTCAATTAAAAGTTTCGGCATTTTAATATCTGCTTTTTCGATGATCGCATCCATTGATTTCAATCGTTTAATATCACGAGCCTTATGTTCTTTTTCTGATTTCAGACCTTCAGCGATCTTTGTGCGGAACGCCTCAATATCTTTGAAATCACCGAATTTTTTTATGAAATCTTCTTTTACTTCAGGAAGAGGGAGGTCACCATGATCATGTCCATGATCGTCAGGGTTAGCAATGTGATGATCGTTGTGGGCAATTTGTTTTCGAAGTCCGTCCACCGTTTCATCAATTTCTTTTTCCTCAACGACGATCTCATCTTTTTCAGCCATAATCGCAGACGACAATTTTTTGTAATCAGGAAGCACAACTACCGGCATTACAGCGGTGCGAATTTTGAAGCCAAATGGTTCGCCAGGCGCAACTTTTGTGATTGTCACTTCTGGAGATCCGAGTGGCAAAATTTTTACATCAGTTATGATGCCACCGTAATGCTTTTCTAAAGCGAGTCGTCCTGCCTCTTCGAGAATGGCAACTTCACCAAATCGATCGACGACAATTTTTTCTGGAATGTGTCCATCACGAAAACCATCCATTTTTACGCCAGCAGAAACAGTTTTCAAAGCTTCATCTCGGAAACCCTTAACAATGTCCGCGGCAATTTCTCCTTCGATTTCAAACTGGCTATCCTCGAGCGCCCCCTTTTTTGTGATAGTAAATGACATGATGAATGGTGGTGAGTTAACGTTGATTATTTATTGAATTTTACTTTGTACGCGACTATCGATTGCTCGAATGCAGCCTTTGCATCTGCGGCTCCCTTGAATCCGTGAGTCTCAACTGTCTTATTTTGCAATTTCTTGTATGTGAGAAAGAAGTGATCGATTTCCTTGAGAGTGTGAGGATTGATATCTGCGAGATCCTTAACGGCATCCCATCGAGGATCGCTTTCTGGTACTGCAATTACTTTTGCATCTGAGTCACCACCGTCAATCATTGCGAGAACTGCAACAGGTCGCACCGCAACCATGATGCCAGGAACGAGAGGATATGTAGTGAGCACAACAACGTCTAGTGGATCACCGTCTTCCCAGAGAGTTTGTGGAACAAATCCATAATCGAAAGGGTAGTCCTGTGATGTATGAAGAACACGGTCAAGAGCGATGAGGCCGGTTTTTTTGTTTATCTCATATTTATTCTTTGAGCCCTTATTGATCTCGATGATAGTGTTGATACTGTCAGCTGTACCCGGTTCGATGTCGTGCCAAAGATTCATATTATTTTGAAGTTAGTTTGATAATTATTTTATCGCGCCAGTTATTTATGTATTACGCCGCTGTCACCTCATCTCCAGCTGTATCAGTTGTCGCATCTTCAATTGCTTTCGGGAGGTCAACATTTTCAAGAGTCTCGATCTTTTCTTCAGACTTCACATCTTTATTTATTTCTTCAACGATTCCTGTGTCCGCAACAACCGCGCCCTTCACAGACTGAATATCAATTCTCCATCCAGTAAGTTTTGCAGCGAGTCGTACATTCTGTCCGCCCTTACCGATTGCGAGTGATTGCTGATCTTCGGCAACTTCAACTATAGCGGTCTTTTCAGTTTCGTTGATCTTTACGCCAATTACTTTTGCAGGTTTCAAAGATTCTTCAATATATTTTGCAGCATCTTCGTACCATTCGATGATGTCTATCTTTTCACCACCAAGTTCACTTGTGACAGTGTTTACTCGAACACCACGTTGTCCAACCATAGATCCGACAGGATCAATATGTGAGTCAGTTGCAAATACTGCGATTTTAGATCGCGCGCCTGCTTCTCTTGCAATGCCTTTTACTTCGACGGCTCCAGAAACAATTTCAGGTACTTCAATTTTAAATAATTCAGCGAGGAATTTAGGGTGTGAACGCGAAAGTCGAAGGAAGATTCCACGAGGAGTTTCTTCTACTCGCATGAGGTACATACGAAGTCGTTCGCCTTGTCGATAGTGTTCACCAGGAATTTGTTCCTCGTATGGAAGCATTCCAGTCGCTCGGCCCATGTCGATGAAGACATTCCCACGCTCTTGTCGCTGAACTGTTCCTGAAATGATTTCACCTTCACGCTTGCCGAATTCACCGAGTACAGAAACTTTTTCTGCTTCACGAATTTTCTGAATAATAACCTGCTTTGCAGTCTGAGCTGCGATACGTCCATAATCATCTTTGTCTTCGAGAGGAAATACGAGCTCTTCACCTACTGCAACGTCTTTTTTTATTTTTCGAGCATTGTCGATCAAAATGTGTCGTTCGTCATTGAAGAGTACTTTTTCTTCTTCACCCTCAATAGGGTCCTTTGGAAGCTCGCTTTCATCAAAAATGATTTGTGCTGGGTCAACGGCAACCTTTACTTGGAAGAAATCAGCCTTTCCTGAGGCAATATCAAAAGTGGCACGGATGAACTGGTCACGTCGGCCATATTCCTTCTTGTATGCTGTAGCGAGAGCTACTTCAATGGCCTCGAGGATCTTGGCACGAGGAATACCACGCTCTTCTTCGAGCTGGTCTAAAACTGAGTTGATTACTTTGAGGTCTATCATATATTTGGTTGTTAGTGGGGTCAGGCACCGGTTTTAGAAAACCGGTGCCTGACCCCTAATTTTGGCAAAAAATTAAGCCCGCTGGGAAGCGAACTGGATGTGTGTATTATATATGTATGCTTAAAAATGTCAACAAGCTACCCTTGCTATCTGTGTGATTTGTGATATAATACTGGGTAGGTAAGGACTTTGAAATATTTGCGAGTGCGCCATAGCTAAAAGAAGCTGAATTATCGGCTTTTTCTAGCTATGGCGAAACATCATTATCCTAATAATCTGCGGCGGGTCTGACTTGGTCAGAACGTACAAAGACTGGGATTGAGGGGTGCATTAGCTTGGCAAAACCAACATGAGTAATCAAACTGCAGCTGCAATCGCGGCTTTCGTTAACAGCATCAATTGGGAGCACAAAGGGCTTGACCTTCAAGCCATCATCGAGGCGGGGAACCAAGGTAAACTCCGCGGTCCTTCGACCGACTGGCTTGTGAATCGTGGTTGGGAAAAAGAAACTGAAACGAAGTCCATTAGTCCGAAATCTTTGACCACCCTGCTCGACCCTGTCGGCACGGTCAAGGTCCCGGCCACCACGACTCCGTTCGTCGCCAAAGACCATTTTGTCGTGAACACGGACGCCGATGCTCCCGTGAAGATCTACGAAGTGTGGAACGGATTCAAAACCCGTTTTCTTCAGGGCGATGGCAAGATCGAGAAGCCGATCGGCGATTCTGATCTCCGTTATGCTCGTCTGAAGAAGCGTTCGACGGACACCTCTATCCTCGAAGAACTCGGTGGCGGGAAGAAGACGCGGACGACGCTCACTGAAGTGTGGAGCCAGATGCTGAAGCACCCGAAAGGCGAGAAGGGAACCCTCCTCGTCAACGGTAACGCCAACATCTTCTACGTCGAAACCGAAGTGATCCTTCCCGAAGAGGAACATCTCGCTTACGTGAACGAAGAAGATAAGAAAGTCGTTCTCTGTGCGGTCTACGTGTTCTGGAGCGGCGGCGGTGGCTGGTTCGTCGGTGCCTACTCTGTTCTCTACGCCAATGGTTGGTTCGTTGGCGACCGGGTGTTCTCTCGCAATTCAGAACTCGAATCCTCGGAACCTGTGGCTCCGGCGCAAGCCTGATTCTTTGGCTCTTGGACACTTTGACCCTCGGTTCGCAATCTGCGGATCGGGGGTCATTTTCTATATTTAAAATATTGATATACTATTTTTGAAATCATGTGTTACACAACGGTCAAGACTTTTGTGTCATGGTCTTAGGATATTTTTTGCGAGAATTGTATTGGGTAAGCCTTGTGCAAGAGTGTGAAAAATATTTTTAAAAAATAATAAGAATTGGTATGCGGAGCTGGTGGACTTATATGTCCCGAATAATATTCAACCTGTCATGATTTGGGGGGTGGTGCAACAGATGGCTTCGCATACGAGAGTGGTTCGTTCTCTGTGCGGTCAACGTGAACTGGAACGACGGCAATGGCTGGAACGTCAATACCAACTCTGTTCTCAACACCAATGATTGGAACGATGGCAACCAGGTGTTCTCTCGAAACTGTTTTATTTCTCCTCTGCTTTTGGCTGGGGAGTTTTTGTTAGTAGCCCCTTTTTCCATCCGCCGAGTTGTCGGCCTATCTCCTCAAGCCTTGAGAGAAAATCTGAATATTTAGCAGTGGGTATGAGCTTGTTCTCCCATGCAAGTTGAGCAAAAAACTTTACGACATCAAATTTTGTTACTGCTCTGTTAAGTAGAGGAATTTTGTGTTCGAGGGGAAGATAGCTGAGACAAAACATCAATTCGATACAATCTAAAAAAGCCTGTTCAATTTTGTTTCCAATTCCATACCGCTCAACTTTCGGAAAATCACGATACAGTGTGAGCCAGAAACGATATGTCTCCTTCGCTTTGAGGATTACCTGTGGTAATTCTCAAGGGGGGGGTAGTATTATGATTCATATGAATTGTAGTTACCAAGATATCATATCTATTCAGAATCTGTGCGAAGCATGGTGTGAATTCGTGCGAGGTAAGAAATCAAAAAAGGATGTTGCGGAATTTTTTCTTAATTTATCACAAAATATTTTTATGCTTCACGAGGAACTGGCAAGCAAGACGTATATTCATGGTGCTTATGAAGCTTTTAATATCTCGGATCCAAAACCGAGAAATATTCACAAAGCGACAGTAAGAGACAGGTTGCTCCACCATGCCATCTATAAAATTCTGTATCCGTATTTCGACAAGAAATTCATATATGATTCTTATTCATGCAGGAATATGAAAGGAACGCACAAGGCAGGAAAACGTTTCTTAGATTTTGCCAGAAAGGAATCGCTAAACAATAAACGTACATGTTGGGTGCTTAAATGCGACATAAGGAAATTCTTTGCTTCGGTGGATCAGAGTATTCTCATCAAAATATTGAGACGATATATTTCTGACGAAAATACAATCTGGCTTATTGAGAAAATATTGGAAAGTTTTTCAAGCACAGGAGAGACGATAGGATTGCCACTCGGCAATCTGACATCACAGCTATTGGTCAATATTTATATGAACGAGTTCGACCAGTGGGTGAAGCATGTTATGAAATTAAAATATTATATACGCTATGCTGATGACTTCGTAATTCTAAGTCGTGACAAACATTACTTGCATGAATTGACCCCAAAAATCGCATATTTCTTGAACGAATATTCAGGACTGTCGCTTCACCCTAAGAAGGTGTCTATTAATACATTTGCCTCCGGTGTCGACTTCCTCGGCTGGATTCATTTTCCTAACCATCGCGTCTTGCGCACTACCACCAAACGCCGAATGTTCAACAATATAATAGAAAAACAGGGGAAGAAAGAAACCATCCAGTCATATCTCGGACTTCTACGTCACGGCAATAGTGGAAAACTACAAAAAGAAGTTAAAAATATTTCAAATAATTTTGCACAGTCGCAAGTTAAAAACAGCGATAGTTTGATATAATAAACTCACAAATCGCACCTTTCACAAAAGGTGCCTGACCCCAACATGTCCCTCAACCTCCTCCAGCATCTCAATCATCTCGGTCTCTCGTCCAAAGAAATTGAAGTATATGAATTTCTCCTTGCGGTAGAAGCAGCATATCCAATGGAAATAGCCAAAGAAACGAGAATGAAGCGCTCAACGGTGTATGTCATTCTCGATTTGCTCAAGAAAAAAGGATTGGTCCGAGAAGTTCAGAGAGGAAAGCGTTTCGTGTACATATCAGAGGAGCCGGAACGCATTAGATTTCTTCTTGAAAAACTCAAACTTGAAACGGAGGATCAAATAAAAAGCTTGGATCAAATCATCCCGCAGCTCAAGGCTACTGTTCGCAAAAAAGGCGAAGCACCCATCATAAAGTTTTTTGAAGGTGAAAAGGCCGTACAAAATTCTATGGAAGAATTGGTAGCAAATCCAAAATTTCGATCCGAACTTGATTACGGGGTTTTTTCTCTCGAATTGATCTATAAATTATTTAAATCAAGAAATTTAAAAAAATATATCGATTTCAGGCTTACAACTAACAAACTTTTCAAAGTTATTTATACTGCTGAGGAGGGGGAAATTGCGGCGGGTATAGATGGACAAGAAGCAATTAAAGTTGATCATGGAGAATATCCATTTTCATGTGACATCAGTGTATTCGAAGACGAGGTCCGTTTTCATATGTTGGGCAAGACAATTTATGGCATTTTGATAAAAAACCCAGAGTTGGCAGGGACTTTAACTAGTTTGATTAAGTTGGCAGCGGGGAATGCTCAAATCCCACAGAGTAAATAATTATTTAAAACGTCTAAGTCTTACTAAACATCTAATTACATTAGATATACTCATAAATAGATAATATCTAGTATATTTTAGAGCAGTATTTTAAATACATCTAATATAAATTGACACTTTTTAACATTAACATAGTATTAACACCAGAAAAGGTCATTGACAAAGGAGGGCATATCGCCAGAGCGTAGCTTGCTGTGTGGTTGGACAAAGATCCAACTAAACACGCATAGCAAGCTACGCTCTGTGAGCGCAAGTAAGTCAGTCTGTTGGCTTCCTGTTTAGGGAAGAGAGATACGAGAAGCATTTAGGCTAATCGGCTCTCTAATAGACGGCACTACGCGCTCCGTTATGCGCTTTCAACAAAACAAGTATATGAAGACACTTATCGTGTTTCTGTGGATCGCGGCTTTAGCCGTATCGGTCACCCTCAATTCGTGGGTGCTCGTCAATCCTATCGTCGGACCTCACCTGGCTGCGCAAGCGGTAAATGGTGGTGACAATGAGTTCATCGCGAGTCATGCCTATCAGGGTGGTACTCGCGCCCTCGTGTCCCTCGAGTTCTGGGCGAGCCTTGCCATTTTTCTGATCCCCCTCGGGGTGACGATGTGGTATCGGCGCGTGCAAATCAACAAAGTTATGCAGAGGGTTGGCGCGGCTATGCTCCTTCTCCTCATGCTTAACCTAGGTGGTTGCATGAAAGCCTACAAGACGCCTCAATATGTCGAGGTCAAGCCCTCGCAAACGGCGTTTTTTATCCCGCTCGTTGGTGACAACAAAGCGGGGCAGGCAAAGTTTGACTCGAAGACCTATGAAGCGTTCAAGAAGATTGGAGTAAAGAGACTTGAAGTTCCTCAGGAATGGCTGCCGACTGGACGAATGGAAAATAACGGCAAGTGGGTGCCCTCGGCCCGTGTGGTCATCGTCGATCGTTCCTCGGTCACGCGTGAATGGACAAAGAGCCTCCATAGTGGAAGCAAAAGCATTGACCAAGCGGTCAGTGTCGAGTCGCAAGACTCTGTTAACTTCTCGCTCGGCTTCAAGGTGACGGCCTACATCGCCGAAGAGGATACTTCAACGTTCCTCTACTACAATGCCTCTCGCGTCAAGGAAGATGCGTCTGGTCGTTGCGAAGTCGTCGGTCTCGACGAAGTGATGGACACTGAAGTCCTCTCGCGTCTCCAAAAAGTGGCTGCGCGTGAGTTCGGCCAATATCCGATGGACGTCGCACGGACCAAAAAGGCGGAGGTCTATGCCGTGATTGACACGGAAGTGATCCCGTTCTTCAAGGAACGTGGTATTACGATCATGACGATCGCTCAGCTCGGCGGTTTGAGCTACGACAACATCAAGATCCAAGAAGCGATTGATAAGACAGTCATGGATCAGCAGGAGAAAGTCAGTGCTTTGGCTGCGTTCGACGCTCAACAAACGAAGAATAAAACCATCAAGCTGTCTGCCGAAGCCGAAGCTGCCGCAACGCTTACCAAAGCGGAAGGTGAAGCCAAAGGCAAACTCGCAGTGCAAAAAGCAATCGCTGAAGGTATCACTGCCGTCAACGAGGCGACCAAAGCTTCCGGTAGCAGCGAGGTGTTCTTCAAGCTCAAAGAGCTGGAGGTCCAAATGGAGTTCGCCAAGGCGAGCAAGGGAAATGTGCCGGCGATTCTCATCACCGGCGAGAACAAAGGCGGGTCAGGAACGAACTTCCCGCTCTCACTACCTCCTGATGTGTTGAAGAACAGTCAGACTCCCGCGAAGTGATTCGCACACAAGGTCTCATAAACCAAAGATGGTGGTAAACCACCCGGTCTGAAGGATGGCCGCAAACCTTCGCCCCGCATCTTGATCGATGCGGGGTTTCTTTTTTACAAATTATTTATTTTGTGTGTACAAAATCATGTGAAGCTGCATTTATTTTGCTATAATAAAAACACAAACCGCACCTTTAACAAAAGGTGTCTGACCCCAATATGTTTATCGATCCTGTACAAATGAAAAAACTGGTATCAGACTCGGGACTTGTTTCCCAAGCTGATATTGCTGTTGCTGAAAAGGCGCTCGCCAAGGCAGAAAAAGACGGCAAGAAATTAAATCTCGGCGAAGCTCTGATGGCGGGAGGGAAGATGACCGAAGATGATTATCGTCGCATGCAGGCGTATCTCATGGGGATTCCGTTCGTCGATCTCAAAACCCAGAAGTTGGATTTTGAAGTGCTCTCACTTATTCCTGAGCCGATCGCTCGGAGCCATAACATCGTTGCCATAAAAAAGAAAGCAGACACATTGGAAGTTGCCATGCTCGACTCCGATGACCTCTCCGCTATAGATTTCATCAAGAAAAAAACAGGACTCAAGATTTTGCCACGCATGACAAATACTGAGTCAATGAAAGCAGCATTGATTCAATATCAAAAAAGTCTCAAAGCCGATTTCGGAGATATTATCCAGCAGGAAGCAGCGACACTCAAAATGGTGGCGCAGGACGGTGCTGTTCCTGGTGAAGAAGCATCAGCAGACGATCTCAAAAAAATGGCGGAAGATTTGCCAGTGGTACGAATCGTTGACACACTTTTAAAGCACGCTGCACTTCAGGGCGCATCTGATATTCATATTGAACAAACAGAATTTGAAGTGGTGGTGCGATATCGTATCGACGGAATCCTCCGTGACGCAATGATTTTGCCGAAGAGTGCTGGGTCAAGTATCACTGCTCGTATCAAGGTACTTTCCAATTTGAAACTTGATGAAAAACGACTGCCACAAGACGGACGATTCCGCATCGAACTCAATGGTGAAAAGATTTCATTCCGTGTTTCTATTTTGCCCACGTACTTTGGTGAAAAAACTGTTATGCGACTCCTTCGTGAAAATGTTTCAGGATTCAGTCTTGAGGGATTAGGTTTTCACGGACCTGCACTTGAGATAGTACACGGAGGTACCAACATGTCAGAAGGTATGATGCTCACAACTGGTCCAACAGGTTCTGGAAAAACGACGACACTTTATACGGTGCTCGATATCATCAATCAGCCAGACGTAAATATTTCAACCGTTGAAGACCCGGTTGAATATCAAATGAAGCGCGTGAATCAAACGCAGGTGAAGCCTGAAATCGGATTCACATTTGCGTCAGGTCTCCGCTCGCTTCTTCGACAAGATCCGGATGTCATTATGGTCGGAGAAATTCGAGACAATGAAACGGCATCACTCGGTATCAATGCTGCGCTCACTGGTCACCTCGTACTTTCAACACTTCACACCAACTCCGCTGCAGGAGCAATTCCTCGTCTAATTGATATGAAGTGCGAGCCGTTTCTCCTCGTATCTACGCTGAAGATCATCATTGCGCAACGATTGGTGCGACGACTTTCTGACTCAAAAGAAAAGTATTTTCTCAGCAAAGATGAGCTGGCGCTTATTGAAAAGAAGATCGACATGAACCGTGTGCTCAAATCATTGCGAGACGAAAAGATTGTCGATCCTAAACTCGAATGGGAAAAGATTCCGTTTTATAAACCAAAGGCAAGTATTGAAACAGAAGACGGATATCACGGTCGCGTCGGTATCCATGAAGTATTGAAAATGAGTTCCGCAATCAAAGAGCTCGTCATCAAAGGAGGAACGTCCGATGAGATTCAAGAGCAAGCGCGCAAAGAGGGGATGCTTACGATGATTGAGGATGGTATTTTCCAGGCGGTACAGGGATTGACCAGTATCGAAGAAATTCTTCGAGTGGTTTCAGAATAGTTTATATATTTTTTGATGAAATTTTTATACACTGCAAAAAAATCGACAGGGGAAACATTTACTGCTGAATTAGAGGCGGCAGATAAGGGTGAATTTTACCGTGAGCTTCGCAAGTCCGGCAACACCCTCGTCACTGTAGAAGAAAAGAAAAAAGGATTTGGGATCAACATGGAGATCAATCTCGGGTTTCTCAGTCGAATCAAAACGATGGACAAAATTACGTTTGCTCGAAATGTCGGCGGTATGCTTGAAGCAGGTCTCGCACTCTCGCGTGCAATCACTGTCGTTGAGCGTCAAACCAAGAACAAGAAACTCAAAAAGATCTATCAAAGTATTAACGAGAATATCAGTGCAGGAAAAACTTTTCACGATTCGCTCGCCGAAGAACCGAAAGTTTTTTCCGATTTGTTTGTATCTATGGTCAAAGCAGGAGAGGAGGGTGGAACTCTCTCGGAATCTCTAAAGAATCTCGCCCTTCAGATGGAGAAGACGTACATTATCCAAAAAAAAGTAAAAGGGGCGATGATCTACCCGGGCGTTATCCTTTCGGTCATGTTTGTTATCGGTATCATCATGATGATTGTGGTGGTGCCAAGTCTCGCAAAAACTTTTGCTGACTTGAAAACGCCCCTCCCGACAAGTACAAAAGTAGTGATTGCAGTTTCAGGATTTGCATCGAACCACTATATTTTACTTTTTCTCATAATCATCGCAGTGGTCACGTGTTTCATATACGCTTTGCGCACAAAAATCGGCAAACGTGTCGCCGATTTTGTTTCTCTACACGTTCCTGTTATCAGTACTATCGTCAAAGAAAGCAATGCGGCGCGTACCACCCGCACACTTTCGTCACTTCTCTCATCAGGAGTTGATCTTCTGATGGCGGTACGAATCACTGGAGAAGTATTGCAGAACTCATATTATAAGAGCGTCTTGAAGCGCACGGAAGCAGTTGTTGAAAAGGGAGACCCTATTTCTACTATTTTTACACAAGAGGAAAAGTTATATCCAATATTTGTCGGCGAGATGATGAGTGTGGGAGAGGAAACAGGGAAACTTGCCACCATGCTTGTGGGCGTCGCCAGTTTCTATGAAAATGAAGTGGAACAAAAAACAAAAGATATGTCTACAATCATCGAGCCATTCCTCATGGTTATTATCGGTGCGGGTGTAGGGTTCTTTGCTGTGTCGATGATTACTCCGATGTATTCGGTGATGAATAATATATAAAGTTATGATAATGGATTTCTCAACTAGCAAAAAAAATGATATCGCAGGGTATACATTACTCGAATTGCTCGTGGTGATTGCAATTGCAGCGCTCATTGTCACGATCACAGCGCTAGCCTTTTTGGGACTTTCAAGTTCTCAGTCCCTCGAAAAAGATACGGATGTTGCGCAATCATATTTAGAGAAAGCTCGCTTGCAAGCGGTTAACTCAAATAATTTTTCAGAGTTTGGTATCAAGGTAGCAACAACATCTATTACTATATTTCAAGGCACTTCATTTGCTACCGCAACTTCTACTTCGGTGTATAATTTATCACCAAAGGTGCAGGTTAAGACTATCTCACTTTCAAATAACGGCACTGAGTTTTATTTCAATAAAATAACGGGAGAACCTAACGCGACGGGGACGATTACATTTACTTTGACGAACGCAAGCAGTACAAAATCCATTGTCATCTATGGTACGGGACTTTCGGAAACACAATAATATATGATCCGCACATTGAACAAGAAAACAAAAAATACATCTTCGGGGCTGAGCCTGGTGGAAGTCATTGTGGGTGCTGCGATTATCGGCACATCTGTTATTTCGATTGTCGGTATTTATGGCGGCCTGACAAAATTGTCGTATCGAAATACCCCACGTGTGCAGGCCGCCATGCTTGCAGAAGAGGGAACGGAGGCACTGAAGACCATGCGAGACTCAGGATGGACATCACAAATTGCATCGCTTACGGTAGGATCAACTTACCGGTTGGCATGGACAGGAGGCAGTTGGAAAGCAACAACGTCATCGGCACTTATCGACAATGCATTCGATCGGACGTTTGTCTTATCTGATGTCAATCGAGATTCAGTCACCTTTAATGTTGTAACGAGTGGTGGGGTGCTAGATACAAGTACCAAGAAAGCTACTGTGACTGTTGCGTGGCGTGATGACGGTGCGACCACCACCAAATCCTTAGAAACGTATTTATTTAATACATTCAGTAATTAATATGAAAAACAAAGGATTTTCTTTAGTCGAAACAGTAGTCTATCTCGGGTTACTTATAGTGCTCCTTGTCGCGATCATTGATTCAACTGTGTTGCTCGCAAAGAATTATCGAAACGTTAAGGCGGTACGGTCCATCGAAAATTCAGCCATTTCATCGATGGATCGGATGGTACGTGAAATCAGAAACGCTAAAAGTATCGATGGGGCACAAACAACATACAATTCAAGTCCAGGTTCTCTTAAATTGAATACTACTGATACGAGTGGTACCGCTCAAACGCTTCGTTTTTATCTCTCGGGTGGAAAGGTAATTATGGAACGTAATGGTATTTCAATCGGCCAATTGACTACATCAAACGCGGTCGTCTCATCTCTTATTTTCCGAGCAATATCAACGAGTACATCTGATGCAATCAAAATAGAAATATCTATCGAGAGTGGCACGACGACATCGTATGTCACAAAGAATTTCTACGAGACAGCAATCCTTCGAAATTCATATTAATACATACATATTGTGAAAAAAAATATCACCAATCGAAAACGATCAGCACAGCAGGGGCAAGCGGTTATTACTGCAGTTATATTCTTCTTGGTTATTTCCATCATCACAATGGTTGCGGTTGCGACTCCTGTGGCAAATCAAATTCGAGGGAGCGCCGATTTCATCCAATCGAAGCAAGGATATATTGCAGCCGAAGCGGTTAATGAAGATGCCTTGTATCGATTGAATAAAGGCAAAACCTTGCCGACAACGATGGTACTGCCGTTTAGCACAGCAACATCTTCTGCAACGGTGACAGACGTGGGTGGCGCGAAACAGATTGTTTCGATCGGTAATGTCGGATATTTTCAACGACAAGCAAAGACTACATTTTCTCAAGGAGCGGGCGTCTCATTTAGTTATGGACTGCAAGTAGGAAATGGAGGATACACAATGTCAGGCGGTGCCGGTATCAATGGAAACGTCTACTCAAATGGCGACATCGTCGGTAGTGGTGGCCCATACATCACCGGCACCGCCATCGTCGCTAATGTCTCAAGTCCAACGGCTGATCAATCAAATACAGGATCGACAACACCGCTGTACTCGATGCTTATTGGCGATACGAGCGCGACTCAAGATTTCACACAAGCATTTACCGTCAGCACCACAAGTCCTGTCACCGAAGTTTCACTTTATATAAAAAAGAATGGGTCACCATCAAATGCGACTGTGCAAATCATGACGAACAATAGCGGCCAGCCAAGCACAACGGTGCTCACTTCTATTGCTCTCAGTGCCTCCTCTGTGACAACCAGTTATGGGTGGATACGTGTTGCTTTTGCAACAAATCCGAGTCTTGTGGTCGGCACAACATATTGGTTGGTTGTAAATGGTTCAAATGGTACAGCTAATAATTATCAAATTGCTGCAACTGACGCGACATATGGGGTAGGCAATGCATTGCGAGGAACTATTGGTGGCACATGGAGTGCTCCAGCACCGACCTCGACTCTCGATGCATATTTTAATTTATATTTAGGAGGAGACACGGGTTCAATTAGTGGAGTGACTATTGGATCAGGAGGAGTGGGAAATGCTCAAGCTCACACGGTCACGGGTTCAACAGTTGCTGGAACTATTTATTGCCAAGTCGGCTCGGGCAATAACAAAGCATGTGATACATCACAAGCTGACCCCTCGCCGACGTCATTCCCCGTTTCTGATGCAAACATCGCTCAATGGGAATCTGACGCCACCGATGGTGGTACTCGTACTGGTAACTGGACAATTGGCGGATCTATAGCAACTTCTTCGGGACCTATGAAAATTGTAGGTGACCTTACGGTAAATGCTGGTGGTACTCTCACAGTGACAGGTACATTATATATAACAGGAAACCTAAGCGTCTCGGGTGGCGGAAAGATAGTCCTCAATTCCTCATATGGCGGAGGAAGTGGTGTTATTGTGGTGGATGGACAAATAAGCCTCACGGGAGGAGGACAAGTGCAAGGAAGCGGTACTACAGGCAGCTATGTGTTGCTTTTGACTAATAGTAGTTGCCCCTCAGGCTCGGGTTGTGGAAGCTCAAATGCGATAGAAGCCGGTGGAGGAACTGGATCAGTAGTATTGAATGCTCAAAATGGCACTATTAATTTCTCTGGAGGCACCGCCGCTAAAGCGGCGGTTGCAAAACGTATGATTATGGGAGGTGGAACGACCATCACATATGATTCTGGCCTCGCAAGCATGAGTTTTACCAGCGGTCCATCTGGTGCGTGGAATGTAGATAGTTGGAAAGAGGTCTCACAATAGGAATCTTTAAATATTCGCAGAAATTCTGCTATAATTGCCTGCATCTGTATGAAAAAAAACAAGAAGCCGCTCATTATCGGTAATTGGAAGACCAACCCCTCAACACTCGAAGACGCAAAGAAGCGATTTGTTGCGATCAAGCGCGCTGCAAAGTTTTATCGGAACGTTGATGTGGCAATTTGTCCGCCATTTATATTTATTCCTACTCTCGCTGCATTATCTCGAGACAATATTATTAGCGTCGGTGCACAGGATCTTTCTGTCTTCGGAGAGGGTTCAAAAACTGGAGAGATCAGTGCTTCAATGATTGAAACATCTGGATCAAAGTTGGTTATTCTCGGTCACTCCGAGCGACGGCTGCTCGGCGACACGGATGAGGTGGTTTCAGCAAAGATTTCTCAGGCCCTGAAAACCGATATGACACTTGTCGTGTGTGTGGGAGAAAAAACACGCGAAGGGGACGATGGAGAATATTTGAATGTTATTAAAAGACAATTGCAGAGCGCGCTTTCGACCGTTGCCCGCAATCAATTTAACCAAATCGTTATCGCATACGAGCCGGTATGGGCCATCGGTCGCAAGGATAATGTGGCCATCACTTCACATGATCTCCATCAAATGGTTATTTTCATCAAAAAGTATCTCAAGGAGTCGTGGGGCGATACTATCTCATCAATTGTCCCGATTTTATATGGTGGATCCGTGACGGCAGACAATGCACAAGATATTTTGTGGAACAGTGAAGTGGATGGGCTGCTCGTCGGTCGCGCAAGTTGGGAAGTAGAAACATTCGGTCCGTTACTCGCTGCGGTCGCTGCAAAACAAAAGCCTGTTATCCAACTACGGAAGAAGATGAAAAATGTGGTGGCACAGATTCGAGAGAAGAAAAAAAGTGTCAAAAAGTTAGTGAAAAAAGTGGCAAATAAATCTGTGAAGAAGATTATAAAAAAAGGAGCAAAAAAAGTTGTCAGGAAAACAGTGAAGAAAACTTCAAAAAAGAATGTAGTTAAAAGGAAGAAAAGATAATGAATATTCAATCAATAAAAGATGCAGGTGACATAAGAGGAAAGAGGGTTATCACTCGCCTTGATCTCAATGTACCTATTCAGGATGGCAAGGTCGTTGATGACCTCCGAATCCAAAAGAGCTTGGAAACATTGAATTATTTGAAGAATGCTGGAGCAAAAACAATTATTCTCGCACATTTAGAAGGTAAGGGCGGGGCAACGCTTGCACCCGTTGCAGAGTATTTGAATACTATTTTTTCCGTAACATTTGTTAAAGACTTTCTCAATAAAGAATCAACAATGACAGTAATTGATTCTATGAAAGATGGCGATATTGTCCTTTTTGAAAATCTTCGCGTGAGTGAAGGGGAAAAAAAGAATGACCCATCTTTTGCGCTCTATCTCTCACAGTTTGGAGACCTCTATGTAAATGACGCGTTCTCTGTGTCGCACCGCGCTCATGCCTCTGTTGTCGCGCTTCCTGCACTCTTGCCGCATTATGCGGGTTTTAATTTACTCGAAGAAATTAATCATATTAAAGCAGTCTTTCACCCAGAGCGGCCATTTCTATTTATCTTGGGAGGTGCAAAGTTCGAAACAAAAATGCCTCTTATTAAAAAATTCATGACACTTGCGGATCATGTGTTTGTGGGCGGTGCGCTCGCTAATAACTTTTTCAAAGAAAAAGGATTGAACGTCGGCGCCTCACTTGTCTCAGAGGGAAATTACAATCTTGTGGAATATTTGAATGATCGGAAATTAATATTGTCGACAGATGTTGTGGTTAAATCCCCAAATGGCGTTGTTGTTAAAAAAGTAGCTGAAATTGCGGATGAAGACTGCATCGTTGATGTGGGCCCACAGTCAGTTGAAGATCTGAAGCCGGTCATTGCATCTGCAAAATTTGTTTTGTGGAATGGCCCGATGGGAAATTATGAAGAAGGATTCAAGGACCAGACTGAGGCAATTGCAAAAATAATTGCAGAGACTGGGGTACAATCCGCGATCGGTGGAGGGGATACGACAGCAACACTCGCTGCACTTGCATTAGATAAAGATAAAAATATTTTTATATCAACAGGAGGCGGGGCGATGTTGCAGTATCTTTTGGATGAGACGTTGCCGGGGATTGAAGCTTTAAAGTAATTCTTTCTTTATTTTCTCAACAACAACCTCTGACTCACCTTCTTTATATGTCTTGCTAGGCCAATGTTTAAAGCCATCCTCATTTAGACGAGGAATAACATGAATATGCGCATGCGGCACTATTTGTCCTGCAGCACTTTCATTATTCATAATAATATTCACCCCATCTGCATCCATGCCGTTTTTAATCGCAATCGCCATCTTTCGTGCGGTGATTGCCATCCGGCAAAATGTCTCATCGGGGGTCGAGTAAACATTTTCAAAATGATCTTTTGGTATTACAAGCGTATGGCCTGGATTGTTGGGCATAATATCTAAAAATGCGAGAGTTTCATCATCCTCATACACCTTACTAGCAGGTATCTCTCCCGCTACAATTTTGCAAAAAATGCAGTCAGCCTCTGTAATATGGTCAGTTTTCATGTCGACATTGTATGATAGAATCCTTGAATGGCCAACTACTCCGTACGCGAATTTCAAGGTCAAAACTTCAAAAATGACCTCCTCCAGCATCTTCTTTTTCATCGCGGGTTGATAGAAGAGAGTGAGCAAAGAGAATTTTTATACCCAGATTATGACAAAGGAAATCACAATCCTCTGAGTCTCGCGGGCATTGTAGATGCAATCGAGCGTATACGAAAAGCAATCAAGGAGAACGAACACATCGCGATCTTTAGTGACTTTGATGGTGATGGGCTTCCAGGTGCAACAATTCTCTATGATTTCTTCAAGAAGATTTCATATTCTAACTTTGAAAACTATATTCCCCATCGCCATCTCGAAGGTTTTGGTTTGAACAACGGGGCGATCGACAAGATGGCAAGTAGAGAGACTAAGCTTATTATTACCATTGATTGCGGTATCACCGATGTATCTGAAGTTCAATATGCAAATTCGCTCGGCATTGATGTGATTATTACGGATCATCATTTGCCAGCAGAGGTGTTGCCAAATGCATTTGCAATTGTTAACCCAAAACGCGCTGACTGCAGATACCCTGAGAAAATGCTTTGTGGTTCGGGAGTTATTTTCAAAGTGGTACAAGCACTTCTCATTGATGATCGGGCGCGCGCCGAAGGCGCGCGCATGTTCGATGCTGCAAAGTCGGGATGGGAAAAATGGCTTCTCGATATGGTGGGTATGGCAACGCTTTCTGATATGGTCCCACTTCGGGGAGAGAATCGGGTGTTTGCATACTATGGACTCAAGGTACTCCGCAAAAGCCCACGACTCGGCATTATGAAATTACTTCGATCTCTCTCGGTTACTCAATCAAATCTTGTTGAGGATGATATTGGATTTTTGATCACACCTCGCATCAATGCCGCATCACGAATGGGAGACCCAATTGATGCATTCAAAATGTTGACCGCTGATACGGATGAAGCCGCGGATCATGCTGTCACGTATCTCAATAAATTAAATGATGAACGAAAGGGAACGGTGGCGGCAATGATAAAGGAAATAAAAAAGAAAGTTGAAGAGAGAGGATTGCAGGACCTGCCAGTACTTGCCCTCGGTAATCCAAACTGGAAGCCGGCACTTTTGGGACTTGCTGCGACGACGCTTGTGCGTGACTATGGTCGCGCGGTATTTTTGTGGGGACGAGGTGATGATGGGATTTTGAAAGGATCATGTCGGTCAGATGGTGTGACAAATATCGTGGAGTTGATGCGAAGTGTACCGGAGGAATATTTTATAGACAAAGGCGGTCATGCGGGAGCGGGAGGATTTTCACTGACAGAGGAGTATGTGCACGGATTCGCGGATGCGCTCTGCAAGGCAAAAACTGATCAGGGACAGTCCCCCTTGGCTGAGACGGATATTTTAGTTGACTCACTGCTTCCAGAAAACATCACCTGGGATACATGGTCTGCGATTGAAAAGCTCGCGCCATTTGGCGAAGGAAATCCAAAGCCATTATTTATGATTGATAAAGTGCCCCTTACGGGTATTAAAACATTCGGTAAAACAGGAAATCATTTGGAGATGACATTTGCGGGAGCAAAAGGAAAGAAAATCCCCGCGATACAGTTTTTCTCGGAGCCCTCAGAAAAGATATCAGCCCTTAAAGCGGGTGACCCCGTGAGTTTGATTGTCACTATGGAAAAGTCGATGTTTAGGAATTTTCCGGAGCTGAGGTTGAAGATTGTTGAGGTTTTGTAAAAAGGCCTTGACTGCTAAATAATTAAATTGTATTGTCTTGATGCAGCTGAAATAGCTTGCTATTAAGGAATAAGCCTTAATAAACTCCAGAAATTGGAGGTTAGTATGCTACATAAGAAATATAGTCCAATCGTTCTTTCAAAAGCCAACATGTTTGCCTTCTCCCTTGCCGAGCGCGCCATCCGGTACGTTCTTCAGGATGAGATGATTCGTTTACTTCATGTCACCATCGATAGTACGGTGTGGACAGAGGAAAAAGATAATCATAATCACAAATCAGAGATTTCTACTTCCGTGCTTTGCCGAGGCCACAAGTTGATCGAGGTCGAAGCAGAGATTATTCTTTCAAGGTATCTTGATGGCGAGTGGGGCATCACTTCTGGAATTAAGTCTGACAGAATCAGGTTCCCTGGTTGCAAAGCCCTAAAAGGATTCTGGATTTATTTTTTGACGGGCGGTGATCGTGAAATCGAAAAAATCAAATTAGGCTACGTCTGGCAAGTGGACGTTGAGAGTAAAAGTTTTAGCTCTCCCCAAGATGATGCTTTGGTTGACGTCAGACGAAAATTGCTGGCGTAAATCATGTAGGAATTTGCGCCGACTCCTCACAGGGTCGGCGTTTTCTTTATAGTTTTTCTCAAAAATTGCAATTATGTGTATATATGTGTACTATTGTGTATAGTTGGTTTATAACCAATTATCTATGGAAGACAACCGATTAAACAAAAGAATACCGCTATCGCAAGACATTCTGACCAAGATCTCCAAAATAGATCAATTTCAGGGTCTTTGGCAGGGAAGTCTCCGACTCAGTCCGCAAATTCTCGGGCGTCTCAAAGCGTTCGTCATCATTACTTCGACAGGTGCCTCGACTCGTATTGAGGGGGCAAAGATGACTGACGATGAAATTGCTCGCTTTTTACGAGGGCTTGGTGCCAAGTCGCCGAAAGGACGCGACGAACAGGAAGTGGCAGGATATGCCGATCTTATCGGCCGTGTTTTTGATAATTGGAAAACAATAAAACTCACTGAAGGCTGGATACAGCAGTTCCACAGTATTCTTCTTAACTTCTCAGAGAAGGACAAAAACCATAAGGGCAAATATAAGGATGGCGACAATGCTGTCATTATGGAAAATGACAAAAAAGAAGAAGTCGTGCTTTTTAATCCTACCCATTCATATCTTGTAAAGGGAGAAATGCTAGCCGCAATTGAATGGACAAATGAACAACTCGAAAAACGTGAAATCCATCCGCTTCTTGTGATTGCAAACTTTATATTTGAATTCCTCGCAATCCATCCGTTTTCTGATGGTAACGGCCGAGTAAGTCGTGCTCTTACTAACCTGTTACTTCTTCAGGCAGGATACAGCTATGTGCCTTATGTTTCTCTCGATGAAATTATTGAGCAGACTAAAGTCGACTATTACCTCGCACTCCGCGCTACCCAAAAGAATCATGGAACTGACCATGAAGATATTGCTCCGTGGATTAATTACTTCCTCACATCGCTCGCGGAACAGACCGATCGAGCGCACAAGATCATGAATAAAGATCAGCCAGAGAAACTCCTTTCTGAAAAACAGAAAGAGGTATTTCAGCAATTCACCGAAGGGAGGGAAATGGGAGTGGCAGAAGTCCTCACACTTCTCCAAGGTAGAATTGAAAGAGAAACTATCAAACAAGCATTGTCACGTCTGGTAAAATTAAAACTTCTAGAGCGTGTAGGGCAAAGTCGAGGGACGAGGTATGTAAAAATATAACAAAAACAAAATGCCTGAAAAACAAGTAACAATCTTTTCTGACGGAGCGTCTCGCGGAAACCCTGGTCGAGGGGGTTGGGGTTCAGTTCTCGTCTATCCAGATTCCCACGACGTGTTGCATGTCGATGAGCTCGGTGGTCGTGAGGACATGACGACCAATAACCGCATGGAAATCAGTGCGGTCGCGTATGGTTTGGCACATATGGATGGATTTTATGAAAAATTGAGTGATATTTCATTTGTTATATATACTGATTCTAGCTATGTACTAAAAGGTGCAACGCAATGGATCAAGGGGTGGAAAAAGAATGATTGGAAAACTGCGACAAAAGACGATGTCAAAAATAGGGATCTTTGGGAGATGCTCTCGAATGCGATGGAGGGTAAACGTATTGTATGGAAATTAGTACCTGGGCATGCTGGTGTTCCAGGGAATGAACGATGTGATGTTATTGCAACAGAACTTGCAGACAAGATAAACTTAGATTTATATAAAGGAAAATTATCTGAATATTCAATAAAAAATATATTAAATATTCCTGATATTACAAAATTGGAAAAGAAAAAGAAGAGTTCATCTTCGAAGGTTGCCTATTCATATGTCAGTGTGGTTGATGGACACGTGGAGACTCACAAGACTTGGGCAGATTGCGAAGCAAGGGTTAAGGGGACTAAGGGCGCTCGATTCAAGAAAGTATTTTCTGCGGGTGAGGAGTCAAATCTTAAAAAAGAATTTAGCAATTCTTGAGCCAAATTTAATATCCACTGCGTATGATGTGAGGAGTGAAGAAATCCGATGTCATATTGCTATGTATCATTGCTGTAATATGCAATGTCGAGTTCTTCACAAAAGTAAGGGATGATGAGTACTTGGCTCGTTCGAAAGGTGTAAAGACAGATATTAGCGTCATCATAATTGAAGAGCCGGATAATCGCGGAGATAATACTCGTGTATTAGTAAAAACGGTGAGTCACAATTCAAAAATACTTCTGACAGTGCGAACTGCAGAACTATTGCAGTATGGTGATGAATTAAAGTTGGGTGGCACCTACGATCACCCGAAAGTGATCGATAATGCTGATGGAACAAGTTTTGATTATCCAGCATATCTTTCTGGTCAGGGAATTTATTATGTGATGAAGAATCCTGCGGTGGAAATTGTGGCACATCACCGCGGAAACTGGTTCAAGGAAAAATTACTTGATTTCAAGCACCAGTTTATCGGGAAAATAAATAGTGCATTACCAGAACCTTATTCGCTTTTGGCGAGCGGTTTAATCGTTGCTGGAAAGGGAGCGTTGAGCGCAGACCTACAAGATCAGTTCAAACGAGCGGGTGTGATACATATCGTTGTGCTTTCGGGCTCAAATGTCACCATTGTTGCAGAAGCAATTATGAAAATACTTTCTTCCCTCCCAAAGGTGGTGGGCGCCGGCGCCGGGATTCTCGGAATCATAGGCTTTACAGTTGTCGCCGGCGCATCAGCTACGGTTGTTCGTTCTGCAATTATGTCTATCATCGCAATCATCGGCACCGCAGCGGATAAACAATACAACGCATTTCGTGCGCTCATTGTCGCAGCGTGCTTAATGATGATTCAAAACCCAGACATATTATTTTTTGATCCATCGTTTCAACTTAGTTTTGCTGCGACACTCAGCCTCATGTTTTTAGGAAAACCCGTTGAACGACGATTGATGAAAATCACTGATCGATTTGGATTACGCAGAGCTATCTCTTGCACGATTGCCACACAGATAGGAGTTACACCTCTCATACTGCATCTCTCTGGAGTGTTTTCTGTTGTCGCACTCCCAGTGAACGTTCTTATTCTCCCTTTTGTTCCGTTTACTATGCTCTTTGCGTTCATCGTAGGTAGTCTCAGTTTCATTAGTTTGATAATTGCAGCGCCTTTCACTTTGGTTTCATATATATTGCTCCGGTATGAACTGACTGTTGTAGATATATTTTCATCGTGGAGTATTTCTGCAATATCCTCTAAACCCATATCTTGGCTTGCTGTTTTCGGCATATACGCTATATATGCTGCTATTTATCTCTACTTAAACGTCCACCCAAAACAAAATCGAACGAGGGTCTTGTCTCTGTGAAACATGACCATGGTTCGATTTGTCTGAAGCTTTGATTACCCTAGGTATGATTCAAACCGCGCCTCTATCTTCTTGCCGTTCATATTCTTAAAGAATGCGTCGATATACTTCTTCTTTTCAGATGGAACATAGTCGAGCATGTATGAGTGTTCCCACATGTCGAGGGCATAGACTACCTTGAGACCGGTGAGGTGCCCGAAGTGCTGCTCGTCAACCCATGCATTGAGGAGTCGCTTTGTCTCAGGATCGTAGTACATGATCGCCCAGCCGATGCCACGAGTCATCGCAAGCGCTTTGAATCGTGCGAGTGCTGCATCGAGTGATCCCCATTCTGCAATGATTGCTTGTGCTAGTTTTCCGTCATCTCTGATATCTGACGCGCCACCTTCCAATTGTTCAAAATAGTATTCATGGTTTCGCATACCATCGAACTCGAATCCAAATCGTCGCTGAAGTTCCCCGATCAGGTATGAATTCTTCTCCGCGTCAGCACCAAGTTCGGCAATCTTTTCAATGATGAGGTTGGCATGCTTCACATATCCAGCGTAGAGCTTGAGGTGCTCAGTGATTGTTTTTTCACTGATGCCATCAAGTGTCCCTAACTCAAATTTTCTTTCTACAAATGACATATATGTTTAATTTAGTTCGTAACCTGATAATGAGGGCAGTATATCATGCAGTCACACCTCTTGTGATGATAGTCCTTTTTGCTTTCTTAATGCTCGCTGAGTGGGATATATATCAATATGAAGTTTTACCACAGAAGCTTAAAGTCTCGTATCTTGATATTGGACAAGGTGATTCGATTCTCATTCAAACTCCGGCACATCAATCACTGTTGATCGATGGAGGACCGCCAAAAGGTAATGTGTTGTCTGCAATCGGAAAAGTACTTCCATTTTATAAACATCATATTGATATGGTTATGCCGACTCATCCTGATCAAGATCATATTGCTGGAATCCCAAATGTTATTGATAGATATCATCCGCAACTCATGTTTGAATCAGGAGTGCATTCAGGAACCTGGATCGATACACTGCTTCAAAAAAATGATATTTCAAGACTGCTTGCAAGAAAGGGAATGAAAATTATTTTTGATAAGGATACATCCATGGAAATATTATTTCCTGATCGTGATGTTTCGAGTTGGGTGAAGAAAACCAATGATGCGTCAATTGTTTCAAGGTTGGTTTACAAAAATAATTCTTTTTTGTTTACCGGTGACTCGCCGATAAATATTGAAAAATATTTAGTGCGAATCGGTGCGCTCGTTCACACCGACGTACTCAAGGTCGGCCACCATGGCTCGCGCACCTCGACCAGTCCGGAGTTTGTGGATGCGCTAACACCATCGATTGCAGTCATATCTAGTGGAAAAAATAATAAGTACGGGCATCCGCATAAGGAGGTGGTGGATATTTTAAATGAGAGAAAGATAAAAATGTTGAGGACGGATGAGGAGGGGACGATTACAGTTGAGAGCGATGGGAAGAATGTAACAACAAAGTAAAACGCCCCTGTGGATTAAGTACCAGAGTGGTGAGACCCTGTAAGGCTATTCCTGCCTAGTTTTGCAGTTTAAAATGAGGTATATGTGTCGGTGTTTAATTTTATTAAAGAGATACAAGAACGCACTTTGAACCTGTAACCTTCTCAAGATTTTGCTGAATCTCATTTAGGATATTAGATATCTCTAAATCTTGACCTTTATACTCTTTAAAAACAATAAGCAAACCTTCATCCTCGTATATAAAGGCAATTACCCCATTCGAGGTCTGTACGCTATAACCATCAGTTTTTACTGGTTCACAACTTACTACAGTTGGTGTAAATATAGACTGATATTGATCCTTTTTAATATCGAAATAAACTCCATCAATCCGTTTGATTAAAAAATTCTTTTCCATGTATTCAATAATAACATATCTATATTAAGGCACTCGGATCACTCCGATACTAAATTTTCTTGGCGGAGACAGCGAGATCCGCTCTCGACTAAATTTGTTACACAAATTTGTCTGGGTGCCGCCTCCTTTGCTCTGGTTCGCTTTGCTTACAACAGAGCTTCAGTCCGGCGTTCGAATCTCACTATCTTAGTGCTGCACAAAAAGAAAAAACCGCCATAAAGGCGGATTTCTTTTTGTGTGCGGGCAATTCGAGCTAAGAAACTTAGGAGTTAGATAATCTTCGCTTTCTTCAAAGTAGCAAAAGCACCATTCTTCTGAATAGTTTTGATTGCTCGAGTAGAGAGTACGAGACTGAAGCTCTTTTTGAGTTCAGGAACATAGATCTTCTTTTTCTGAAGATTAGCGTACTTTCGGACGATGCCTGTAGGGTTGAACTGAGTAGCACGAGTCTCGTTAGAGTACCCGCCTCCTCGAATGGAGCCCTTTTTTGTGATTGCGCAGACTTTTGCCATATGTTCACGCATGTTATCATACTGAGTATATTTGGCAACTTTTATGATCGGCATCTTCTCAATTGCAATATTAATCATATCCATCATCGTTCACGAGGTCGCTCACGGCCTTGCGGCTTTGTCTCAGGGGGATCCGACGGCAAAGTACGCAGGAAGGCTCACGTTGAACCCTATAGCACACATAGACGTTGTCGGGTCAATTATTGTTCCCTTCATGTGCTACATACTCGGAGGGGTCATGTTCGGTTGGGCGAAGCCGGTTCCTGTTAATTACTATAACTTCAAAAACCCTCGATTCGGTGAGTTTTTTGTCTCTTTTGCTGGACCTCTTTCAAATATCATAATTGCCCTTATTTGTGGGCTTATTTTGCGCTTTGTGGGTATGGGATTACCCGAAGCGACCATACAAATATTGGCCACAACAGTATTGATTAATCTTGTTTTGGCTATTTTCAATCTCATGCCGGTGCCACCACTTGATGGTTCAAAGATTCTTTTCTCCCTTCTCCCTGATAGTATGGCTAACTTTAAGCGTTCTTTTGAGCAATACGGTATGTTTCTGACTATTTTCTTCATATTTTTCCTTTGGAAATACATTACCCCGCTCATATATATAGTATTTGGCGTAATAACAAATATTACACTTTAATCAACTTCCATTTATTTAGTCGGCAGTCACGTCACGGAAATTAACACACTTTTATGGATACCATTTATTTCAATGATACGGATGGTCGGAAGCCAGAGAAACTTACCAATGTAAGTATTACTGATCCAATAACTGATCTTCTTATGACCTTGAAACAAAGACTCGCCTCTTTGTGGAATGATGACATTGGAAGTATTTATATTGATCAGAACATATCGACTCATGTGGCGTATGTGATAGATATTGTTTCAAAAAAACATAAGTCTGTTTCGATATACGTTGACTCCCACGAAGTGTTCTGGATGAAAAATAATATTGAAAACGGTAGTTTATCTCTGGATGATATGTCATATCCAAACTACGCACCTCGCCATCAATATCTTTCTAGGCCACATAGTGTAACTATTTTTGATCCAGAAAAGGAATTGCAGATTACTGATGACGGTAGTATTCCCATAATTATTTATACTCACGCATCCCGTTTAACAGGACAAGTGTTTCCACTCGAATCAATCTTTAAAAGTATTAAGGAAAAGTATCCAAACGCAGTTTGTATTGCAGACGGTGCTCAAACGGTTGGGGGAGAAAAAGTTTATCCTCTTAAATACACAGATGCGTACATTGTTCCCACCTCAAAGTTTATAGGAGCAGAGCTTCACCTCGGAGTTTGTCTTTTGAGTGATCAATTTAAAAACTTATATCTTATGGATAATGTAATTTATCCATCTGTTAATATTGATATATATAAGAAAGAATTATATTCAACAAACGAATGTCTGAATGGATTTGTCGGTATAGATTTTGAGTCACATATCAGAGAGATGAGAGCCTATTTACTTGATGAGTTTTTGAAAGTGGGACTTATATCATATGTTTTCGATGTCCAAGATCAAGCTAGTCATATTGTTACATTGAGCGTAGGGGATAAAGCAGTCACAGAATCTTTTGTAAAATCGCTAGAAAAAAACACAATATATCTGTATCACATAATCTGAACTTTAGCCTTATAGAACCAGCTGTCCCACTTGTGAGAATTTCAATATCTGTGCGCTCCATAAAAGAAAATATCGACATTCTAGTTTCTGCATGTGAATTGATATTGAAAAATACACCCCATACCAGCAAGCTGGCACGGGGTGCATAAAGTGTAGACTGACTGTTATCCCTCTACACGCGAGAGTTAAGGGTTTTGAACTTCTCCGCGATCTGACGAAGTTCGTCTTGTTCTGGCAGAGGTCGGAAGCAATACCTTGCGGTTGCTTCTCCGAAAACCTCCTGCATCAGTTCTAGACGAGGATCTTCCTTGTCGGTGCCCCACTCGATAAAGTCATGTTCTGACTTGTTGAAGAGCGGGTGCTCGGTTGCCCAGTTGAGACTGACGACCTGTGGATTTCCATATTTCTCTTTCCACAGAGCGAGAGTATCCAAATGGAGCATCCTTTCGTCATGACTTTCGCCAAGGCCGAAAAGAACCGATACGCCGAAGGATAGACCAGCCTCGTGAATGAACTCGAAGGCTTTTTCGTTTTGGTTTAACCACGGGATTCCTTTGGAACGGTTTTTGCTGAGAGCGATTGCAGCTGCTGGATTGATCGTTTCCATTCCAGCATAGATGTAGCACAGTCCGTGCTTCTGCAATCGAATAATCGCACTTTGGACACGATTGTTGGTAAGGTCAGGTATGGTGAACTGACCGCCAAATTTCATGTAGAAGTTTGATTTTTCCATCAGATCGGCAAGGCGATCCAACTGCTGAGGGCTACCCGTAAGGAGAATTGAATCCTCCACAAAGGCACTCATCAAACAATTGTTTTCCTCACCGATTTTATTAACCGCACAAAGCTGACGAAACAGACGATCTGCGCCTGTTGAAGGTTGTTGCATGAGTCCTGCTACCCCGCGGCGCTCGCTACAGAAGTCGCAATCACGCACGCAACCTCTACCTGAATCACTATAGACGTGTGCTGTGTAGTCCGTCTTGAAGATTGGAAATCGGGAATCTACCCCGAACACTTCAGCAGGGATCGGAAGATTATCTCGGTCAATCGACCTTGATGCGACCACGGTCTCGATGTCGTTTGAGTGGTTGATCCAGCCAAGGCACCAGGTGCCGAGAGCTGAAGCAACTTCATCCATGTGCTTATAAATTTCGCTGGGCGACGAACCTTCTTTTGCAAGACGGCCAATCACTTCTGCGATCTTCAGTGACACATATTCTCCGTCGCCAGAGACAACGATATCGAAAACTGGATCGATCTTCTTTTCCTGCATCAGCTTCAAGGGTGATGCCTTATGATGCATTGGGGTTTGTCCGTCCATGTAAAATGTTTCATTCACATGTTTGCCCCCTAGCACCACGAGCACCTCGTCTCCGAAGAGACGCTTTGCTGTTTTTCCAATCTCCAGCGCTCCGGGGAACGACAGAGTCATTGATCCCAGGAAGAGGACATTAGGCTGAATAGCCAGCAGTCGTTCCTCGAGATGTGAAGCGTTGTCTTCGTAATCGTCAACGAGGATGATTGATTCACCGAGAAGACCGAAGTCTTCCCAGTTGCATTCAAGTTTTCCTTGCTGAGCTTCTTCTGCCAAGCACCTCATCGCATTTTGTAGCGAAAAAGGTGTTCGACTGTTGAGGCTTTGACGTTCCGTTGATGCTTTGTAGCTTCGTTCCCAATACGGTGCGGCGATGGCGCAGATGCGCAAGCTGTAGTCGCGATGACGTTTTCCAGCGGAGACAATTTCTTGCCTCTCTGAATTGATCGGCGCGACATAGACGAGGATCTGCTGGAAATGGAGTGAGGTGTGACTTTCGCCAGGCAGGCTGGTTTCCGTCCACCCTAATCCATACTCCAGATACATCGACACTTTGACAGCCGATGCCTCGATCACGACGGGCTCGGTAACTTTCTTGCCTTGGAAGACAACTTGTCCGCCGAACTCGTTGTTGATCGGTTCAATGACTGTCTGCCAGCGGGTGCTGGTAGTGAAATTTGCGGCCATCAGTGAGATGACCACAAGAATTGCGGTTATGGTTTTCATAGAGCTGTATGTGGGTTTCTGCGGGTTTGAGGTTTCTGAAATCTAAATGAACTATATCATATTTTATACTATATGTCAAAATATGCGTAATATTCGCACTTTTCAGCAAAATATGCTTGCAGGTCTTGCATTCTCCTCGTTGCTATAGTAATCTATGGTCTCAAATGCCAACATTAAATCAACTTATCAAGCGAAAGCGCTCTAAGACTGCTCGAAAGAGTAAGGCTATTGCCCTTACTCGAGGTTTCAACGTTCTCAAAAACCGACCAATCTTCTTTGATGCACCATTCAAACGAGGTGTGTGCACAAAGGTAACTACAAAGACTCCTCGTAAGCCTAACTCTGCTATTCGAAAGATCTGCCGTGTTCGACTTACTAACGGCATGGAAGTTACTGCATACATCCCAGGTGAGGGACACAACTTGCAGGAACACTCAGTGGTATTGCTCCGAGGTGGTCGTGTAAAGGACGTAGGAATCCGATATACGGTTGTTCGAGGAAAGCTCGACTGTGCTGGTGTTGAAAAGCGCCGAAAGCAGCGATCAGCATACGGAACAAAGAAGCCAAAGGTAGCAAAGAAGTAATCGGGGGGTGACGGACAAATCCATACTATAGAGTAAGTATCCCGCGAAGCGGCGAGATAACTGAATAAAATCTATAGACATTATTACAGATAATTTAACCAATAAAGAAATGCGAAGAAAAGTAAAAAATCGAAATGTAGCGAAAGCTGATTCTAAATATAACTCTGACACAATCGGAAAGTTTATTAACTATTGTATGTGGGATGGAAAGAAGGAGACTGCTACGCGTGTAGTGTACGATTCACTTGAGGCAATCAAGGAAAAGGCAAAGACAGAGAACCCTATTGAAATATTTGATACTGCAATCAAGAACGCAGGTCCATCAGTTGAAGTACGATCACGACGGGTGGGTGGTGCAAACTATCAAGTTCCACGAGAAGTACGACCTGAACGACGTACATATCTTGCTATGAAGTGGATCATTGACGGTGCACGAGCAAAAAAGGGACAGGCAATGCACTTGAAACTAGCAGATGAGCTCATCGCTGCTTCAAAAAATGAAGGTGAAGCTATCAAGAAGCGAGACAATACTCACAAGATGGCAGAAGCCAACAAGGCGTTTGCACACTTTGCGTGGTAATTCACAAATAACAAAAGAGCCTTGGCTCGTTCGCCCCACAACCTTAAGACTCAAGTCTCAAAGGAATGATGCGCAAACGTCGCCAAGGCTCTTTTGTTATTTATACTGTCTATTTACTCAATGCCACCGACTGCCACGAGAGATTGAATATCGTAGTCATCATATTATGAATATTTTCATCCTCAATGATGGTTCCAATTGCATTCGTCTTTGAGAGATTAACAATCGATACTTTGTTTTTCGCATAGATAACAATTTCGCCAGACATTGGAAACGTTTCCTTTGGTGCAAAGCGGAGATCTAGCCACACTTTTTTGGAGATATCCCCGTATCGTATCTCATTGAACTTTCTCCCCATTTCATTGTCGATGGTGATTCCTCTTGTCGTCACGTTATATTTCTCTTTCTTCTTTACATATTCATCAAAGAAGTCTTTAGGGAGGTATTCCATGAGCTCTGATGCATCTGCCCAAGCAAGCATCTCGTATGATTTTTTCGTGGAGTAATGATCCTCATATATTTCCATGATACCCTCCACTCCTTCGTAATAGGTTATCTTAGGTTTCTCGCCAAGCATTCCATGGAGTTCTTTAATATCAGGGAGTATGGCTTTTGCGGTTTCAAATGAGTCTTCCGCCATCTTCACTTTATCCGATGCATACTTGATGAATCTTTCTGGTTTCTCGATTTGATAGAAAAGCTTGTTTCGCTTCTCGATCTCATTCACAAGGTTCCTGACTGAGAGGTTGAGGAGGACCTTGTAGACTGTGCTCCGGTTTAGCTCTGTGTATTCGGCAAGGCGGGAAGGGAATGCTCCTCCTAGCTCCAAAAGGGCTAAATATACAAGAGCTTCCTTGTCGGAAAAGCCAGTAGCTTCCAGTTTTTTGAGAAAAGCAGGGTTTTTCATTGCTTAAGCATAAGATATTGCCTATTTTTGTCAATACTAACGAACAAAATAGTCTATATACTATAGATATGGCTAATATTAAGACTAATATGTGGTGCATATGTTCACTGGAAAATACAGATATTGAAACATGTGTTATATTTTGCTCATGAAAAAAATAACAACAATCATTATCGCAGTTTTGGTCCTTATCGGCGCCATTTGGGGTATATCAAATCTCAGAGAGTCCAACAATGGTCCAGTAACTAAACCTGTCATTACCATAGGTGTCACCCTTCCATTGACGGGAGACGTGGCAATGCTCGGCCAGAGCAACAAGAAGGCGATTCTTTTAGCCCAAGCGCAACTTCCAAAGAATGCCAAGTACGACTATAAGCTTGTGTTTGAGGATGACCAGTTTAAGTTGGCTATAGGAGCAACGACTGCAAATAAACTTATCAGTGTGGATCATGCCTCTGCTCTCATCTCATTTGGATCACCTGTAGGCAACGTAGTGAGCCCGATCGCTGAACAGAATCATATTACTCACATAAACGACTTCGCATCTGATCCTCATGTAGCGAGTGGTAACTACAACTTCGTAGATTATACACCCGCATATCAGGACTCAAAAGTATTCATCTCTGAATTGAAGAAACGAAACATCCATACATTGGTATTTTTCGGTCAGCAGGATAACCCTGGTGTTCATGCCATCATTGAGACATTTCTTCGTGATGCATCAAGCACACCAGAAATTAAAGTACTTTCAACACAGATGTTTAATTCTGGTACTCGGGACTTCCGGACTGAAATCGCTAACGTAAAAGGTCTTAATCCTGATATCTACGTACTTGAAGCAAGCAGTCCTGAGTTAGAAACTTTGACGCAGCAATTACGACAGGCAGGGATAAAGACTCCAGTTACCACAATGGAAGCGTTTGAATTCTCACCACAACTCTCATTGTTTGAAGGTATGTGGTATGTAAACGGTGCTGATCCAGAATCATGGTTTGTTGATACTTATTCAAAGACGTATGGAGAGACTCCGAAGTTCGGTGCAGCAAATGGATATGATTCATTCAATCTCATTGTGCAGGCAGCAGAAAAAGCAGGAGATGGAAAGACTGTGCCTTCCAGTACAGAAATTCAGCAGGAGTTAAGTAAAATAAAAGGATTTGATGGTGCACTCGGCAAGAATTTGAATGTAGGCGCAGATCATCTCGTCGTATCGAATGCTGTTGTTCGAATGATCAAGGATGGTGTGCCGGTGACAATAGGAAAGTAGGCAGTAAATAAAAACACCGCCAGAGATGGCGGTGTTTTTATTTTCTCTCAATAATATCCCGCATCGCTTTGTTGTGATCGATCTTTCGGCCGCCAGCTTTGACGAAACTAAACATGTCTTTGAGGAATCCAGTCATGTTGGAGTTTGTGATCTCAATTGCAACTTCTTCTTTCCAGTTGATGATAAGAGTCGTTGTTTTGAAGAGCCAGATCTCAGCATCATAATTGAATACATTATCAGGAAAAACATGGTAGTCAGCCATGCGGCCTTCGAGACTTTCAATTGCCCCCTCAAACTTTTTTGGATCCCTTTTGATGTCTTCTGCGTATTTTCTGTAAGCACTTTCATTGATCAGTCCATCTAAAATGATCTGGTTTGACTTGATTGCTTCATTGAATTTTCCAATGAGTGTAGATGATGCCTTTTCAACAATTTCCATGAATGATCTATAGTGCTGGATAGCACGAATGCGCTCATTTTTGTTTTCGGATGCGATACGAGCATATGCAGGCACGATCTCTCTCGCCCCGATGTGAATGATGAATTCGTCTTCCCTTGAGACTTTTATCTTTACTCCCTTTTTATCCTTATTTGCGATCTCGATCTCCCCGAGAGCTTCTTTGAGCTTTTGAGTGAGACGCTCAAGGCTGATTGCTATGTATGATCGCCGTTTACCAATGGATTGATGCTCAACAAGCCCTTTAGCTATGAGGCCCCGAATAGCATGGTTTATGCCAGTTCTAGAGAGGGAAGTAGCCCTTACAATACCCTGAACATTCCTTGGTTCCTCGAGGCTATTTAGAATAGCAATCTCCGCCGCAGAGAGATTGAGCATTTTGAGTGAATTATTGTTCCAATCCATGCCAAAAGTATACATATGACTATAAAATAGTCAAATAAGAATAACGAATATGCGCTTATAAATATAGCTTTATTTGGGTTTATTGTTCAAAATATAGTATTGACACGACTATATATACGTTGCTTGATATGATATTGAGGTCTTATAAACGTAAATATTAATTATATGCAAAATACAACCACAGTAGTTAAGGGTATGGAGGGGTTTGAAAAGTTCGCGCCTTTCCTTGCCCCACGATCTATTTCTGTTAATACCCCATGCGAAGGCTTTTCAGTCATTCAGCTTGGGCCATTTAATAAAAGATCGGAGGATGATGTTGCCGCAGCGTCTATCGTTTTGCTTGAAGTCGGAGGAGAGCATCCTCAGCACAAGCATGAGAAGTCTTATGCAACATTTCATTTCTTGTGCGGTAAAGGTCATGTGATCCTCGGGGACGACCAAAAAAGAGTTCCGTATACAGCCGGAACAATAATGGATGTTCCCCGCGGAATGCTACATGGGTTTGCTCCGGAAGAAAGCGGAGTAATGCTCTCAACTCAGAAAGGAGAACCGATCATCGCAGAGAGCGGTGAAACAGATATCGAGTATGTTGATGCACGATGCTTTACAGAACATGGCACGGTACTCTAGAAAGTCTTAAAAATTAAATTAAACATTAAATAAAATGAAGAATTATAAAATACCAGTTATTGTCCTTATTGTGTTAGCTATTGTTGTCGGAGTCTTGTATTCCAATAACAAAAAAGTTGATACAGCAGGATTGAAAATCGGAGTCATTGCACCACTCACGGGCGATTTCGGCGCGGTGGGTGAAAATGTAGTCAAAGGAATCAAAGCTGCACAGGCTGTGTATGCAGAGAAGTCAGGGCAAATGATCCCGATCATTGTTGAAGATGATAGTGCAGATGCTGCAAAAGGATTGAGTGCTTACAAAAAACTGACAGAAGTTGACCGTGTTAATGGTCTCATAAATACATTCACATCAACAATGGATGCAATCTATCAGCCTGTAAGGCAAGCAGAGTATCCGACAATGATGGAATTCTTCCAAGCCAACAATGTCGCTGATGATAATGTATTTCAAATGACGCTCGGTAATGACAATGTGTGGGATCGATATGCAAAATATATTTCAAATTCAAAGTATGATTTGTCTCGGGTAGTGATTGTACATTCAGTTGATGCCGCACAAGCATCGTTTGCTACAGCATTCAATGCTGAGTACAAAAAACCTGTTACTACTATTGTCGCTTCATCTGATAAAAATGGCTTGCGAGGGGATGCAGCTAAAATTGCTGCACTCAAACCAACAATGGTCATTTTCTTTATGACACCTGAGAACGGTGCGATTCTAACAAAAGAAGTGTTGCCACTCATCAGTACGTCGACTCAACTCGTCTATGACATTCAGCTTTACACTGGCCTTACACAGTACCAGCAGCAGCTTGGTGGTGATCTCTCTAAAATAAACGGAGCAATCAATATCATGTTCGAAGGCGATAAAACAAGTACTGAATACCAGAAGTTCATTTCAACATACAAGAAATTGTATCCGAATGAAGAACCCGGCTTCCTCGCTGATTATGGCTATGACTCTTTCATGACTTATGTTCACACATACAATAAAGATAATGCAAAATGGGTAGCGAATCTAAAGTCAGACGATGAAAAAGGAGCAAGTGGAGAAGTGAAGTTCGATAAGAATGGAATCCGTATTGTTCCACTTGTAATCAAGAAAGTGATTGATGGGAAGTCGGTGACGATTGATAGTTTGCCCTTGTAATCTATTCAGTAAATATATTAAAACAAAGTCGTCGCTCCAAGGCGGCGCCTTTGTGTTAATATATGTTTATGGAAAAACCTGAATTATATCGTGATGAACTAGCAGAAAAACTTGTCACTGCTCAAAAAGACAGCCGAAAAGAGATGTTGGAATCTGCCAAAGAAACAGGCGAGTATCAACAAGCATATGAGTTGCATAAAGGAGAAGTAAAAGAGTATGCAATTGCCCGAATTGATGAAAAGGTAG
Organism: bacterium; assembly: GCA_043745355.1. Taxonomy (GTDB): domain Bacteria; phylum Patescibacteriota; class Minisyncoccia; order Phycocordibacterales; family CAIZLB01; genus JBDKLC01. The sequence continues at coordinate 50,279 of JAYTSY010000009.1, forward strand.
CTGAATTAAAGGCAGAAATTGTTCGGCTGGATAGCATGAGGGATTTTTATACCAAACCTTCAGAACCTGGAGATGCAACGAGTGAAGTGCCGGCCACGGCACTTGATGTAGAAAGAGAACTTATCGAAATTCCTCAGAAATGTGTCCTTGAGACCTTGGCGACGGGAGAAGAAATACAAGAGGTATTGGCTTGTAGATCCTTGGTAGCATTTAGGGAACATCTCCGACAGCTCATAGAACATTTGTTAAAGGAAAACGGATTAAATAAACTGGAGTTCATCAAGAGGTTAAAACCTGACAGTGAGAGTGCTCAGCATGAAATAATGCGAACGGTTCTAAGTAGAATCGTAAGTGGAGATAGGCCTATCAGTATAGGTTCATTCCAGCACCGGCATATATTCAAAGGATTAGGATTGGATATTTCAGATTTCGCATCAAAAATTGAGTCACTTCAAACCAAAGCTAAACTCGATTTTGATATTGTGGAAAATTTCTTCAAGCCAGAGCGAGTTGTATTAAATGAATTTGCGGGGTCATTGGATAAAATGGATAGAGTTGATTTTTCATCACTTATTTCTTCCCTTCATCAGTTGGATAACGAGGGAATGAACCTGCCTGAGATAGAAGGCAGTATTCTCAAGTTTAAACCTACCGAGAGGCAGGTATTAGAGGTGCTCGCAGCAGACACTCTCGGGGAATTCAATGAAAGATTATCAGTTTTTATTTCAGGACTTCTTGATGCAAATAATCTTAGTCCAAAAGAATTTGCTGAGGAAATCGGAATAGATCCCTCCATCATTCGAAACGTAAGGAATGGATCAAGGCCGATAAGTAGTGGTGCCGAACAGCATAAAAAGTTATTCCTAGGATTAGGTCTTGATATTAGACTTTTTGAATCCAGACAGAGAAAGTTAATAAATGATGTAAAGTTTGGTGAGCAGAAATTGGAGGATTTCAAGTATTCAGATAGGGACATTAAGCCTTATTTACAATTGGTAGCGGAACATTTTTCAGATGTTACTGTTGGAGATTTGGTACGTATCGCTCATTTTATTGACGATACTTTTGAAATGATCGACAAAAACAGTAATGTGTTTGTAGAAATCCTGAGTAATGAGTTTCCCGATTTGAAGCGGACTAATAAGCAATAAATAAATATCATGTTAAAGCGCCGCCGTAAGGCGGCGCTTTATGTTAAAATACCTCCATCATGGACATCGTTCCACAACTCGTAGCCAACAGTATTATTGCAGGTGCGATATATGCTTTGATTGCACTCGGTTTCAATCTTATCTACGGAGCAACTAAATTCTTCAACCTTACTCACGGTGTCCTTGCTGCGATCGGTGGATATACCGTCTATGCACTCATCAAGAAGTTAGGACGGCTTGGGACATCAATTCCTGAGATCATCATCGCTGCAATTGCGGGTATGGCAGTAGCTGCTCTCATAGGATTCTTGCTGGATAGGTTCATTTATAGACCACTACGAGTACGCAGAGCCTCACCTATGGTGTTCCTTGTAGCATCGCTCGGAGCATTCACCTGTCTCCAAGCGTTTCTCGCTATCATTTTCACTAGTCAGTTTCAAACACTTTCAAGTGACGCAGGAGATATTCAGACCTTCCAAGTATATGGTGCCATATTCACTTCAACTCAGCTCATCATTATTGCGTCAACGATCATTGTCATGATCGGACTCGCTATCCTCAAGAAAACATTATTCGGTAAATCGATAGAGGCACTTTCAGATGATGAACAAGTTGCAAAGATTGTTGGTATAAACACAGAGAAGGTAATCTCAATTGTTTTCATTATCGGCTCTGCGATCGCAGGACTTGCAGGAGTACTTGTTGGCTACGATACGGGACTTGAGCCGACCATGGGCATGTCACTTCTTTTGAAAGGGGTAGTTGCGTCAATCATCGGTGGCATCGGTAATGTGTATGGAGGAGTACTCGGCGCATTCCTTCTCGGTTTCGTTGAGAACTTCGGCATTTGGAAGATCTCGGGAGAGTGGAAGGATGCGATCGCGTACGGACTACTTATTATATTTTTACTATTCAGACCACAGGGGATTTTGAGGAAGTAAGTTCAGTATTATTTTAAATTTTATTTATCTGTATTTAATACGCACGATGGTATAGATAATTGGTGGAAAAAGACTTTGATCAATGGAATCTCGAAAAGAAAAGGGCCGAATACTCCAAAGATGATTCTTTTTGGGTTTTGGAAGGAGAAATTTGGTGGTGTAGGTTTGGCCTAAACATCGGAGTTGAAATTGATGGAAAGAATCATATGTTTGAAAGACCCGCCTTGGTAATCAGAAAATTTAATGACCAAATGTTTTGGATATTACCTCTTAAACATTCGACAAGCACCAATCGGTTTTGCCACAAGCTTCAAGGAGCCGAAGAGTCACAGGTTGTGTTATCTCAAATCAGAACCGTAAGCTTTAAAAGACTGGTGAGAAAGATGGGAGATGTCGAAAGAGAAGAATTAGCTTTAATTAAAGAGAAAGTAAAAGCGCTTCTATAAAATCGGCACCCCGCTCCATTTTCATGGGGCGGGGTCCTCGGAGCCATACGTCGTATGACTATAATATCCATATTGTAGCAGAGAGTGATTAAAAATCAATCAAAAAACGATAAAATAGCTTGTCATTTTTCTCGCAGTAATTTTGTCAAAGCACTCAAAATACCCCATAATGAAGCCTAATGGAATACATCCTTCACCTTGGCGTCCTAGTCGCAATCTACGCCGTTCTTGCCCTCTCACTTGATCTCATTGTGGGCTATACAGGCCTTTTGTCGGTCACTCACGCTGCATTCTATGGCATCGGGGCATATACGACAGCAATACTCCTCACAGGATATGGCGTGAATTTCTTTGTCTCCATTCTCATCGGCATGGTCGTCGCAGCAGTCATTGCACTCGGCATCGGATATATCCTCAGTCGATTCAAAGATGATTACTATGCACTCGTGTCTTTCGGATTCAATATCATCGTATTTAGCGTGATGCTAAATTGGCAAGATCTTACTCGAGGACCATTAGGCATTCCTGGAATCACAAAGCCGGTACTTTTTGGATTCACATTCGGAAGCACTGGGCAGTTTCTCCTGCTCACCCTCGTTATTCTCGCTATCATGTACGCAGTTGCACGATTCATTGTTGGTTCATCATTCGGCCGGGTGCTCAAAGCAATCCGTGAAGATGAAAAAGCAATATCGGTATTTGGATATCACACGCAAGTCTACAAGCTTGTGATCTTTGTGATATCAGCCTCGATGGCAGCTGTCGCTGGATCACTTTTTGCGTCCTACATCACTTTCATCGATCCATCGACATTCACACTGAACGAATCGATCTTCATTCTCGCTATGATCATTCTCGGTGGTATTGCCAACGTGCGAGGCGCGATCCTCGGTGCACTTTTCCTCATATTGCTCCCCGAAGTATTGCGATTTGTAGGATTTCCGACTGATGTAGCAGCGCAGATGAGGCAAGTGGTATATGGCGCCCTTCTCATTGTCCTCATGCTCTATCGACCGCAGGGGTTGGTGGGAGAATATAAACTGTAAAATCGAAACGTCATGACAATAAATATAAACAGACTCACCACACATCATCTCTCAAAACACTTTGACGGCATCAAGGCTGTGAATGATCTTTCTATTGGTTTTGAACATGGAAAGATAACGGGTGTCATCGGTCCGAACGGCTCAGGTAAATCAACCCTCATCAATCTCCTCACCGGAATGATCCCGCAGACATCCGGAGAGCTCGCAATCGTTGTCGGATCTGAAGAAGTAAAAGTTAAACAAATGCGTGCCAGAGAGACCTCTACGTTTGCGATAACTCGTACCTTTCAGGAAGTAAGGTTGTTTGAGCAAATGAGCGTGATTGATAATATTCTTGTCGTGGTCACGCGCCGATCATGGGTAGGAGCACTTTTTGAAAAGAATAAACAATATCATCACGCTATAGCTGAGAAGGTTTTGCAGCGTGTAGGTATCTGGCAGTTCAAAAACAAGCTTGCCATCAATCTCTCGTATGGTCAGCGTAAGTTACTAGAGATCGCAAGGGTTCTTGCTATGCGAGAAATTGGAAAGGCACAAACGATATTTTTTGACGAACCATTTGCTGGACTATTTCCCGAGATGGTAAAGGTTGTCGTGTCTGTTATTAAAGAGTTACGAGATCAAGGTGCGACTATCATACTCGTTGAACACAACATGGATCTCATACGAGAACTGTCTGACTCTGTCATTGTGATGGATTCAGGAGAATTGCTTGCTGAAGGAGAGCCTACACACGTGCTATCAAAGCCTGAGGTTATAGAAGCGTACTTGGGGGAGTAGTCTCATAATTTCTTTGTTCAGAAGATAGCAAGGAAACTTAATTTAAGATTGGTGATCGAAAAAGCTTAAACTTAACAATGAGGCAATTATTTCTCTGTAAACTGCCACAAACACATAAACAACGCATCAAGCATTGCGGTGATAGTCGGTGAATCAACAATGATCGAGTACAGCTCGCCTTCTTTGTGAGAAAAAAGTGCCACTTTCTTTCCGTAGATAATGATCGTTCCATCGAAAGTGAAACCTTTCGGAAGTAATCGTGTATCACGATGGCTGTCAGGAAGATATTCTTTTGGAATATCACTTTCTTCTCGCCATGGAATAATCATTTTTGTCTTTACATCAATTTTCTTTTTGTAGTCCAGAACCTTGCCGATATATTTCGGGAGATATTCGATGAGTCGTGGGTTGGAGATGGTATGGAACTCCTGGATATCTTTGAGGTGAGGATTATCGTATACGTCATCAAAAACAAGTTTTACCCCTTCTCGCCCAGTATATGTTCGAACATCTGATTCCTTGTCCCCAGAGTTCTTGAGCGCCATAAGCCTTGGAATGAGGTCGTTGAGTGATGAAACCTTCTCCTCCAGGTCATTTTTGAGTCGGGCAGGGTTTTCAGCAAGGAAATGGAGGACATTGTTCTTCTTGTACGAGGAGACAAGGTGCTTCTCTTTGAGGGTGTCTAGTATGAGATATACGGTGGCACGGGGGATCTTGGTATTCGCAAATATTGCAAAAGCCGTATTAAATGACTCCCCGAGAGCCCCAAGAGGCTTCTTTAGCAGGTATATATAGACCTTAGCCTCACCCTCATTCAGGCCATATTGTTGGAGAGATTGTATGTTTTCCATAATATTGTCATGTTTTATGACAGCAATAGTATAGCAAAAATAGCTATATACACAAGGATATTTGACATATATATATAAATACTGTCTTGTTTATATATACCAAACTGTCAAAAAGCCCTAGTATGTGGGTATGAAAAACAAAGGTATAAAAATTGATCATATAATCTCAAAATCCCACTGCCGTATTGAGGCAATGGCCTGTTTTGATTGTAGTCAATCTGCTCTCTGGGATAGAGCTGGCCACCCTCATAAATTGGCGCCAGCATGCATCAATCTTCGGGATTTTTCAGCAGGTAGAGATCTTGCAAAGGGAAACCTAGTTTTTGAGATACATACATTTGCTGGCATCCCTCAGACATATAGAGGGAAAGTAACAGACTTTAGGGATGGTGTCCACTGGGAAATGAGTACTACTCCGCGGACGCTCACGTGGTTGTTTGGATTGCCTCATCGTGTTCGATATCAATTTGGCACAAATTCGATTGGAAGTAATTTGACCGTATCTTGCGACTATCAACTTCAGGGCGTGTTCACTTTGCCAATCATTCGATCATTGGTGACCAAGACAATGGAAAGAGCAGTAAGGATATTGGTTGGGTCAGCGGATAGGTAGTAATAATATAAAAATAATAAAATGAAAAAAACATCATACGCAATAGTTTCCATTATAATTTTAATAGCTATTGTCTCTATAATAAAAAAAGTCGATGATACGAATGTAAGAAAAAATGAAATCAGAATCGGAGTCATAAGCACACTTACGGGAAATGCTGCGTATTATGGACAGTCAACTATGCATGGAGCAGAAGTTGCCCGTGCCGAGATGCAGGCAAAGTATCCAAACAAGAAGATAGTGCTTTATCACGAAGATAGTTTGTTTACACCAAAGGGAGGGATAGACGCGTACAACAAGGTAAAAGATGCGGATAAGGTACAAGCGATCATGGTGCAAGGAAGCAACGTCGCAGTTGCCGTCGAAGCTATTGCAAACAAAGACAATATGCTCCAAGTTGATGCGTCCGTACTTGCAAGTTCATATAGAACTCCTGATGACATGTCATTTCGAATGACTCCAGGAGGAGGAAATGAGATTTCCTTCGCTGTCGATTATCTAGTTCGGAACAACCTGAAGCGAGTTGCGGTTTTGTATTTGAAAAATGAAATAGGGCAGACACTTTCTGGCGCACTTGCATCAAGCACAGGTATTCAGATTCTGGCTAACGAGGGGTATGCACCAGACACAACTGATTTCAAGACATTGCTCACAAAAATAAATCAGACTCATCCAGATGTTATATATATTGCAGGTATTGCTGCTCAAACAGCTACTGTTTTAAAACAATCTGATGAGTTAGGTATCAAATCTAAATTCATGAGTTATCGTGGAACAGAAGATCCAGTGCTCCTAAAGAACGCAGGACGACTTGCCGAGGGGATTCTCTACACAAGTGCATATGAAAATGCATTCAACGCGGACTACAGAAAGCCAAAAGATGTATCGATAGATACATTTATGAAAGAGTATTTAGGGATGTACCATGACGGGGGACTTCCTAATGCATATGCAGCAGAAGCATACGAAGGGACTAAAATAATCATCGAAGCCCTTTTGAAGTGCGGCGATAACAAGATGTGTCAGAAGGACTATGTATCTTCGATCAAAGACCGTGCAACAGTATTCGGAAATATCTCTTTTGATTCTTATGGAGATGTTTCGTACCCATTCTTTATGAAGACTGTGTATGAAGGAGGGTTTAGTGCGGTGGAGCGAAATTAATTTCTCTTATCGCAACTTTGCGATACAATTGAATTAATGAACTCTTTCTCCCCAGACACACTCCTCGCCCTCTCAAACGTCAGCGTGCAGTACGGCGGTGTTAAAGCACTTGATGCGGTGAATGTTGAATTCAAGCAAGGTGAGATTGTCGCCCTTATGGGACCGAATGGCGCAGGTAAATCAACAATACTCAAGGTATTGTTCGGATTAGCACCAATTGCTGAAGGCACTGTTCTTTGGAGGGGAAACGTTGTTAATCCAGTTCCACACGAAATGGTTCCATTTGGGGTGACTCTTGTGCCTCAGGGAAAGCGAGTATTCGGCAAACTAACAGTACGAGAAAACCTTGAGCTAGGGGGTTATGCATTGAAGGATAAGAAACTTATCAACGAAAGGATCGAGGAGGTGCTCGAGCTCTTTCCCGCGCTTCGAACAAAGCTCAAACAAAAGTCAGGACAACTCTCGGGTGGCCAGCAACAAATGGTCGCTATCGCACGCGGCCTCATCACAGCTCCGCAGATATTACTTCTCGATGAACCATCACTCGGTCTTGCCCCGAAGGTAGTCAAAGAGGTTTTTGAGAAGATCAAGGAGATAAACGAGAAGAGAAAGACATCTATTGTAGTCGTAGAGCATAATTTGAAGTCATTGCTCCCGATCGTTGACCGTGCCTATGTGCTGGATAAGGGAAAGATCATAAAGGAGGGAAGTGCAAGCTCGATCATTGAGAGCAATTTGCTTCAAAAGGTATTTTTGGGCACTCTCGTATAGCTAAAGTCTGGACTCATAAAACTATCTGTATTCTTGTGAAAAATGTAACAATTTTTCACTTGAAATTCAGGTAGAAGGAGTATAATTTGATCATGCTAACGCAGCAAGATCTAATTTTAATAGAGGGAGTCGTCGAGCGAGTCGTCGAGCGAAAGCTTGATGAAAAGCTGAATGTCGCTTTTGGCGCCTTTGAAAAGAAAATTGATAAAAAGTTTGAAGATTTTGCGATAATGGTTCAGCGGGAATTTTCTAATATATATAAGCGTTTTGATTCAGTGGATGCACGATTTAACGATATGGACAAACGTTTCGATCGACTTGAAGTTCGTGTTGGCACCCTTGAAGAATCAATGAAGTTAGGGCTTCGTATTCTCAATCTCCATAATCAAAGAATTGAATCACTCGAAAGTGTCACTAAGACTTTGCAACTTGCAATTGCATAAGTAATTCTCATTGCCAACCCGCTAAAATAATGCTATTTTACCCGTACGACATGTAGTCTCCTTTTTCGGTACTTTGTGTCGGTGCATTATTAAAAACCAGGCCCCAAGCCTAAAGCGACGCAAGTCGCATATTTATTCAATAATTATTTTATGAACAGAGATTATCCGTTAGACAAAGTACGTAACTTCGGTATTATCGCGCACATTGATGCCGGTAAGACAACAACATCAGAGCGCATCCTTTATTACACCGGCATGTCACACAAGATCGGTGAAGTACACGAAGGTGAAGCGACAACCGACTGGATGGAACAGGAAAAAGAGCGAGGTATCACAATTACCGCCGCAGCTATTACTTGTTTCTGGAATCCATCGTACTTGGGCGAGGACAAATCTGGCATGCACCGATTCAACATTATTGACACTCCTGGTCACGTGGACTTTACGGTAGAAGTAGAACGATCTCTCAAAGTACTCGACGGTGGAGTTGTGGTATTCGACGGCGTTGCCGGCGTAGAACCACAATCAGAAACAGTGTGGCGTCAGGCTGACAAATATAATGTGCCTCGAGTTTGTTTCATCAACAAGCTGGACCGAACTGGCGCATCATTCGAACGATCATTTGCTTCTATTCTCGATCGACTCAACAAAAATGCAGTACGAATGCAACTCCCTATCGGATTCGAAGGTGACTTCGAAGCAGTAGTTGACCTCCTCACTATGAAGTCATATCACTTTGAAGGTGATATGGGTAGTAAAGTAGTAGAAAAAGAAATCCCTGCTGACATGCTCGCCGATGCGACAAAATATCGCGCTGAACTCGTCGAAAAGATCGTTGAATTCAATGATGAGATGATGAACGCATATCTCGAAGGAAAAACAGATTTCACAATTCCTGAACTCAAAGCCGCACTTCGAAAGGGTGTTATTGCTGGAAAGATTTTCCCCGTATTCACAGGATCAGCTCTCAAGAACAAGGGAACACAGCTCGTGCTTGATGCTGTTGTCGACTACCTTCCGTCACCTCTTGATGTGCCACCAGTCAAAGGTATTGATCCAAACACAGGTGATGAAATTCTCCGACATGCATCTGATGAAGAACCATTTGCAGCGCTTGCATTCAAATTGCAGACAGACCCATTCGTAGGACAACTCACCTTCTTCCGTGTGTACTCAGGTACTATCGAAGCTGGTTCATATATATACAATTCAACAACAGGCAACAAAGAACGACTCGGACGAATCGTACGACTCCAGGCTAACAAGCGTGAAGAAGTAAAAAAAGTGTACGCGGGTGAAATCGCTGCTGCGGTAGGATTGAAAGAAGCAAAAACATCTCACACATTTTGTGATGAGAACAAGCCGATCATTCTCGATCCTATCAAGTTCGCTGAACCGGTTGTGTCCCTACGCATCGAACCTAAAACAAAAGCTGATCAGGAAAAAATGGGCGTCGCTTTGAAAAAGCTTGGTGATGAAGATCCAACGTTCCGAATCTCTTCAAACCCTGAAACAGGCGAAACTATTATTTCAGGTATGGGAGAATTGCATCTTGAAATTATGGTTGATCGTATGAAGCGAGAATTTGCTGTGGAGGCAAATGTCGGCAAGCCTCAGGTAGCATATCGAGAAACTATTCTCGGTGAAGCAGTAGAGGAATATAAATACATTAAGCAGTCTGGAGGAAAGGGTCAGTACGGTCACGTTCAGATCAAATTGAAGAAGCTCCAGCCGTGGGAAGAAGGTAAGAAAATTCCAAAGAATGTGCATCGAGACGACACATTCGAATTCATCGACTCTATCAAGGGAGGTGCAATTCCAATTGAATTTATCCCAGCTGTTGAAAAGGGAGTACGAGAAGCGATGGAACGAGGTATTGTCGCAGGATTCCCGATGGTAGATATTTCATGTGAATTGCTTTTCGGATCGTACCACGATGTTGACTCATCTGAAATCGCGTACAAGATTGCTGCATCTCAGGCCTTCCAGGCTGGAGCAAAGAAAGCTCGACCAGTTATTCTCGAACCTATTATGCGTGTAGAGTGTGTTATGCCAGAACAGTTCATGGGTGATGTCACAGGATCTCTCTCATCAAAGCGAGGACAGATCGAAGGCATGGAAGATCGAGGACTCAACAAAGTTATCAAGGCAACAGTGCCACTATCTGAAATGTTCGGATACACAACCGACATTCGTTCTATGACACAAGGCCGTGGATCTATGACTATGGAATTCGATCACTATGATGTCGTGCCGCCAAACGTTGAGAAGACAATTGCCGAATCAAGAGGAAAATAATTAGGGGTCAGACCCCGTTTGGTTTGCTAAAAAACACAAAAGGTCGGGCGTTTGTATCCGTGTCTGCGACATACATCCGCCTGACCTTTTGCGTTGTTTAATACTGTAAATCTCATGAGTTGACGATTTCTTCATTAAGAGTAATATGAAAACCACTGAGAGCTTGAGCGGAAATTCATTTCCCATCGAGACGTCGAAGTATCAGAACTTTACGATGAAAGCAGGTTTCCCTGTAGTGTTAGTTATCGGTCTCGTGAGTTTTGGTGCGCTGACAAGTCCCGAAACTCCGACAGTCGTCGTGCCAATTGTGAGCAATTCTGTTACGCAGTCCCTATCGCCTATGCCAGCTTCAGGAATCAGTGTACAGACATTTGTCCTCTTGGCGGAATGCTCAGTCAAATTTCAACCCGCTGATCCATCGGCGGCATCAACCAGTAACAACGTGCAATCTGATCCTTCCTGGGATTGCAGTTGCAAGACGTCCCTCGAGACGTTCGACATTCACAAGGATCCGGGGCGTATGCTCTGGAGGGACAAGTGGCTCGCCCAAATTGGGGCGGGCCGTTTTATTTACTGCTATACTTATTTTATGAACATCATCGTCATCGGGGGCACGGGCGGAATGGGTGCAACCCTTATCCAGTTTTTCAACTCCCACCAACATTCAGCCAGGGCAATTGGGCGCAAAACAAAGAATCCAGGACCACTTCTCAATCAGGCAGATGTCATTGTTCTCTCTGTTCCAAGTACAGCCCTTACGTATGCCGTGAATCTTTTAAAGGAAATTGATATAAATAAAAAATTAATTGTTTCTCTTGGATCCTGCATGTTGCATGATAAAAAAGTATTAAAGGCTTTAAAAGTTCCCCTTTTACATATACATCAGTTGTTTGGTCCCCAAGTTTATCCATATAATGGTCACAAAATTGTTTTGTCCGGAGCACTATCTCATCCTTGTGCAAAAAAGATCAAGAGTGCACTTGTCGCATCGGACGTGGACGTACTTGTTATGACGGAAGCAAAACATGATCAGGTCATGGCGAACGTTCAAGCCATGTCGCAGTTTTCTACTATATCTATGGCTAAAACATTGAGTGAGTCAGGTATTTCTCAGAAAGATTTGATGAAAGCTTCGACTATTACTTTTAAAATGAACGCAGGCCTGATGAAACGGATCGCGGAACAAAAATCGGCACTATGGGCGACCTTACAATTTGAAAATGAATCTGCAGGAAAAGTGCTCGATAAATACCTTAGGAATGTCATTGATATAAGAAAGATGGCCAAAAAGAAAGATTATAAAGGATTTGAGAAAATGTTCATTAAAGTGGCTAAATATTGGAAATAAATAATTGTCATAATTAACATGAACGAATTAGATAGTTTGAGATCGAATATCGACAGAATTGATAAACAAATAATTCTTTTATTGGCAGAGCGCAAGGCCACGGTCCAAAGTGTGAGCGAATACAAGATCAAAAATGACATTGAGACTTTCCAACCAGATCGTGAAAGGGAACTTTTTGAAAGAATGGATATTCTGGCAGATCAAAATGGACTGGAGACTCAATTCGTGCGTCAATTGTTTTCTTTGATTACTCAGCAATCAAAAAAGATGCAAGAAGATTTGAAAAAAGATGTAAGAGTTTGCTAATCTTTGCGCGTATCCCCAATAGGTGTATATTTAAGATAATTAAAAATTCATTAAAACTTTATGATGAGCTCAAAATACATATTGGCTTTAACTCTAGGTGTTGTAATGCTTGTCACAGTCGGAATCTCCGGGGTTTGGTATAACCGCTATATAGAAAGTTTTCGAGGGGATAACCTTGCCGCTGTCGGAAAGGCTAAAAAGCCACCAACAACTTCTCCTTATCAAAATAATGCACAGTGTTTTGATGGTAAGGGTGCTAAGGCCAATAGTAACGGAGTTACCTTTGAGGGTCATGATTGGGGAATTACCTATTTCGCTGGTGCTGGTGATATAAGAATTGACAATAAACGTACGCAATGTGCCATGGAGCGCAATGAAAAAACTGGGGCATTTTATTATCCGAAGGATAGTCAAGGTAAAAAACAGTGTATAAGTTACCCAAAAGGTAGTGTCAACGGTGGCGTAGGGTATAGTGAAAAGGGTTCCGTTTCAGGAGAGTATTTGAGAGATATTGATACAAGTGGATATATTGGGGCATATCCTCTTGATAAAAATTTGCAGGCTTCTGGGCAGCTAGGAATAGATCCGAAAAAGGGCTCCGCGAATAATTACAAAGTAAAAGATCAATGTATAAATGTCTGCGGCTCTAACTCGGATGGTGTCACCGTCACTATTTCCGCTAAAATTATTGATCGCGGTCCAGGCAAGGGGCATACAATTGATGTGTCAGAAGGACTTGTCAAAAAGATGAAAAAACGCCTCCAAGTAGAGCCAGATAAGGTGGATGTCCAACTGGGTGAATGCATGAGTGGAACAAGTTAAAATAGTATTACACACAAAAATAGCCCTCATTTAAGGGCTATTTTTGCGCACAGGGTAGTTTGACTTATATACCTAAAAGTGGTATAATTCAGTTAGATCCATATGTGTGAGTCCGATTACGGACTATACAGTGGAAAGATTTAAACCCGACACGTTTCGGCGAAGCCAAAACGTGTCACAAGACCAAGGAGGTCATATGCAGTTCTTCAAAATGTTAGTGTTGGTCGTTACAGTAGTCGGTTCGGCGCTCGGTGAGGATTCCTATAGGGTTACGGTAGGATCCACGCCAGCTCAAATCGAGTACCCAGCCGTCGCGCTTCCCGGAAATGAGTCTATGGCAATCGCCGTCGTCAAGTTGAAGAAGGAGTCGGGATGGCCGTTGGCTGTTGCGTTTGCAGATGCGAAAATGGCCTTAGAGGTCGGCAACACTGCCGTCATGGAGGTGTCGCAGTTCGTCAAGACTGCCAGCCTCAAGGACGGAGCATCTACCGTGGATGTGATGTGGACAAAAAAGATTTCATCCACCACCGCGACTCCCGAGAAAAAACAGTCGAAGGCTTTGGTCGGAGGTTGGAAGATCGCGGGCAAAGTGCTTTTGCGGGTTGAGATTCCACCGTTCAAGCGCGAGGGATACTCTCTCGTACGTCTTGGTAACGGTAACTACGGAGTTCACCAGCAGGCAGTGTGCTTTGGCAATCCGCCAAAATTGGGCGATCTCGTCGAGGTGACCAACCTTGAAATCTTGCTCGGTGCGCAAGAAGAGGGCGTCAGTTGGATGACTCACGTCCAAGTGAACGTGGCAATCTGCGGTAAAATCGTCAAAGGCAAGGCGGATCGGGATACTCGCGTGCTCAAATCGAATGACGCATTGTCCGTCCGATTCGTGCCAGAAAGTGAGTTGGGCGAACAAAAAAAATAAAAAACAGTTGGCGGGGCGGCTCAAATTTGAGCCGCCCCTAATTATTTTTATATTTTTTATTTATTTATTTTATCTTTCCTACGAATGATAAGGGTCCATATCATGATGTATAGAAACACTACTGCGCTCACGATCCATCCCAACCAAACACTTTTTGGAGTTTTAAATTCTAATGCGAATGAACTGGTTGCAAAGGTCAGCATATATGTAGGACTGACAAGGTACACAGTGTCTTTCTGGTTAGTCCTCAGCCACTCGGGAAAGTAACTTCTTTTTATCGTCACTGGTTGAGGACTTTGGTACGAAATTGGCAGTTCAATATTCATATGGTTTTTTGTTGCAATAAGTTTTGCTTCCTCATTTACAGCATTTGAATTAATGTGGTGACTTCTTATGAAAGTGATCACTTCTTTGAAAGGTTCGTCGGCAGTGATAGTTGGGTCAAAGAAATAAATATTTTTTACAGACGGATCATGATTTATTTTACGGAGGAGAATTTCTACGAGCGGGTCGGGAGTATTCATAACAAGTATCTTGTGGTTGTCTGCGGCGGCGAAGGCGAGGAGTCTCGCCGCCGCGACATCCACATTCTGGTATAAAGGTTTTACAATCAACAGGTACGAAAACATATTGATGTCCCTGCTTGTATCAATCATTTGATCGCTCGCTAGTGCAACAACAGTATCCATGTTTTTACCATCCTCGAAATATTCTTCTTGTAATCGAATGTAATCCAAATCATTGAACCCATGCTCTCTAAAATGTACTGGTGCAAACATGGCGATGGGTTGATATTTTAATACTTGCGCCTGGGGGATCGATTTCTTGAAGGTAAATATACTAAAATCACCAAGATTTTTGATATTTTGTAATTCTTTCATAGTAGTAAAGTCAGTGTACATCTCGAGAGATATCGCCAAAAAATTCTGTACTCCGAGGAATCTTGCCCTGTTGAGGTTTTTTTGATCGTGAGTTTCGTAAAAGTTTGTTCTTTTACCAAGAAGGCTTGGTGATCCCCATAACTCCCAAGTATTAGAAAGAGTATTTCTAAATGGTCCTAAAAATAATGAGGAAATTGATGATTCTCGAAGGTTACTAAAAGTGGTCATGGCGCCGCCTGTTCCGAGCGCAGCATCAATCACGAATGACATTGGCTGCGAGTGCCGAAGATTCACTTCAACCGTTGCTAATTTTCCATCTTTTGGAAAATTAGCAACGAGAGAAGGAATATCTTCAGAATCGTAAGAGAGATAATAACCACCGATAAATGGATATGTGTAAGGAGATTTTAGTTCCGGCACATACAAACCGAGTACGATGACTGCAAGTACTCCCACGATATAAAATCTATATTTATTTTTTATATTTTTTGATACCCAAAAAAATCCGTAGGGTATGAGAATGGTACTTAAGAATAAATGGGGTGCCAGCCAGCGAGCAACATGAATCGGAAAGGTGAAGTGAATTGTATCTGCAAACGCAAAGAGGATGATAAGCAAAGTAAAACAGTAGAGAGGTAGTGATAATAAAAACATTGGCCGATTCTTTTGATCGAGTGAAGCGGGAAGGGAAAGTACGCCAAGTATTATTAGATACCAATAACGAAGGAGATACTCAATCGCAGCCCCCGCTTCTGGAATAGAAATGCCGGAGAAATATTCATAATGTGCGATGAGAGGAAAATACCAGCACGCTGCAAGTCCCGCTCCGACAATATATAAAAGCGCGTATTTTTTAAATGCAGTCCAGATTTTATTTATCACACGAGTATTCTCGGAAGGATATAAAATTTCCGCAATCGCCATAAATAAACCCATAAAAATAGAAAAGAATACGATGTGTGCATTTGAAAAGAAGACCCCTGTTAAACATAGGATACTCAGAATATTTTTATATTTTCCTGGTCTGTCATTTAAAAAAATGAACAACCATAATACAAGCAACACAAAGCCTAAAAGTTGCGAGATCATAGCGGTCCCAATTGTTGATATTGTGCTTAGACCAAAAGAAAACCAAGTACTAGACATGAATAGGGTGCAAAGAAGGGCAGTAGACCAACAAATGAGATGTGAATCAGTCAGTCTTTTTGCCAGCTTAAATAGTGTATAAGGGAGTAAAAATAGTAATATCAATACCACGCACTTTGTGATAGTGAGAAGGCTTAAAAATGGCAGTATATGGCCAACTAGAGCCACTATAAAGTAAAATAGGGGTGGATAGAACTGAGGAAAGGGCATTCCAGCGTACCAATTCGGTATCCATCCCCAAAGTGAGGGGAAAATGTGTGCCGAGTAATACTCCGTTACTGCCTGGTGCGAGGCCCCATCCCATCCTTGGAGGAATGGTGCTGATATAAAGCCCAGGAACATATCAAGCCTAGAAACAACGACAATCATTACCAAAAACAAAAAACCTACTAATCGGAGGGTCATAGGGTGTTTTTCAGCCAATTTTGAGAAATACTTCATGAAAAACGTCATATCGTATTCTAAACAATTTATTAACATGTAGATAGGACGAGGTCCATAAATGATGATTTGACATACCCTAAAAATTTGCTACTATCACCTATACGCGTTTAGGCGCCTTTTTTGTCTGGTAACTTCCGGGATGTTATATATACGAGAACGATACATACTATCGAGTCAACTATAAAAATCACTTCGTAAGCACTACTAACAAATTTTATCAAAAAATAATTAATTATAGGGCTTATTTGCTAGCTATAAGGCAATCTCGCGCCTTTATAGGTGGTAAATAACTCTCCAAATCATATGGCACAAGCAGTATTTGATCGATCAAAGCCTCACGTAAACGTAGGCACAATCGGACACGTTGACCACGGAAAGACAACTCTTACGGCAGCAATTCTCAATGTATTGCACCGAGCTGGTATGGAGGCAACCATTAAGGCTGTCGGCGATATCGACAAGGCTCCTGAAGAAAAAGCTCGTGGAATCACCATTTCTCTTTCTCACAGTGAATATGCAACAGCTGCTCGTCACTATGCTCACATTGATGCTCCAGGTCACGCCGACTACATCAAGAACATGATCACTGGTGCCGCTCAGATGGACGGAGCTATTCTCGTAGTAGCTGCAACTGACGGAGCAATGCCACAGACACGAGAACACGTTCTCTTGGCTAAGCAGGTAGGTGTGCCAAAGATGGTAGTATTCCTCAACAAGTGCGACATGGTTGATGACAAAGACATGATCGACCTCGTAGAAGCTGAAATTCGTGAACTTCTCACAAAGAATGGTTTCGATGGCGAAAATGCTCCTGTTATCAAGGGTTCTGCTCTCAAGGCGCTCGAAGCTACTGGTGTAGATGATGAGTGGTCAAAGAAAGTTCTCGAACTCGTCACAGCGCTCGATACATATATTCCAGTTCCAGTTCGTGAAACTGACAAGCCTTTCCTTATGCCTATTGAAGATATCTTCTCTATCGAAGGACGAGGTACTGTAGTTACAGGACGAATCGAACGAGGTATGTGCAAAGTTGGTGAAGAAATCGAAATCGTCGGTCTCAAGGATACTGTTAAGACAACTATCACTGGTATTGAAATGTTCAACAAGCAGTTGAACGAAGGTATGGCTGGCGACAACGCTGGTATCCTCCTCCGAGGTTTGAAGAAAGAAGATTTGACACGAGGTCAGGTCCTTGCAAAGCCAGGTTCAGTGAAGCCTCATACAGACTTCGAAGCAGAAGTGTACATTCTCAAAAAGGAAGAAGGCGGACGACACACACCATTCTTCACAGGTTACAAGCCACAGTTTTACGTTCGAACAACGGACGTTACAGGTGAAGTGACTCTTGCTGAAGGAGTTGAAATGGTTATGCCAGGCGACACTGTTACTTTCAAAGTAAAGCTCGTTGCCCCTATCGCTCTTGAAGACAAATTCCATTTCGCTATCCGTGAAGGTGGAAAGACCGTAGGTGCGGGTGTAGTAACAAAGATCGTTGCGTAATCATCTCTAATTACTAAATAGTCCTTTATGGCAACAGCTCCTAAAAAGAAAACAACAGCAAAGACATCAAAGGCAGAAGCCGATGCGTCTAGCAAGCTTCGCATCCGAGTGCGGGCGTACGAATCAAAGATCCTCGATGCGTCTGTAAAGCAGATCATGGATACTGCGCTTCGATACGATGCACAAGTACTTGGTCCGATTCCACTTCCAACTGAGATCAAGAAATATACAGTCAATCGTTCAGCTTTCATCTATAAAAATGCGCGAGAACAATTTGAGATGCGAGTTCACAAGCGATTGCTTGATATCGTAAATCCCGGAGCAAAAGTGATCGAGTCACTTACAAACCTCAGCCTACCATCTGGCGTCAACATTGACGTCAAGATGATGTAATCATCGCCTCAAGAAACTTACACAGAATTATCCACTATTCAACTGTCATGAAATTTATCCTCGGCACAAAACAGAATATGACGCAGCTCTTCGATGAGGAGGGTAGAGTTCATCCTGTGACCGTTCTCAAGACCGCCCCTATTGTTGTTACGCAAGTGAAGACAAAAGAAAAAGATGGTTATGAAGCAATGCAGGTTGGCTACGGCGTGAAAAGCGCTAAGCGAATCAACAAAGCACAGAAGGGTCACTACAAGGAGATGGGCAATTTCCAAACACTTATGGAAGTGACTGGAGTTACCTCACCTGCAGTTGGTGAAAAAGTAGAGAGTTCAATTGAAGCCGGCGACACTGTCACGGTTTCTGCAATTTCAAAAGGAAAGGGATTCCAGGGTGTCGTCAAGCGACACGGTTTCCACGGAGGTCCACGATCTCACGGTCAGAAACACTCTGAACGAGAGGCGGGATCAATTGGCTCAGCTGGAGTTCAGCGAGTATTTAAAGGTTTGCGAATGGCTGGGCGTATGGGAGGAGATCGAATCACGGTCAAGAATCTTACTGTCGTTGCATTCGATAAAGAAAATGGTGAGCTCTTCATTCGAGGAGCAATTCCAGGTCGACGCGGTACACTCGTAGAAGTACGAGGCTAATCTTCTTCTTAATCACACTATTATGGCAACACTCAAAACAACAAAAAAGACAGTAACGAAAATTCCGAAAGAGAAGAAGATTAAGGTTGCGTCAAATCTCGATGCAACAATCTACGCTCAGGATGGTAAGTCATCTGGAACAATTTCACTTCCACCAGAAATCTTCGGTCTCTCATGGAATGCGGATCTCGTTCACCAGGTAGTCACCTCTATGCGCATGGATGCTCGAATCCCTTATGCTCACGCAAAGGATCGAAGCGACGTTCGTGGAGGAGGTAAAAAGCCTTGGAAGCAAAAGGGAACTGGCCGCGCTCGACACGGATCATCACGATCTCCGATCTGGATTGGTGGAGGTGTTGCACACGGTCCTACAAACGAACAGAACTTTGCTCGAAAGATCAATAAGAAAATGAAAGCAAAAGCAGTCTTTACCATCCTTTCTCGCAAGATGCGAGACGGTGAAGTCATGTTCGTAAAAGAACTTGCACTCAAGGCTCCAAAGACAGTTGAGGCACGAGACATTCTCACAAAGCTCGGAACAGTTTCTGGATACGATATGCTTTCAAAGCGACGAAATAACGCAGCGCTCATCACAGTTCCAACGCTTGAGAAAAACGTGAAGTTCGGTTTCCAAAATATGAGCAATTTGGAAGTAAGCGAATTGCGAAACTTGAATCCGCTCGCACTTCTTCAGTATAAATACGTAGTCATCTCATCACCTGAAGAGTCAGTGAAGATGCTTGCTTCTAAAATACAGTAATCCAACGACCATGACAAACCTCTCAATTCAAAAACACACAAACGCAGTCATCAAAAAACCTCGCATCACCGAGAAGGCAACTGTTGTCACTGAAAAGAATCAGTATGTATTCGAAGTAACTCCTGAAGCTACAAAGGCATCTGTGATGAAGGCTATCTTTCAGATGTACAAAGTGAAGCCTGTTAAAGTGAACATGGCAATGACTCCTATGAAAAAAGTTCGCGTCCGAGGCAAAATTGGTTCGAAATCTGCCATCAAAAAAGCGTACATCTATCTCAAAAAAGGAGATAAGATAGACATCGCGTAATCCTGCATAATCAAACCATCATGAAACGATATAAACCAACAAGCAAATCTAGGCGGAATATGGCAACCATCTCATACCGAGGTGTGATTACTACCAATGAGCCGCACAAGGCACTCACTCATGGTTTCCGACGTGGTTCAGGGCGAAACAATACAGGTCGTGTTACAACACGACACAAGGGAGGTGGACATAAGCGAATGTATCGAGAAATCGACTTCGTATATGACAAGAAGAATATTCCAGCAAAGGTAATGACAGTTGAGTACGATCCAAACCGAACAGCATTCATCGCGCTCGTAAACTATGCTGACGGAGAAAAGCGATATGTAGTTCTTCCAAAGTCACTGAAACCAGGTGATACATTCCACGTAGGTGAAAAAGTAGAAGTAAAACCAGGTAACCGACTTCCACTCAAGAACATCCCCGTAGGTACATTTGTATATAATATTGAAGTAAAACCTTTGGGTGGTGCAAAGCTTGTCCGATCAGCTGGTAGCTACGCTGAAGTTATTGCTCAGGACGAAGGATATTCTCAGATCAAAATGCCTTCATCAGAAGTGCGCAAGATCAAAGACGAAGCATGGGCATCAGTCGGAGAAGTATCAAACGATGAGAACCGACTTCAGAACTATGGTAAGGCTGGACGAAGCAGATGGAAGGGTATCAAGCCTACTGTTCGAGGTACTGCTATGAACGCAGTGGATCACCCACACGGAGGAGGAGAAGGACGACAAGGACGAGGACGACGACGCGCGATCTCAGTGTACGGAAAGCCTACAGGAAAAGGCCAGAAGTCACGACGCCCAAAGAAGTACTCAAACAAGTTGATTGTTTCGAGACGAAAGGTGGGGAAGAAGCGATAATCATAAATAAAAGGGGTCAGTCCCCATTTCGCAACTCAAACAAAAGCCCCGAGAGGGGCTTTTTGTTATAATGTGTGATATGAAAATAAATCAAACACTTATTGACGCGGCTATAGCTTTGATGAAAGAAAAATATCCAAATACTGCAGGGGGAGCTGCTGCTCTATATACAGAAGATGGAAAAATACTCACAAGTGTCGGTATAGAAAAAGCGCTACATGATTCGGTTAATTTGTGTCATGAGACAGGATCGATTTTGGAGGCCATAAAATTAGATAAAAAAGTTACCGCTTCGGTATGTGTAGGAAGATTGGGTGTAGATGAACCAGTTTTAATTTATGCACCTTGCGGTATTTGTCAGGAGCGGCTTAGAATATGGGGCGAAGAGGTTGAAGTTGCGGTTGCAAAAAGTAATGATCCAACAAGGTGGGAGTCAAAGACCCTGAAAGAAGTTCAGCCTTATTATTGGGGAAATGTTTTTAAATAATATGGAAATCAAATCAAAAATGAACTGCGTAGATAATGAGTTTGGAGTTGTATACAGAGATATTGATTCTGTTCTCGAATTAGGCGACAGGAGGGTCACTGGTGTTCACGCATATTGTTTCTACAATGATAAGTTAGTAATAGTCTATGCCGCAAAGAAAGATACGTGGACTCCACCAGGTGGAGGGGTGGAAAAAGGAGAAACGGCAGAAGAAGCAGTGATACGTGAAATTAAAGAGGAGTCAAATATGAGAGTGTTACATCATCAGTTTATTGGGTATCAAGATATTACTGAGCCAAGGGGAGTGATCACTCAAACTCGTTCGTTTTGCATAGTTGAACCATATGGTGATTTTATTGAGGATCCAGACGAGGGTGATATAACAGAGATTAAATTAATTGATCCTAAGGATTACAAACAATACTTTGACTGGGGTGAGATAGGTGATCATATTATGGAGAGAGCTTTGGAGTTAAAGGAAAAATATAAGGATTGATATCTTTTCTAAATTAAGCCCAGGTTAAATAATGGCTTGACTTTTCCTTCTCTCTGCGTAGGATTACAACTGAAAGTCACCTGCGCCAGCGAAAGCTGTGTGCAGGTTTTCGTTTGGGGAGTATACTATCGCCATGATAAGAGTAAATTTATTAATCGATGGAGGTAATTTCTATCATTTGGTATTGAAGAAATTAGGTATCAATGAAAAGAACTTTGATTTTGATAAGTTTGCAGATTTTCTTGTGGGGACAGAAAGAACCATTTCAGAAATGGGTAAGAGATACTACGTTGGAACGGTCAGAGAGAAAGAGGGTGACGAGAGGAGTAAAGAAGCTATGGCTAAACAAACTTCTTTTTTCGCCAAGCTCAAAACTACAAAATGGGAAATAAAAACAAGTAAATTAAGAACAAGAACAGAAGAAATAAAAATTGACTCAAGAGTACAGAATTATAAGAGCTTGCAAAAGCTCGGAATTACATCAATAAAAATAGAAAGACAAAGGGAAAAAGGTATTGATGTTAAATTAGCCACTGATCTCATTGTCGGGGCTGTCGACAATAAGTATGACACTGCAATTGTGCTTAGTTCTGACGGAGATTTGTTACCAGCGATTGACTGGGTAAGGCATCGCTATCATAAAAAGATCGAATATGTAGGTTTTTCTATTATTGATCCAAAAAACCCAGATAATCCAACAAAACCACTGTTATCGATGATTCCAAAAACAGATATTCAGAGGACATTAACACACGATGACCTAAAGGCGTTTATTAAATAAAGATTTGTAATAAATCGCGTGGAAATAGGTCTCTATGGATATATTTTATGCTAAAAACCACCTACGACCCCGAGGCGGAGGCCATTTATATGTTCATAAATAAGGCTAAAATCGAAAAAACCCTCTCTTTTAACGATCTCGTTCAAATCGACCTTGATATTAAGGAAAATATCGTGGGAATTGAGGTTTTAGGGGTCTCAAACGGTCTGATTCGTCACTTTCAAAACATCCAGCTTTTAGGCTCTAAAAACAGGGTCGCGGTCATTTGACACAGTATTTTTTTCTGATAGTATGTACCTCACAAGCTCTGTAGGGGCTATTATTTTTCGCCCTGACTACAGTAGACGCCCAAACCCGTCGACTTTACCGAGACTTCAAAATTCAATGACCCGATCACTCAAAAAAGGACCATTCGTCGAAGAGCGACTCTTGCAAAAGATCGCTGGCAAGAAACCCACAGATACTGGGGTTATTAAGACTTGGTACCGACGAAGCCAGATCTCACCTGAGATGGTAGGGTTCATTTTTGGAGTATATAACGGCAAGACACACGTAGAAGTGCTCGTAGCAGAAGAAATGGTAGGTCACCGACTAGGCGAATTCTCTCCAACACGTAAGTTTATCCGACACGGAGGTAAAATGCAGAAGGAAATTGACCAGGCCAAGAAAGACGGTGAAATCGCTGCTGCCAAGGCTTCTAAGGTCTCTGTCGAAGCTAAGAAATAATCTATTCACATTAATTATTCGCCTTTATGAAAGCATTCCTCAACAACTACAGACAGTCTCCACGAAAGGTTCGGGTTGTTGCTGATTTAATGCGAGGTAAGAGCGCATCTGAAGCTATGCGTGTTTTGACATTTACTACAAAGCGAGCAGTTGATCCTTTGAAGAAACTCCTTTCAAGCGCTATAGCTAACGCTAAGAACGCCGGAGTTGATATTGAAACTCTCATTGTAAAGGAAGTGCAGGTAAACACAGGTGTTACCCTCAAGCGAATCATGCCTCGAGCCATGGGTTCTGCATCAAAGATCAACAAGCGATCAAGTCACGTGACTATCGTTTTGGGAGAGGCTCAACCTAAGAAAATCGCAAAAGCTAAAAAAACCACAAAATAACATGTCACACACCGTACACCCATTTGCACACCGATTAGGAATCATCAGAGACTGGAAATCTCGAGGTTTTTCAACTGACAGTAAGTACCGTCAGAACCTCAAAGCTGATATTCTCCTCCACGAATGGCTCGCAAAGAAGCTCCGAGGTATGTACGTTGCCGATATTGAAATGGAGCGATCTGCTAAAGCGGTTCGAATCATCATCAAGACTTCACGACCAGGTATGATCATCGGCCGAAACGGTGAAGGTGCTACAAAGTTGAAGAATGACATAGCTCTCTTTATGAAAAAGCTCAATGAAAAGAGCGCTAAGCAAGTTGTTATCAAATACAAGGGCAAGGCAGAAGAGACAAAGGCTAAACTCGCTGAACTAAATTCTGAAATTAAAGTTGAGATTGATGAAGTGAAGTCTCCTGAATCAAGCTCAGCTATTGTCGCACAGATGATTGCAGAAGGTCTCGAGAAGCGAATGCCTTTCCGACGTGTGATGAAGCAAATGGTCGACAAAGTGATGGCAAGTCGAGACGTCAAGGGAGTGCGAATCTTCCTCGGTGGTCGACTTGGCGGAGCTGAAATGGCACGTCGAGAAGATTTGAAGAAGGGACAGATTCCACTTCAGACATTCCGTGCGGATATTGATTTCGTTCGATACGAAGCTAATCTTCCTTACGGAAATATCGGCATCAAGGTTTGGATTTACAAGGGCGATATCTTTGCTAAGAAATAAACTACCATGTTACTCCCGAAAAAAGTAAAACACCGAAAGTGGCAAACAGGCCGAGTAAACATCAAGAAGATTGGTGTTGCGTCTCGAGGTGTTAACCTTGATTTCGGGTCATTCGGCCTCAAGGCTACATCAGCTTTCCGAGTAACATCAAACCAACTCGAATCTGCTCGAAAGGTAATCGCACGATCAGCCGGAAAGACTGGACGTATTTGGATCCGAGTATTCCCAGATCGTCCATGG
Organism: bacterium; assembly: GCA_043745355.1. Lineage (GTDB taxonomy): Bacteria > Patescibacteriota > Minisyncoccia > Phycocordibacterales > CAIZLB01 > JBDKLC01. The sequence continues at coordinate 74,965 of JAYTSY010000009.1, forward strand.
ACGCAGAAAGCCGCTGAAGTGGGTATGGGTAAGGGAAAAGGAGATCCACAGGGATACTGTGTAGAAGTGAAGCCAGGTCGAGTACTCTTTGAGGTAGACGGTATCGAAGAAGTGATCGCTCGAGAAGCACTTCGAAAAGCTGGAAGTAAGCTCCCAGTAAAATACCGAATCATTAGCCGTCACGACGCATAAACCGAATATAAATAACAAATTAAATAAATTGTCATGTCTGAATTCAAAGGAAAAAACCGAAAAGATCTCGTCAAATCGCTTCTCGAAAAGCGTGATGCTCTTCAGGCATTCCGATTCGGCGTGACAGGTGGCAAGGCTAAGAATGTGAAGGAAGGCCGAACACTCCGAAAGGACATCGCTCGAATTCAGACTGAACTCACTTCACAAGCACACGCTGACGCAAAAACTATAAAAGTTTTGGTAGCTAAAGCATAAATTTAAATATTATTACCAATATGAAAACAACAACACCTACAACTACAGCAACAAAAGCACGAACACTCACGGGCGTTGTTGTTTCTGACAAAATGAAAGACACTATCGTTGTTTCAGTAGAACGATACGTAAAAGTTCCTAAGTACAACAAGTACGTGACAAAGACAAAGAAATTCAAGGCGCACGATGCTGGAAATACAAAGAAGATAGGGGACAAAGTCGAAATCCTTGAGTGCCGACCTATTTCAAAGGATAAGCATTTCACTCTCGTAAAATAACCAATACATTAATTAAACCGCCATGTTACAACCACGATCAATCATTCAAGTAGCTGACAACACAGGAGCCAAGCTCGTGCGAGTCTTCAAGGTACTTGGCGCCGCAGGAAAGCGAACAGCTGAAATCGGCGACATCGTCGTTGTATCAGTACAGAAAGCTGAGCCTCGAAAGGCCGTCAAGAAAAAGGACGTTCTCCAGGCAGTTGTCGTGCGACAGCGAAAGGCGTTCCGACGCAAGGACGGCTCATACGTTCGTTTCGATGAAAATGCAGTGGTAATCCTCGACAAGGGAAAAAAAGAACCACTCGCAGGTCGCATCTTCGGTCCTATTCCACGAGAACTCGCGGAAAAAGGCTTCCAGACAATCGCATCACGTGCGCCTGAGATCGTATAATATTTATTAAAAATACTACAATGAAAATCAAATCAGGAGACAATATTATAGTGATCGCAGGAAAGGACAAAGGCAAGACTGCCAAGGTCCTCAAGGCTATGCCAAAGGAAAGCATGCTTCTTGTTGAAGGTATTAACATGCGAAAGAAGCACAAGAAATCAAACAAGCAGGGTGGCAAAGGTCAGATCATTGATTTCGCTACACCCATCCACGCTTCAAACGTTATGTTTGTAGAAGGGGGCAAGGGAGTACGTGTAGGCAAGAAGCTTGTCGGTGACCGACACGTTCGTGTCAGCCGAAAGTCAGGAAAGAATTTGTAATACTGAAATATATGAAACACATCACTCTCAAAGAAAAAGGAGCATCCGCATACGCAACCCTCAAAGGTACGTACGGTTATAAGAATTTGCTCCAAGCTCCTCGAATCACAAAAGTGATTCTTTCTGCAACAACTGGTTCTATCAAAGATCCAAAGAAGAAGGAGCTCGTGGGTGATCGTCTCACAAAGATTGCAGGTCAGAAGGCGACTCCAACTGCTGCAAAGAAGTCTGTGGCATCTTTCAAGGTACGACAGGGTGACACTGTAGGATGGCAGGTAACACTCCGAGGTGAGCGCATGTGGAGTTTCCTCGAGAAACTTGTGAACGTGGCACTACCGCGAACACGTGACTTCCGAGGTATCGAAGTGAAGTCTATCGACAATATCGGGAACTATACTCTAGGCTTCAAGGAGCACACAGTATTCCCTGAGACAGCGGACGAGGAGTTGAAAGACGTCTTCGGTTTTGCGGCAGCAATTGTCACAACGTCGAAAAAGAAGGATGAAACAAAGGCTCTTTTGGAGCATCTCGGCTTCCTTTTCAAGAAGGCCGATAAAAAATAAAGTAAATAAGCCATCAAACTTTGACTTTCGGGTCAAAAATTGATAGCATCACCAAACGTCACACATACAAAAATGGCAAAAACATCAACAATCGCACGATCACTCAAAGCTCCGAAATTCGCTAGCCGGGTTGTTCGACGATGTTTCCGATGCGGTCGAAAGCGAGGCTACATGCGAGACTTCGATATGTGCCGTATTTGCTTCCGTGAAGCTGCCAACGAAGGACGAATCCCAGGTATTAAAAAATCATCATGGTAACAGACCCTATCTCACAACTCGTCAACAAACTCAAGGTTGCCAACATCGCAGGCAAAGAGAATATTTCTATTTCATACTCAAAGATGAAGGAGGCAATTCTCGAAGCACTTCAGAGAGAAGGGTTTGTGAAGGGCGTTACAAAGAAAGGTAAGAAGGTCAATAAATCTATCGAAGCTGATCTCGTCTATGTTGATGACCAGCCAAAGATCAACGATGTACAGTTGATTTCAAAGCAGTCACGACGTGTGTACTACGGAGCCAAGGAGGTTCACCGAGTACAAAACGGTTTCGGGGCACTCATTATGACAACCCCAAAGGGTGTCATGAGCGACAAAGAGGCAAGAAAGGCTAACGTTGGGGGCGAAGCTCTCTTTAAGATCTGGTAATTTTACATATATGTCACGAACTGGAAAACAAAAAATCGAAATACCGGCAAAAACAGAAGTCACACTTATTGATGGTTTGTTTACAGTGAAGGGCCCAAAGGGTGAACTCAAGCGTGAATTCAAGACTGCAATTGAAATCAAAATTGACGGTTCAAATATTACGCTCACTCCCGTACGAAAGAGCCTTGAGACATCTGCTCTTTGGGGAACATATGCATCTCACATTGTGAACATGATAAAGGGTGTGAACGAGCATTACGTCAAGAAACTTATTCTCGACGGTATCGGTTTCAAAGCAGAAGTTGTGGGTAACATGCTCAAGATGGCACTCGGTTTTTCACATCCTGTAAATGTTGAGATCCCCGTAGGTCTCACTGTCACTTCTGAAAAGAATATTCTTACCGTAAGCGGTGCTGACAAAGAAATGGTCGGACAGTTTACAGCAAAGATTCGTTCACTAAAGAAGCCTGAACCATACAAAGGTAAGGGATTCCGATATGAAGGAGAGGTAATCAAGCGAAAGCAGGGTAAGAAGACTGCATAAAAAGATAGAAAAAAACTACCATGAAACAACACATTATTTCATCAACGAGAGACAGGCGGCGCAAGCGCATCCGCGCGAAAATTTCTGGTACTGCAGAACGACCTCGCCTTTCTATTTACAAATCAAACACTACTATGTACGCACAGCTCATCAATGATGATGCTGGTGTAACATTGGCTGCGGTTTCTACAAAAGGTGTAAAAGGCAACAAGACAGATGCCGCAAAGAAAGCGGGAGCTGAGCTTGCAAAGTCTGCAATCTTGGCAAAGATAGGCAAGGTAGTCTTCGATCGAGGAGGATTCATTTACACAGGTCGTGTGCGAGCGCTCGCTGAGGGTGCACGAGAAGGCGGACTTCAATTTTAATACAGAAATATATGACCGACGAAATTCAAAAAAATAATATTGCAACTAATACTACAGAAGGACCATCAACGGCTCCAGCTGCTGTAACTCCTGTTGCCTCAACATTCGCGCCTTCTACTGTAGGTCCTGCGGCTGACGCTGCTCGACGCGGTGGACGAGATTCTCGAGGCGGACGACCGGGTGGAGATCGACGTAGTGGTCCTCGACGAGAGCCTCGCGCTAAGCCTGAGTTTGACCAAAAGATTATTGACATCCGACGTGTGACTCGAGTTTCCTCTGGTGGACGACGATTCAGCTTTGCTGTATCACTCGTTGCTGGTGACCGAAAGGGACGCGTAGGTGTGGGTACTGGCAAGGGAGGTGACACAGCGCTCGCTGTGGACAAGGCGGCACGAAGCGCCAAGAAGCACATGATCACGGTGAACCTCACAAAGACGGGAAGCATCGCTCATGAAATCAAAGCTAAGTACTCATCTGCTCGCGTTGAGATCATGCCTGCTCCGGGAAAGGGAATCGTAGCTGGATCATCTGTTCGAGATGTTATCGACCTTGCTGGAATCAAAGACATCACTGCAAAGCTCCGATCTGGCACAAAGAACAAATTGAACAATGCTCGAGCCGCTGTAAAAGCACTCAGCATGATCAAGAAACCACGTCAGTCATCTTCACATTCAAATTAAAAAACTATCATGCAAATCCATAACCTAAAACGAAAAACACCTAATCAGACAAGTGCTGTTGTTGGACGTGGTGGTAAGCGTGGAAAAACGAGCGGTCGTGGAGGCAAGGGTCAGACGGCTCGAGCGGGTAACAAGGTGCGACCTGAGATTCGAGATATGATCAAGCGATTGCCAAAGCTCCGAGGTCACGGCAAGAACTCAAACTTCTCTATCCAAGTGAAGCCACTCTCAATCAATCTCTCTGCACTCAATGCATTCGGTAACAATGACCGAGTGACTCCTAAAACTCTCGTAGAAAAAGGTGTTTCTTCTCTCTACAAGGGACGATATCCACGAGTAAAAATCCTCGCTGGAGGTGATATTTCTACAAAGCTTATTGTGGTAGACTGCACGGTATCAGCTGGCGCCAAGGTCAAGATCGAGGCGGCAGGTGGGATGGTAAAGTAGTCGGTCAAACTAAGGGGACAAAACAATATGAATACATTCTTCGAAAAAATAAAACACCTTTTTCAGGACAGAACTCTTCGAAACAGAGTGCTTTTCGTTTTAGGTGCGCTTCTCGTATTCCGATTGATGGCTGTTATTCCAATCCCTGGCGTCAATGTCGATGCATTGGCAAAGTTTCTAAATGGTAATCAATTTTTCGGACTTTTGAATATTTTCTCTGGAGGTGGACTTTCAACACTCTCTATTGTGATGCTCGGCGTCGGTCCATACATCACCGCTTCTATCATCATGCAGCTCGTCACTATGATGTCTGATAGCATGAAGCAAATGTATCAGGAAGAGGGCGAAGCTGGACGCAAAAAGTTTTCACAATATACTCGACTCGTGACGGTGCCTCTCGCTTTTATTCAAGCATTTAGTTTCATCCTCATACTTCAGCGACAGGGGATCGTAGCAAGCCTCGACACCCTCAACCTCATCACAAACGTGATCGTGATAGTTTCTGGATCAATGCTTCTCATGTGGATCGGTGAACTCATGACAGAGTTCGGTATCGGTAACGGTCTCTCTATGATCATCTTTGCTGGTATCGTTTCTCGAATCCCTGCTGCCGTTGGTCAGCTCCGTGTAATTTACGATCCATCACAACTTCCTACCTATGTGGCTCTCATTGTCGGAGGTCTCGCTATTATCTACGCTGTTGTATTTATCACTGAGGCCGAACGGCCAATTCCAGTGACTTATGCTAAGCAAGTCCGTGGAGGCAAAATGTACGGAGGCGCTTCGACATATCTTCCACTACGACTCAACCAGGCTGGCGTTATTCCAATCATTTTTGCTCTCTCTATTTTACTATTGCCACAAATGGTTTTCAGTATCTTAAGTTACACACACAATGCGACTATTGCTCGGATCTCAGTTATGATTACAGACTTCCTCCAGAACCCATGGCTCTATGCTGCGGCATATTTCGTCCTCGTATTCCTCTTCACATTCTTCTATACAGCGGTGACATTTGATCCACAATCTATCTCTACAAACCTCCAGAAGAACGGCGCGTTCATCCCTGGTGTGCGCCCTGGAGATCCTACCTCTCTCTATCTCAGCAAGGTGGTAACTCGAATCACACTCGTCGGTGCACTCTTCCTCGGTATCATTGCGGTACTTCCACCGCTCGTGCATGCTATCACTGGTATCCAGTCAATCACGATAGGTGGAACTGCGCTTCTCATCGTAGTCTCAGTTGTTATCGATCTCATCAAGAAAGTGGATGCGCAGTTATCGATGCGAGAGTACTAATCTGGGTGTACCAAACTAACTAAAATTTAATATGATAAAATAAACGTATGTCACCACATACGTTTATTTTTATGGGTCGGTCAGGTTGCGGAAAGGGAACACAAGCAAAATTGTTAAAAGAGTATATCGAGTCTCATGATGATGAGAAACGAGGTGTTTTGTACGTTGAAACCGGAGACAGGTTTCGTGAGTTCATCAGTCATACTGGATTTTCAAGTAGGCTCGCTTCTGAAATAAATAAGACGGGAGGATTACAACCTGCGTTTTTGGCTGTATGGAATTGGTCACATGTATTGATAGATGAACTGAAGGGAGAAGAACATTTGATGCTGGACGGAACACCTCGAGGTTTTCAAGAAGCCTTGGTATTCGATACTGCGATGACATTTTACGGACGAGTGAAGCCTATCGTTGTGTATGTGGACGTCAGCCGTGAATGGTCGTCAGAGAGGCTTCACGAGAGAGCTAGCAAAGAGGGTCGTGTGGATGATCAACATGCAGAGCAGATAGAGAAGCGGCAAAACTGGTTCGATACTGATATTATGCCGGCTATAGACTATTTTAAGCTCAATGAGAGGTATCAGTCAGTGCGAGTCAATGGCGAACAGCCTATCGAAAAGGTGCAAGCAGATATCCTTGCGGCATTGGGGTGGAACGGGTAGTATCATCGTAATAATGGTCACTATAAAGACAGCTGAAGATATTGTGAAATTGAGACAAGGAGGCAAGATTCTTGCCTCTATTTTGCGTGATTTACGGGCATATGCGGCAATAGGGGTGACCTCTCTCCAGATGGAGGATATGGCTCGTAAATTGACTTTGGAGGCCGGCGCGCGCCCTGCGTTCCTCGGATATACGCCGCAGGGCGCGCGCCGGCCGTATCCCGCCGCGCTCTGTCTATCAGTGAATGACGTTGTGGTACATGGTATCCCGAACGAAGGCACTTATATATTCAAGGATGGTGACATCATTACCATCGATATGGGTATTTCATACAAGGATATGATTGTTGACAGCGCAATTACTGTTGGACTCGGCACTATCGATGAAAAAGGAAAGAAATTGCTCGAGGCAGGAGAGAAGGCACTCAGCGCTGCAATATTTGTATGCAAACCGGGAATAAAAACAGGTGACTTGGGGCAGGCTATCGAAGAATCTCTCGACTTTTATCATAAGAAATATGGATTTACGATTGCAGAGGGGCTCGGCGGGCATGGTGTGGGATATGAAGTTCACGAAGATCCATTTGTTCCAAACTTTGGAAAAAAAAATCAGGGAGTGCTACTCAAACCTGGCATGGTTATCGCCATCGAGCCTATTCTCAACGAAGGAAGTGGTGAAATAAAAATGGATGACGACGATTATACATATCGCACCGCTGACGGCATGCGAAGTGTGCATTTTGAACATACTGTTTTGATTACTGAGACGGGGGTTGAGATTCTGACTGAGTAAGTCAAGAGACTATTTTAAAAGATCTAATCATTAAGTCCGGGGATAAGTCACTTAAAGGCTCGAGTTGAGCCACTTTGTTTTCCACTTTTTTCGGTCAATTGGGGATGTGTTTTGTTGACTGCGAGATTATATTGTCTGCATTATAAATAACTAATAAAAAAATATGAAGAAAGTAAGCAAAAAAGCGCAAGAAAAGTTAAGGAAAATGGCTGAATATCATCGAGAATTAGAGGAAAGTTGTAAAAGGTTAAAAGATAACTTTGAAAAAGAGCATGGTTTTACGAGAGATGAATTTTACAGTTTTTCAAGAAGGGTTGATACTGGAGAAATAAAAATAAAAATCACAAATTCATAGAAACTTTAGTGTTTCTTTGGCGAGATTTTATCTCAGATAAATATAATAACAGTCATGATAACTGAACAAAAATTAAAAGACACGGTAGAAGAGGTTGTGAGAAATGCGGTAACTATTATAAATGGAAGGTTTGATGGAGTGGATGAAATAATAGGTGGTTTGGATAAAAAAGTAGAGAGCGTCGGCAAGAGTGTCTCTCATGTAGATCGCAAACTAGGTGAACTAGACACAAAAGTTACCAAATTAGATACAAAGGTTAGCGAGCTGGACACAAAAGTTACTAAATTGGACACAAAAATCACTGAAATAGACAATAAAGTTACCGAGATCGATAAAAATGTTACGGAATTGACAGGTGATATTCGTACATTAGGAGAGACTGTATATGCACGGATGGACAAAATTGATGAGCAGATGGATAAGTCAGATGAAATTATTGAAAGAATCGATAAAAACGTCGGTCTACTTAAAGAGAATTTGGATTTGAAAGCTAAAACTGCGAATGAAGGGTTCAATATGGGGCGTGACAGGAATAAAGATGAACATGGTGATTTTAGAAAATTACTTACAGATCATCACACGCGTATTGGAGCTTTAGAAGTTGAAACTGCATAAAATGGTGCCTGACCCTGTAGTGAACTATGTCTTTCAAAAAGGGGTCTGACCCCGTATAATATCCGTAATGGAACAGAGTAACTCAACATACGAGGGCAAGCATTTCAGTTCTCCAGAAGAAGAGCTTCAATATTTGCGTAAAGTGATTGCGGGTAAAGAGCAGGTGGCATTGTCCGTGGGGGAAAGAAAAGAACGCGAGGCGTTGATTGCCGAAGAACTTTCCTCGTATAGTCAGCAGCAAGTCGATAGAGTTCTTCACGAGCACTACAAGATTCCTGAGCAAGAAAAACAAGAGATCGTCCTCGAGCTCAGTCCTGAACCTCACGACAAAAAAATAGAAGAGTTGCTCGCAATACTCTATGAGCGAGGGGTACTGAACGCAATCAGTGTTGCACGTGCAATGAATAATCCCCATATCGATGATGATTTTCATAGATTTTTAGTTGAATATATAAAAAAAGGTTTGCCCACTCCCGGCCTCAAAGAAACCATGCCTGTTGCCAAAGCTTTGAAACACACTTTGTACGAAGTATCTCTCCCTGAAGGAAAAAAAGAAGATCAGAAGCGTGCCCTCAAGGAAGTACTTTCATCAATGGAGCAATTCTATGCCGGTATGTTGTCGGTATCCGGGGGTCGAGAGACAGCTGAGGAGAATCAGTTTTCTATTGAGCTTGCTGTCGCAAACGACAGTGAAGAATTCATCTTCTATGTATCAGTACCAGACAGCAAGTGTGGGCTATTTGAAAAGCAATTCCTCTCTATTTTTAGTACCGCAAAAATCATCGAAAAAAAAGATAATTATAATGTTTTTAATATGGATGGATTTTCAGTGGGTGCAGTTGCGATGCAAACCAAAAATCCTATTTTCCCCATCAAACAATATGATCAATTCGACTATGATCCGCTCAATGTTATTTTGAATACTCTTTCCAAAATCGCCAAAGATGGGGAGGGAGCGGCAATTCAAATCATGTTCAATCCGGTTGGCGATTATTACACCAAACTCTACAAGCATGCGCTTGATGAGATCAATAAAGGAACGAGCCTTAAAAAAGCAATCAATATCCAACATACATTTTGGGGCGAATTTAAAAAAGTTGCGGGAGAAGTGGCAAAAGATCTTGCAAAAGAAGCGGTCTCAAATGGAAAAAAGGATGAAAAGAAAGACAAGCCGATAGATCAAATCGCCGTCGAGCAAATTACCGCAAAAATTTCAAGTCCAATTTGTGAAGCAAACATTCGTATAGTTGCATCAGCAGAGAATCGTTCTCGTGCTGAACACATTCTCTCTGATATGGAATCGGCGTTCAATCAATTCGATAATCCGTTAGGTTCAGGTATTACATTCGCCCGCAAGGAGCGAGGCGATTTGGCTGATCTCGTCCATAATTTCAGCTATAGATTGTTTGACAAGTCCTTCGCTATGCCCGTGTCGCTCCGTGAGCTTACCACCATCATGCACTTTCCCGTTGAAAGTGTTGTGTCGTCGTCACAACTTAAGCAATCAAAAGCAGGGACCTCTGCAGCACCTATTGGCCTTTCAAAAGAAGGTATATATCTCGGCACGAACAAGCATCGAAATACAGAGACAAAAATATTCATGAGCAGAGAGGACCGTTTGCGTCACTTCTATGCTATTGGTCAAACCGGAACTGGTAAATCAACAATGTTGAGGAATATGATTATTCAAGATATCAAAAACGGCGATGGATTATGTTTCATTGACCCGCACGGATCTGATGTGCAAGATATTTTGGCCCAGATTCCACCTGAGCGATATGACGATGTCATTTATTTTGATCCGTCTTATACAGAGCGACCAATGGCCCTCAACATGCTCGAATACAATCGCGATTATCCAGAGCAAAAGACCTTCGTTGTGAATGAGCTATTCAGTATTTTTCAAAAACTATATGGCGGCAACCCAGAGTCCATGGGCCCAATGTTCGAGCAGTATTTCCGTAATGCAACCATGCTCGTCATCGAAGACCCTGACAGTGGTTGCACACTTCTCGATGTCTCGCGTGTCATGGCTGTCAAGAGTTTCCGTGATATGAAAATTTCAAAGTGTAAGAATCCTATTGTCGTACAATTCTGGAAAGAGATCGCCGAAAAAGCAGGAGGAGAAGGGTCGTTGCAAAACATGGTGCCATACATCACGAGTAAATTCGATGTGTTTCTCGCAAACGACATTATGCGACCGATCATTTCACAGGAAAAATCGAGTTTTAATTTCCGCGACATCATGGACAAGAAAAAAATCTTGCTCGTCAACCTCGCCAAAGGACGTCTCGGCGATATTAACTCGTCACTTATCGGTCTTATTCTCGTGGGCAAGATTTTGATGGCAGCGCTCTCTCGCGTTGATTCATTTGGTAAAGAAATGAACCCTTTCTATCTTTATATCGACGAGTTTCAGAACATCACAACCCCTTCCATTGCCACCATTCTCTCGGAGGCACGTAAGTACAAATTGTCTCTAAACATTGCACATCAGTTCATCGCTCAACTCGATGACAAGATTAAAGACGCCGTGTTTGGAAACGTAGGCTCCATGGCTGTGTTTCGTGTGGGAAGTGAGGATGCAGAATTCTTACAGAAGCAGTTCGAACCGGTGTTCACCTCAAACGATATTATGAATATTGATAATATGAATTGTTATATGAAAATGCTTTCAGGTGGCAAGCCAGCCCGCCCATTTAACATCGAATTTACGTGGCCGCCAAAAGGAAATGAAAAGATCGTTGAGAAAATAAAAGAATTGTCATATTTGAAATTCGGCCAGGATAGGGAAGGGGTGGAGGCGGCGATTATGGAGAAGTATAAGAAAGAACCTGTGCCAGCGAGACCGGCGATGAGTGGGAATCCGTTTACGGTGTAGTTTGACAAGGTGTCTTATTTTTCTATAATGGTGGTATCCTCTATTGTAGAGGAGCCTTTAAAAAGGCATTTTTGGGAATTCCCACGACCCCGCCCGCAAGGGCGGGGCATATTTATAAACGTAAGAACCTTCGAGTATTATTTATTATTTCCTCAAAAACATGCGATGGAATTTCGGCATACTTCTCTAAAAGTCTTTTCTCGTCATATGATCTCATTTGAACCAGCACAGCACATTGAGATATGCTATTTATCGAAAACTGATAATACCAAGAACCATTTTTAATTTTAGTTGATACTGGGATTCCAATAAACGTTTGAGACGAGCATTTTCGGAAAATAATTACCGGGCGAGAGTATTTATGACTTTTACCATTTATTTCGGTGCCGATATTTTTCCCAATACTGCACCACCAAATTTCTCCTTCTTTGAATAGTACTCTAGTAGGAAGACCATTGATTTTCTGTTTTAAAGTAGACCATTTTTGAAAGCCTTGTGACATTCCTTATATATAACAGGGAAGAGATTAAATATTGCTCAAGAAATGATAAATAAAAAGCCGCCCCGCTCCAGAATAAATTCTAGAACGAGGCGGGGTCGCGGCCATGGGCGGTGCAAGGGATCGAAATCCAATTATTCGCGGTGGGGCCGGGTGGTGGTTCTGATGCATCGGAATCGCGGGATTTCTCGCCGCGCAGAACACAAGATACGATTGCGCTATTATTGTCGCAGCAATCACTTGCACGTTTATCTGATCTAAGCCATACCTTTGCCAGAAGGGTTTTGTTACACAAGGCTTCGAATCTAGAAAAACAATTGATTCTTCTGGGGTTGGCACCCGAGAAAAATCGCAACCCGACAAACATTTTGGTGATTTAGTCGTTACGGATTTCCATCACCAATCTTTTATCAATTGCCTTACCATCACAATATGTACTGCTCATCCTATCCCGGGCTGGAAAGGTAGCTTGAACCGGGTTGCCCCGAGTCGCGACGTTTTGACGTTGCCCCACGTCACTAACTCTTGTGTTATACCACCCGCCGATTTAATGTCAAGCGCTGAAAAAACCCTCAAAATATGGTTAAATAAGGGCATGAATACCCACCATAAATTCGAGCGCACATTAATTAT
>JAYTSY010000010.1:0-33913 GCA_043745355.1 bacterium
GCATTGGTCAGGTGTCACCCCCTATACATCCTCTTACGAGTTCGCAGGGAGCTGTGTTTTTGGTAAACAGTTGCCAGAGATACTTTAGCTGCGGCCCCCCTTTAACAGGGGGCAAGCCTTATTCCGAAGTTACGGCTGCTTTTTTGCCGAGTTCCTTGAAGACCTCTCACTCGTTCGTCTTGGTCTACTCGACCTGATCACCTGTGTCGGTTTGCGGTACGGTTTCTACGTATATAAGTTTAGAAGATTTTCTTGGAAGCGTGCTTTGTACAATTATCGGACAACGAATCATCCGCGTCTCCACTCACATTACGAGTTACCATTAAAGGTGAGCTCCCGGATTTTCCTGGAAGCCTCATTTAGCGCATGGACCAAAATTCAATAATTGGCTGTACATACTACACTCCGTCCCTTCGTCACTATACGTAAAAGTCATGGAATATTAACCATGTGTCCATCAGGTACGGCTCTCGCCATTCCCTTAGGCCCGACTAACCCTTGGATGACAATCATTGCCAAGGAAACCTTGATCTTTCGACGTCGAAGTTTTTCACTTCGATTGTGGTTACTTGTGCCAACATTCTTACTTCTTGACGCTCCAGCATGGGTCACCCCTTTGCCTTCATCGCGGACAAGAACACTCTCCTACCGCGTGAAATGTCCGAAGACAAGTCACACCCTCAGTTTCGGTACTATGTTTAAACCCCGTTTATTTGCGGCGCGAAATCTCTCGATGAGTGAGCTGTTACGCTATCTTTCAAGGATTGCTGCTTCTAAGCAAACCTCCTCATTGTCTCAGAAACTTCACCACCTTAAGTGTACTTAACATAGATTTAGGGACCTTAAATTGAGATCAGGGCTGTTTCCCTTTTGACCAGTGGAGCTTAGCCCCCACGGTCTAACTGCCACGCTATGACCTCTAGTATTCGGAGTTTGATAGGACTCGCGAGATTTCTCCCTGTCGAGTCCTTCCAGTGCTCTACCCCTAGAGGGAACACATGACGCTAACCCAAAAGCTATTTCGGAGAGAACCAGCTATTACCAAGCTCGATTAGCTTTTCACTTCGACCCACATGTCATCCGAATGCGTTGAACGACAAACCGGTTCGGGCCTCCATCTGTCTTTCGACAAACTTCACCCTGCACATGGGTAGCTCGCTTTGGCTTCGGGTCTAATGCATACTACAAACGCGCTATTCACACTCGGTTTCCCTATGGCTCCGGACTCTCGCCCTTAGCCGCGCAGTATTCATTAACTCGTTGGCTCATTCTTCAATAGGCACGCCGTGACGGATCGTATAAATACGTCCGCGCCGACTCCTTGTAGGCATATGGTTTCAGATCTATTTCACTCCCTTCTCAGGGTTCTTTTCACCTTTCCCTCACGGTACTTGTTCACTATCGATCATAAAATGTATTTAGCCTTGCCGGTTAGTTCCGGCGGATTCCCCCGAGCCATTCGTGTCTCGAGGTACTCAAGAATGACAATAAGAGATATTTCGTTTTCATATACAGGGCTATTACCTTCTAGGGCCGCGCTTCCCAGCGCGTTCTATTAACGAAACATTTTGTAACTCTTCGAACAATAAATTGCTCATTTATCACCTTACAACCCCGAGCTACCCAATGGAGTGCAACGATCACTTGCGTGACTGTCGCCATCCATTGGAAAGCTCGGTTTGGGCTCTTTCGTTTTCGCTCGCCGCTACTTACGAAATAGTGCACTTGCGTGCTTGTTTTCTTTTCCTCCAGGTACTGAAATGTTTTACTTCCCTGGGTGAGCGTCTCAGTTAAAACTGAGATTACAGATCAAGTCTGTAGGGTTTCCCCATTCGGAAATCTTCGGATTAACGGTTACTAGGCACCTCCCCGAAGCATATCGCCGCCATGTCGCGTCCTTCATCGCCATTTTATGTCTAGGCATCCACCATATGCCCTTATATTTCCCATTAGGAAATATAAAGACCACAATCATTTTTTCTTAATGCTACTTACCTGCCCACCGCGTTACCTTGAGAAGTAACATTGCGGTGGTTGTTGTGCGAACAATTGGAAAGCTTTGGAAAGCCTATCAATCATTCCCCCACAACCTCTGCCCTCGACTATTGAAAAGACCAAAGATGATCAAAAGATGTTTTAAATCTTTCGATCAAATGTCGGAGCAGAATTTTGTTATCAAATTGCGTTCGTTCGGTATTCGCTACTTATACAGCTTTCTCTTAACGAGAAGACCGCTCTTTCGAGCGGTCTTCTCAAATAGCCCTTTTGAGGGGTTATTACGAGTTCCGCTTAAGTAGGCGATGCAACATATTGGACGTGATAGCCATTATACGTATGGCGATTGCATTGTCAACTATATTTAAGGCCTAGAAATATAGGTTACTTTAGACAAAAATGAGGGTTCTTTGAATAAGGGATTAAAAAAAGGAAAAGCTCCGCCGCAAGTAAGGAAAACTCGCGGGGAGTTTTCTTTTGCGGGGAGCATGAATAGTTCCTAGATGAGCTTACGCTCGAGAAGGAGCTGATAGGCACTTTCGATGAGACCTATTGCTAATTTTCTGGGCGGAGAAGGAAAATTTCCTAATGCCTTAATTAAATGTTTGTAAAAACCCTCATTTGCCGCCTCGATTAGGCTACCACTTTTTGCCACAGCTGCTAAAAATATATCGGGGACTGCGGCATTGACCGCGGGATTTACCTGCATGAAGATACGTTTCCGAGATTTACTTTTACCCATTCTTATCCCTGTTGCGACGATCTCATCGGTTGTTACCCCAAGAACTTCTGCCAATTTTGGAAGTTCGGACTCAGGATAGAATCCATGGGAGACTCGTATTTTGAGTGCTGCGACGGTAATCCCCAAAGGCTCGGCAGCCATGCGATAGGTTTTGCCTGCCTTGGTAAACAGGTCGCTAAACTTTTTAGATTCGTTTTTCATTTTTGTGGAGCTGGTTGTTTTTGGTTGAGTTTAAAAGAAATGATACGTCATATCCTTTCTTTTAAACTCAAACGAGACAAGCTCCCACAGTAGTCTGCCAGTACCCTAGCATATTCATTATGTAAGTAAATAGGAACCCACTTTGCACTCCAATAAAAATACGCCACAATGAATGCAGCGTATTTTTACATTGTGGAGGTGACGGGAATCAAACCCGCTTACTACAATTGGTAGGAATGTAGTTCCTGTCTTAGGCACCCCCGCGACAGCGGTTACCAAGCCTCCGTCGTTAATATTTTATATAAACACCCATTAAATATCGCTCAAAAAATACTAAAATTTCAATGAAAAAACCACCCCCTTGGATGGCTTTTTCAAAACTACATTCCTACCTTAACTTAAATATACCAGACGACTACCGATTCGTATACACCTCTGCCTCTGCCTTAGCGATAAGTCGTGAAGCAGCATCTCTGCCACCCAAACCAAATGCCAATCCGAATGCGAGTGCAAACGCTACGACAATTCCCATGAGAAGTGTCTGGAAGAATGCAGGAGCAATCTGGAGCTGGAGAAGTGCCGCAAATACCGCGAACACAATGATCGCAGCTTTTGCGATTGCGCCAATTGCCTTTGCTGACTTGATATGTGCTGCACCAGCAGATGCTGCAACAATTCGCTTCACCGCATCAGCGATAATAACTGCAACAACGAGAATAAGTACCGCAACAATTACTCGTGGAAGGTAGTCGATAACGACTGCTTGCAAGAAGAAAGTCACTTGGTCCAATCCGAGAATCTGGAGTGAAGCCATAAAGAACACTGCGATGATGAACCATTTTACAAGTCCACCAACGAATGCTCCTGAGTTCAACGCCACACCGCCTCGCTGAAGTGTTGATTCAACTCCCGCTTGTCGAAGGGCTGAGTCAATTTTTGCAGACGCAAAAATCTTTTCAACGAGTTGACCGACGAGTGATCCCACAATCCATCCGACGATAAAGATAAGGATCGCAACAATGAGCGCTACACCGAGTTGGATGACACCCGGCCAGAGATTCAAGAATGAATCCCCTACCGCCTGTCCCCATAATTGAAAATTCATAGGAAGTTAAGCTTAATTTAATTAAACGAAGGCGACACCCTTCGACCCTCCTATTATACCATTTAGAAAATACCAAGTTTGTCCAAAGCCACGTCATGTGGATAGTCCATAATATCGCGGATAAGTCGGTCTCCTACCCCGAGTCGATATTTAAAATCATCAGTTTCGAGAACAGCATACTTTATTTCCTTGCCTATCTCAGCTTCAATATTAGACATAACTGATTCAATAATTTTTTTCTTTGAATTATCGGCGACGACAAGCAAATCGAGCCCAACGTCATCCCATTGTTCTTTGAATAGACCTGCGAGAACAACGGCCTTGAGGCGGCCGACCTTCGAAAGTTTTCGAATGAGGGAGGCCGGAGTGATGAGACTGGATTGGAGAAGTAGTCTCTGGAATTCTGCGAGGTATGCAAAACGATCGTTGAGATGCCATGAGTTCCGACCGTTCGATGCTTGACGTTTTTTGATGAGGCCGACATTTCCGAGGAAACTGAGTTCCTTGCGCACTCGGGTGACATCTGTTTTTGTTCGAGTCGATGCTTCGTCTGGTGTAAAGCTGAGACGTGGATTAAACAAAAAAAGGCGCATGAGTTTTATGCGGGTCGCGCCGCCAAAGATCTTTTCGAGTGGTGTGTCCATGTACTAAATGTACCATTTTTAAGAGCAAATTACCAAAACACAAAAGCCCTCCGTGGAACGATCTTCAGCAGAAAATCGTTCCACGGAGGGCTTTTGTTGATTGAAGTGTATTACTTCAATTCTACCTTTCCACCAGCTGTTTCAACTGATTTCTTGAGAGCATCAGCATCTTCTTTCTTCATACCCTCTTTGAGTACTGAAGGGGCTGCGTCAACGAGATCCTTTGCTTCCTTGAGACCGAGTCCGAGAACTTCCTTAACTACCTTGATGATTGCGATCTTGTTCGCACCAGCATCTGTGAGGTGTACATTGAAGCTTGTCTTTTCTTCAGCAGCAGGCCCGGCTGTTGCTGGACCAGCAACTGCAACGGCAGCAGCAGATACGCCGAACTTCTTTTCGAGAAACTTCACGAGTTCGTGGAGCTCGAGAACTGTCATCTTTTCAATTGACTCAACGAGAGCCTTGAAGTGAGATGGAATTTCGATAGGTGTTGTTGTTTCTTCGTCTGTCATGATAATTTTGATTAAATTTTAATATTACGCAGTTTTCTTTTCAGCAATAGCGTTCAATGCCAACACAAGCCCCTGAATAGGAGAATTGATGAGATTGACGAACTGTCCGTAAAGAATCTTTTGTGAAGGAATAGAAGCGATAACGATCATCTCTTCTTTTGTCTTGTACATACCGTCAAAGATACCACCGAGTACTGACACACGACCTTCAAGCTTCTTTTCGAAGTTGTAGATCTCACGTGCAGGAGCGATGATATCAGTTCCGTAGACGAGCGCCAATTCTCCGAGAAGTGCAGGCATTTCACCTGTTGTCGATGTCTCGCTGAGAGCTCGTTTTGCCAATGTCTTCTTTGCTACCAAGTAACCGAGATCATTTGTTCGGAGTTCCTTTCGGATCTGCGTTGTCTCTTTTACTGGAAGTTTATGAAAGTTCACAAATACAACTGTCTTTGCTTTTGCCAAGACATCTTTCACTGCGCTTACGATTTCATTCTTTTTTGCTTTATTTATTGCCATTTTGTGTTGGGGTCAGACCCCTTTTTTTACCTTTTTATGTTGATTCGACCAGGCCTTTTTAACGACGAAGTCCGCCTTGCGTTAAACGCGCGGCGGACTTCAGGAGTAAGTAGAATGGGGTCAGACCCCTTTTTAGAGGTTTCTTGCCACCATCCGACTTCTGCATAGGACTTATTGATGCCTATGGTCTCCGAAGCCTTCGGGGTGATAGTAGCATATGAGGGATAAGAGGTCAAAATCTTCTAAGGCGTCATAAAATTCTCGAAGATGGGATGTTTGAGTAAATAAGTAACAATAGCGGCTGCCAATGTAAACAAGACGACCAATAATATTGAGAGTAATTTCAGCCAATTGAATTTTTTCATTATTTTTATTTATATCCATCTACTAACTTTTTCAGCTGAACATATCTTTCATACAAGAACGTTCTATCGATATTAGCCTTCATATCCTTATTTTTTACCTTATCCTTAATTTTACTACCGATATGCTTAATTGTGGAATCAATTATCCCCTGCATCTTTTTAATATCATCCTGCTTAAAAAGCTTATCTAGCTCATCCAATCTCTTTAAATATCGCTTTTGTCTTTCCTTGTCTAACACGACTACCTTAATTTCCTTTCTCAGGCTATCCAAAAAATTAGAAATGTCTTTTTTGGTGATAGTTGTCGTCGCACTACTTTTCGGAAATATTACCTCGTCGATCTTTCCATCACCGTCTCTATCCAGATTCAAAACTAAAGATGTTGAACTACTTACAATTTCAGCAGTAGCGAGAGGAGTTACGGGAATATCTTCAAACCTCTGAAAAGTGCTACTTCCCGACACGGTAGGTGTTTCGGCTGTAAAAGTGAAAGTTCCCACATCAGTGCCTTTTAATTGAATCGATTGCGCTGCATTCTCCAATATGACTTGCTTCCCCTCTCCCACCGAAATATATTTGCTATTTGGAATTTCTTCTCGAAGAAAATCAAATTCATCTGAATCAGGGTTTGATGTTATTCCCGTATGATTACCGGCAGCATCGACAGCTTCAATTGTTACTGGCGAATAAACGCTGTATACATAAGGAGGTTTTGTTGCTGCAATCTTTTGATCTCCGAAGACATACTGTGGTAAAGAAGAAGGCGCTGGAATGGCTGAATTGAGTACTAGTTGTGTCACAAAAGATTTAACTGGATTTGAATTCATAATATCAACATGCTTAAAGTTTTTCTCTAAGTCCGAATTCATCTTATTAAGATCTAATCTGAAGACAGTCCCTGTTCTCAAGTTTGGCTCACCCGCTAATGCGATACCGTCCCCAGATTTACTTATTGTTGCCTTTCTTTCTGGATGTAGACTACCTCCATTATCAACATATGTAACTCCAGATACCGTACTCACGCCAGTGCCAATAATACTTATCACTTGTAAATTATTAGGCGGTATCCATGAATCGTAAATAGCATGAAATGCATTTGCTTTTGAAATAAGGGATGCGTTTAAGACTGCCATTTGATCTAAGGACAAATTTGATAAATTTTTATTTTGTCTCTCACCTTTAGTGGCAAGTAATAAATTATCAAGTGCTAATTTACTGTTAATAATATTTCCATACAATCCTGAAAGCGAATTCTGCAAGATGGTTGATGTTGCGATGTCTATAACAGGTTGAATTGAAAAGTTTGTTGTAAAAAACTTTGATGATGGTAACAAATTATAAGTAGTGGGCATATTAATTCCCAATTGTCTTCCAATGTTCTTGTTCATAAGAAACCCTTTTCCGTACTCTTGATCATCACCATGAAGAGAGCTTGGGATTGTCAACGGCGTCCCAAACTCCGGCACTGCAACCAATATCAACTTGTCCACCAAATTCTGCTTCCCGGCATCCTGCAGCGCTTTCACCAACACCTTGGCAAACAATCCCCCGTTGCTGTGAGCCACTATCGCGACCTTCCCATTTTTTGAAGAGCTGGCCATTTGTTCGACAATAGAGATAACATTGAGCGTTGTCGTCGAAGTTTTTATTCCGTCCATCATAATAGTGTCCGGGCTGAAACGCCAATCATACGGAAGCGCGCGCCATTCTTTAATACTTTTTGCAGTAACTAAATCATCTAATGATTTTGCAAAACCATCATACACCGAGAGATCGAGTATTGAACCCCCAGCAATGTTTGTCTTTAGAATAATGTCTCTTGTATAAATACTTGAATCGATACTTTTACCAGTCTCATCCAAAAACAACTTTTGCACGTCACCATTTCTATTCGGTTCCCACAATTGATTTTCAAAGAAAACTCCCTTCTTATACAGACGACTCCCCTCCAAACCTGGAATAAAGAGAACACTTGAGCAACAGCCAATATTTTTGGCCCATCTATCTCTAAGCCATGGATCAAAATGTACATCAGGAGTCACGCTTGCACCCTTGCCAGCCAAATTACTATCAGCCTGCGGGCCACTCACGTCTCCCCACCACACGTTTGCGGCATCGAAGGCGTGTCCGTATACGATCATGCCGGCAGAGCGTCCATTCTCAATATTGCTATTAGTGACTGAGGTTGTTCCCGTATTATATGCCTCAATTGCAATTTCATTATCAGTAAAGGTACTCTCAGTGATAGAAGCAACTGCATCGGAAAATAACGAGACTGCTGTTCCTGCCACATGGATAAAGGATGTTCCTCGCACAGTAAGGGGCACTTTTCCATATGACTCGATTGAGGAGGCCACATCTGAATCAAATGTAGAATCCGACACATGTGCAAACGATCCGTTGGCTACTGCGCCGTTATATACACTCACCGTTGCCTGTTTTCCTGAATGCGTAAATTGCGAATTTTTGATGGTGAGTTTCGGATCGGTAAAACTTTCTATAACATGTTTCGACAAAATATAATCAAACGTTGATGAGTCGACAGTTAGGGACGAATTTCCATATGCCTGAATGTAGTCAACATTCCCTGTAGCATTTTTAAACATCGATGCGGTGATTGCCACGGTTCCTCCGTTAGACGCTTCAATAAATGAAGTACCTCCCTCAACTGTTGTATTGCCAATATCCAACTCGCCATTACTCACACTGATTGCGGACTGCTCCTGTGATTGCAATCCAATATGCACAGCGCTTGTGGAGCTAGCCGAACCTATACTCAATGTTCCATGCACTTCAATTGTGCCAGCCTGAAATTCTAGCTGGGCACCTGGCTCGATCGTCAACGTCACCGCAGGTGGAATAACAACCTTGCCGGTAATAATATATGGATTACTTGTACTCGCCTGCCATGTTTCGTTACTCTCTATTGTCATGTCTCCGACCTCTGATGCTGCCACTCGACTAAAACTAGCTCCTGATAATGCGAATAATATAAATACCGTAATAGCCAACTTATATGTGTGTATTTTCATGCCCTTATCTTGCAATATGGGGCATGAAATCCCGCTCAAAAAATAATAGAGAAATTGTGAACAGAAAATGAGAAAATCTTATATTGCCGTGCGAAAATAACTTGCTGCAAGAAGCACAACGAATCCTAAAATAAGTAGACCTAGAAATCCGCAAATGAGTTTAAAAGCTTTTGTATCAAACATTACATGAATTGTATCGCGATTTTCATAAATACCCAAAACAAAAACACCCCCTTACGGGGGTGTTTTTGTTAACTGAACCTAAGAACGAATCGCTTGATTCTCTTAAGACCAACTAGCTGATGCTACGTTTATTGAACGTTTGCAGCTGATGAAGTCTTGAAGTCTTCGAAGCCATAAGTCTGAGTTGTTGTTCCGTTTCCAGCGTTCCACTTGATCTGCGTGATAGCAGCATTGTAGAGACCAGATGCAGGATTAACAAGCTTAGCTGTTACAGTCACAGAAGCTGACGATCCATTCGCAATATCATTATTAGGGATAACTACGACAGATGTATTTGCAAGGGTTGATGAAGCTCCGTTTGAGAAGGTAACTGTAAAGTCACCAGCTGTAGGAAGAACTACATTTCCTCCCAAAGCCGCAAAGCTAAGTGGGAATGTAGCTGTTACAGTTGAAGTACCACCAGCGAATGCAGCGTTTTGAGCTGTAATTGTAGGTGTTCCAGCAAGTGTAATAGCAGCAGCCTTTGTGTAAACGTACTGAGGAGCGTTGATTACGCCGTTACCAGTAGCATTTGCAGTGTTACCGTTAGGTGTCTGGAATACAACAGCTGTAATTGTTGTGCTCGCAGCTGTTCCGTTAACAGTGTTTGAAAGGAAGTCAGCCTTGATAGTGAATGTTGTAGGTGTCTCACTCTGAGGAACTACAGCACCCGCTGTTGTATCAAGATTGTCGAATGAAACAGTTGTTGTTCCAGCCGCAAGAGTCTTTGATTTCAACAATGTTGAACCGTTGTACAAGTACAAAGTTGTAGGAGCTGTTCCTGACGCTGTTGTAGATGCAGTAACTGTGAGCAATGTTGAAGCACCTGACTTTGAAATCAAGTTAAATGTACCGAGAGTAACTCCCATGAGTGTGTCGACACCGTTAACTCGGTAGTTCTGTGATCGGAGTGTGTTTCCAGCCGCAGAAAGTTCCAAAGAAGATGTACCAGGCTTCTTGAATACGTGTGTTCGTGTAAGAGCAGACGCATCGTAGAAACTACTGATGTTGTTACCTGAAGTTGATCGAACAGATGCTGAGTTGTATCCAGAGATAACGACAGATCGATCAGTATCAATTGAATTTGTACTGAATGAGAATGTCAATGTCTTTGTTACATCCTTAGGCACCAAGAAGTTCAAACCTGAAATTCGGTAGTAGTACACCTGGCTCTGATCTCGTGTGAATGTTGAGAGAGAAACAGGGAATGTTGCGATAACGTTTGAACCATCCCATACCTTGATCGTGTTAATCAATGTAGCAGGATTTTCTGAAGTTGAACTAGCTGTTTCCACAACCTTAAGGTCAACTGTCTGAACAGTTACATCGCCGATTCGAGCTCGGAATTCGAGACCGTATACAGGGACGTCTGTCTGTGTTCGGATGTTTGAATTGTCCGCTGGGTTTGAAGCCAATCGAACGTCCAATGTACCTTCAACGCCAGAACCACTAGTTGTTGTAGTAGTTGTAGTTGTGCAAGGAGCAGCTGTCATTGTGTTGTACAAAGCTCCAGCTGGGCAACCAGCAACTGTTGTTGTAGTACCTGTTGTTGTAGTTGTTGTTGTATTACTCATAGCAGCAACATCGGCCATCACAGCAGCTCGCGTGATAGGACCAAAGTAACCAGCCGTAGGGACAATGCCCTTCATAACCTGGTAAGCAGAAACTGCTGATCGAGTCAAACCACCGAAGTATCCCTTTGCAACTCCAGCTGGAATTGTAAGGAGACCTTTAGCTTCGAGGAAAGACTGGAGAGTAACGACGTCAGCTCCTCGGCTTCCAACCGTAAGGCTAGAACCTGAGAAAGCGTATCCTGAAACTGTAGTAGTTGATGAGGTTGTAGTCGTCGCTGCAGATGTTGCAACTGGTGCAACAACTGTAAGTGCGAGGGCTAGAGCCAAAGCAACAGAAAGAAATTTCTTCATAATTGTTTGTTTTATAATTTAAAAAGATATTTTCATCCGCTTAGTTAATAACATTTAATAATGTGCGGACTCCAATACCTTCGGGTTAATCGATTAACTTTTACTGACTTGCGAACCCGTATTGATGTTGTGTGCCAGTTTTTAAAGCCGGCGTCAGCACCAATACGGGTTCGCATTTTATGTTTTTACTTTGTCGAAATAAAAACATACCACTCCCCCGCTTTATATTTTTCAAAAGAATATTGGAAAGGTTTCAAAGGCAATAGTAGTGTTTTACCAAAACTAAGGCTTAAGAAATTCTTAAGAACTTTCAGAGAAAATCGACACAAAGCAGGAGAAGTTGTTGAGGTTAGGGGTTGAGCGGATAGGCGGGAATAACCAAAGAAACATAGACTGATTGTCTGTGGAAAATCTGAACCTATGTAATTGTCAAAGTTCTCGACTTACAGAAAGTATAGTATGGGCCCTCATCTTAGCCAAATTGTCTTGTGGATAACAAAAAATAATTTGCCTTGAGCCCCGGTTTGGCTGTGTACACCTGATGACGGTGTACGAGGCTATATATTACACACTTTACCTCTATGGGTCAATTTGAAAGAGAGTACCGGCTCCAGCGTCTTTCGCCTACCTTTGTTAGGGTTCCCGCCTCTACCAAAGAGATTAATTCTCTCTGAATTGTCTTTTCACTACAGCCCTTGATTACACCAGTCAAATCCTTAATGGACAATTCCCCCTTTGTCCTTATCACTGAGACTATTGCATCCTGCCTCTCATTCTTTCTACTGCTTTTTTGCTCACGCATAGCGGGGGTCGCAACTATCTTATGTTTTGTGACATTTACACTACTCATTATATGTATAGGGGATGCTTTTGATGGCTCTAAGTGTTTCGGTGATTCTTTAATAGCTGATAGCTGCGGCAACGTTAATTCATCATGTATGAAATTCTCACTCAATACAAAGTGTCTTCCGAGCTTATTAGGCATTTCCCTCTCTTCAATTGTCCTTATGAACTGTTCCAGTTCTCCCTTCAAAATGCGATGATTCATCAAAGACTCAATCCCCGCGCGTGCAGCAATTTCAGAATATGAAATAACTCCAAGCGATTGCTTGACTATTTGGTTGAGCAAATCTTTTCTCATCGGGGAAGACGTAGTATTAAGAGACAAGGTTAAATCAATAAGAGACAATGAAGCTGTCCTTATAGATGTCTTTAATGGATCTCGGTCGTTGAAGAAATCGCTCACCATATATACCGCAGCCGTTATCTTTTCTGCTTTTTTATATACGTAAGTGAAGTACTGATCGCCCTCAAAGATACTTAAATCCTTGAAATTTTCTTGAACCCCAGGCAAGTCTTTTTTCATGTCTTTGTCCTTTTCCATGATTGTTATTAAAATAATTAATTTCGAAAGTCCCTGATAATTTGTCTTATAGATGCAACTTCTGTTTTCGGCTAAATATTTGTCCGAGAGGAAAAAACTTTTGTCACTAAAGGTCAAGCTTTTATTTAGTTGCATTATATATAAGACAACATTAAAAGCAACTTCTATTCTATAAATACTGCATGCTAAGATATGCCTATATGGCGAAAAGAGATAAAAAGAAATCATCAGAGACATCATTATCCCGTCCGTTATTCCGTGATTTGCAGAGCAGCACACTCCAAAGCGTATGGGGCATTTTATTTTTGGTCGCAGCAGTATTTTTTTTATTAGCGGCCTTTTCTAGAGGCGGACCTGTAGGAGACAAACTATACTCGTGGCTATCTGCACTTTTGGGCCTCGGTTACTACCTTCTACCTCTCCTTCTCTTCATTCTGTCCCTATCTTTTTTTGGGGAGCATGATCGACGTTTTCCTCTCTCAAAGACAGTTGGGTCTATTTTGTTCTTTGTAGCAGGGCTAGGGATATTTAGTCTTATAAAGGTAGATAGTGGAGGCTTTTTGGGAAACATCATTGCTTCTCCACTGGTAAGCCTTGTCGCTCCAACAAACAGCTACCTTATATTGATTGCTATGGTCATCATCTCACTTCTGGTGATTTTCGATTCAGCGCTTAGTCTTGATCACATTTTCTTCTGGAGATTATTTAGAAAAGAAAACGATGAGACCGAAGAGGATGAGAACCTTGATAAGGTCACTGAAATCACCCCGGCAAAACTTCCTAAGCAAGATAATCCTGAAGAAATAGAAGAGGAAAAGATTGGCGTACTGGCATCCCTGAAAAATAAGATTGCGAGCGCACATGCTACCCGCGAAGAGCCAGTGGTGCCACCAGCTGATGATTTGATCACTATGTCAAAGAAAAGCTATCTATTGGGGAAAAGCTTTGTTCCTCCCCCTCTTTCTCTACTCGAGAATGATAGGGGCAAGCCAGGTGTAGGAGACATAAAGGCAAATGCAAATATCATCAAAAGAACTCTTCAGAATTTCGGCATCGATGTAGAAATGGATGAAATATCAATTGGACCATCTGTTACACGATATGCACTGAAGCCAGCAGAAGGTGTAAAACTTTCTCGCATCCTTGGTCTTCAAAACAACCTCGCTCTTGCTCTTGCGGCACATCCTATCCGCATCGAGGCTCCGATTCCTGGCAAGTCGCTCGTAGGTATTGAAATTCCAAACAGCGTGAAGACAACAGTCGGTCTCGGAACTATGCTCGCGCAAGATGATTTTCAAAAATCAGACAAACCACTTCTCGTTGCTCTCGGAAAAGGAATTTCCGGAAAATCATATTTCGACAACTTGGCAAAAATGCCTCATCTTCTCATTGCTGGTGCTACTGGATCAGGAAAGTCCGTTACCATTCATACGATTATCACTTCCCTCCTCTATCGAAACTCACCAGACAATTTGCGTTTCATTATGATTGACCCAAAGCGCGTAGAACTAACGATGTACGACAAGATTCCCCACCTCCTCACTCCTGTTATAAAGGACGCCAAAAAAGCCATCCTTGCGCTCAAATGGGCTGCAAAGGAAATGGATAGAAGATATGACATATTAGAAAAAGCGTCTGTAAGAGACATAAGCTCATACCATAAGACAATCCTTATCCCCGCTCTTGAAAAGGCTAAGGGACAAAAGGACACGGCCAGTGTGGATGCTTCACTCTTGCCTGATACATTGCCTTATATTGTGGTTGTCATAGATGAGTTGGCAGACATTATGCAGACATATCCTCGAGAGCTTGAGTCCGCAATTGTCCGATTGGCTCAAATGAGCCGTGCTGTCGGTATTCACCTCATCCTGTCGACGCAGCGCCCATCAGTGAATGTCATCACGGGACTCATCAAGGCAAACGTGCCTTCTCGTATTGCGCTCCAAGTGGCATCTCAAATCGATTCACGCACCATTCTGGATGCGCGCGGTGCCGAAGAACTTCTCGGAGCTGGAGATATGCTTTACCAATCAGCGGAAATGTCTACCCCGCAACGAGTACAATCTGCGTACATGTCTGAGACGGAATTAAAGAAGGTCGTTAAATATCTTATTGATAATTCTGATTCCCTTCCATCGGAAATCACCCTAACAGGAGAATCGCTGACAAATGGTTCAAGTGGTGTGAACGATCCTGTATTTAATTCCTCATTTGATGACATGGGCGACCCCGCAGACGACGATGATCTCTATGGGGAAGCCAAGGATATTGTCATAAAAGCAGGCAAAGCATCTACTTCATACATCCAGAGAAAGTTACGCGTCGGATATGCTCGTGCAGCACGACTCATGGATATACTCGAGGAGCGAGGAGTGATCGGACCACCTGATGGGGCAAAACCCCGCGAGGTAATAGGTTTTGATGCAAGCACAGGGACGTCACCTGAAACACAAAGTGTTGAAGAAGTAATATAGTTAAATTTTATGAAATCTTTATCGAAAATTAATCAACAAGACGTATGATAAAGATACACGAGGACGGAAAGCTAATGGTACGTGTACTCATGAGTATTCTCTTCGTGTTAGTTATTATTGGCTATAGTATTTTTCAAGCACACAACATTCTTTTGGGTCCCGAGATCGCTCTTGCCTCTCCTCTCTCGGGTGAGACAGTGACTGACCAAACAGTCAATATCAGCGGGAAAGCGAAAAACATTTCATTTATAAGTTTGGACGACCGACCTATCAATATTAATGAGTCGGGAGACTTCAAGGAAAAATTGCTCCTCTACCCAGGCTATAATATAATCCGCCTATATGCCCGAGATAAGTTTGGTGCAACAACCGAAAAGAATATCGAGCTTGTTTATCAACCGCAATAAAAGTAATACATAATTCCATGCCAAAAAAGACAAAACCAACAAAAGGGGCCGCGCCGATCGACAACGAAGAAAAACTCGAGGAAATCCAGACCGAGGAGGAATCAAAACCGCAATCAAAAAGTGACGGTCAAGAAATCAACGATACTATCGCTCTAATCAAAACTAAGTTCGGCGATGACGCAATTATGAAGCTCGGCGATAAGCCACGAGTCGGTATCGATGCTATTCCCACTGGATCAATTGGACTCGATGCAGCACTCGGTGTAGGAGGACTCCCCCGTGGACGCATTGTAGAAATTTTTGGCCCTGAGTCATCTGGTAAAACCACTCTTTCACTTCACGTCATTGCAGAAGCTCAAAAGAAAGGTGGGATTTGTGCCTTTATTGATGCTGAACATGCGATGGATCCGGACTACGCAAAGCGACTCGGTGTTAAAATTGATCAACTTCTCATTTCTCAACCTGATACAGGAGAACAAGCACTGGAGATCGTAGAAAGTCTTGTGCGTTCTGGCAAGCTCGATGTGATTGTCATTGACTCCGTTGCGGCACTCACCCCAAAAGACGAAATCGAGGGAGACATGGGGGCATCTCACATGGGTAAACAGGCTCGCCTTATGTCTCAAGCTCTACGAAAATTGACCGCCATTGTGGCAAAATCGAAAACAGTCGTCATATTCATCAATCAGATTCGTATGCAAATCGGCGTCATGTTCGGAAATCCCGAGACTACCCCAGGAGGCAAGGCGCTCAAGTTCTATACATCTGTACGACTGGACATCCGTCGAATTGCTCAGATTAAGAAAGGAGAAGAGATCATGGGAGGACGATGTCGCGTAAAAGTGGTGAAGAATAAAGTTGCAGCTCCATTCCGTCAGACAGAATTTGATCTCATGTACAACGAGGGTATTTCACGTGAAGGTGAACTCATTGCACTCGGTGAAAAGATGGCAATCATCACAAAAAGTGGTACTTCATACAGCTATGGCGAGGTCAAACTTGGTCGGGGGTATGACGCCACACGCCAATTCCTCAAAGAAAATGTAAAGATTGGAAACGACATACTCAAAGAGATTCGCGCAAAACTCAAGGAGCAAGCATCGTCGTAGACATTCACCCTCTTTTAGTCTAGAATGCCCCTACTATGCTTGAATATAATGAAATAACACTACGAAAATTTATTGTTTTTGAAAACGAACCTTATGAAGTATTGGCCTCTCACGTCTTCCGCAAACAGCAGCGAAAGCCTGTAAATGCCACAAAAATGCGAAACGTTTTGAGCGGCCGCATTGTAGAGCACTCATTCCACGTTTCTGACAAAGTTGATGAAGCTGAAATTGAAAGTAAGAAAGTAAAATACCTCTACAACAGCCGGGGTGAGTGGTGGTTCTGTGAAGAAACCGATGCCAGTAAGCGATTTACGATTGCGTCAGAAATGCTTGGTGACGGTATAAAATTTCTCAAAGCAAACTCTATTGTCGAAGCTATGGTCTATGACGACAAAATCTTTGGCATCAAACTTCCTGTAAAAGTAGAGCTCAGAGTGACCGATGCACCGCCCGCAGTTAAGGGTGACACAGCAAAAGGTGGCAATAAAGTTATCACTCTTGAGACAGGGGCAACAGTAAATGCTCCCCTCTTCATCAATCCAGATGATATTGTACGCATCAATACTGAAACTGGTGAGTACGTCGAGCGAGTAGGAAAGTAATCCTAAGTTACCTTAAAACCTATTTTTTTCTTTGGAGACTCACCTTCATTGGTTAAAACACTAAGTATTTTAAAAATCTGAGTGAACTTTTCTCCATACTCTTTTTCCATTTCTTGAATCTTCTCCTTAACATCTCCGTACATTTCGGTCATGCGGCGTAGAGCGGTAAATGCACGCATAATCTGAATGTTTACTTGAATAGCTCGAGTGCTTTTTAAGACACTTGAAAGCATTGCAATGCCCTGTTCGGTGAAGACAAAGGAATCATATTTTGCGTACTTCCCTCTTCCACTTTTACCACTCTCTAAGGTCACAATTTGTGACCTTAGAGAGTGGTGTTCATTTAACTCATCTTTCTTAAGCTGAAACATAAAGTCTGGCGGAAAACGTTCGATATTTCTTCTCACTGCCTGATTCAACACCTTAACTTCGACTCCATACAATTCAGCTAAATCCTTATCAAACATCACCTTCTGGTTTCTAATAAAATAAACCCTCTCCTTAATAATTTCGATTTTGTGTGATAAGTCTGGTATGTTTTTCATCCTTTAACAATACGCAACTCAGCTAAATTAAAAATAAAGTAATGATAAAGTTTATTCTAATCTCTAAGGTCGCAAATTGCGACCTTAGAGAATGAAAGAGCCCGACGTTTTGAACGTCGGGCTCACACATCGGTCAGTGTCCACACGAGATATAAGGTGCCAGAATGAGGAAAAACTGAAATCAATTCACCCCAAGTTGGTTTAAGATCAAGAATCAGAATCACTTCCTCTCTGCTAAAAGTAACGCTTGTCACCGTAGCGAGGATGCTTCCAGTTGAAACTTCCAATACAAGTAATTCCCCCGTCTGAACCCGTCCCTGTAATTCCGAATCATTGTGGAGCACCCATGTGGACACCAAATTATCTAAAGAACAAAACTGTCTACGCATACTAATCACCTTCTTTCTAATTGTTTAGTTTTGAATCATACATGACTTTCCTTAAATACAAAAGCCTCCGCAGTATATTGCGGAGGCTTTTGCAAAAAGGGTGTCTGCCCCCCTTTACGCGGCAACGTACGGAAGAAGTGCCATGAATCGAGAACGCTTGATCGCATTAGCGAGCTTGCGTTGATTCTTTGCAGTGACGCCTGTTCGCTTTCGAGCGAGGAGTCGCGAGTGCGGATTGAGAAATTTCTTCAACATCTCAACTTCTTTGTAGTCGATGTGCTGAATATTGTTCTGTGAGAAGTAACACTGTTTTGAACTGTTCATGCAATTTTGATAATACGTCTAATAATTAATAATGTAAATTCTTAAAATGGGATATCTTCTGGGTTTATTTCCTCCTCTGGGTATGAGATTGAATCCATAGACTCGAGAGCGTTCTTGCCTTTCTTGTCTCCCTCGTCGTCGCCTTTTTTACCAGCGCTCTTTGGAGCAGCACTTGCGGATGACCCTGCAGACGGAGCGTATGAGCCACCTCCTGCCGGAGCGCCACCTGGACGTTGTCCAAACTGTACTCGATCTGCGACAATTTCAGTACGATACTGTTTCTTGCCATCCTGACCGTCCCAGCTACGAGTCTGCATTCGTCCTTCGACGAGTACTGAGCTTCCTTTTTTGAGGTACTGTGCGGCAGTTTCCGCTTGTCGGCCGAAGACAACGACGTTGTGATAGTCAGTACTTTCCTGCTTTGCTCCGTTCTGATCTTTCCAGACACGGTTCGTAGCGACAGAAAGACTTGCTACTTGGATACCTGAAGGCAATGACTTGAGTTCAGGATCCCGAGTGAGATTTCCAATGACTAATGCTTTGTTTAAGTACATATGTGCATTTGCTATTAACTCCCCTCTACATAATATTCCCGACCGATCTTTACCCTCTATTATAACTTATTTGTACACTACTTCACGAGAGCATCAATCGACTTGTCGATTTCTGCTTCGTTGATAGGTGCAGCTTCGCCATCCTTTGCTGGTGACTTAGGCTTGCCGTCTTTTGATTCTGTTTTGCCTTCCCGAGCCTCTCGTCCTTCTTTTAATGACCCAACGAGGGTGCTTTCTCTCACTGTACTGATCACGAGGTAGCGTAGGATAGGATCGAAGGCCTTGACCTCCTTCTCCAATTCGACGATGTCTTCCGGCTTGAGAGTAAACTTGACCCATCCGAAGTACGCATTTTCAAAACGCTTCTTCAAGGTCTTTATAGTTTTCGATATCTCATATGCCAGAGGAATCATCTTCGGAAAATCTTCCGCGATGAACTCGCCTCCTCGTTTCTCAATCAATGACTTAAGCTGAGAAAACTGAACCGCAATGTCGTCCTCTGCGATGGTCGGAAGGAAATGGAATCCGAGCTCATATACATTGACGCCCTCTTGCTGCTCTGTGTGGTCGATTTGCTGTTCTTTTGACATGGGTTACAGACTATCACAGCTATAGGGGTTAGTGCAACCGAAAAAGCCGTATTGCATTGTCTACTAGGGCTTTTTTAACGATCTCAACGTCTATACCCTTGATATCAGCGATTTTGTGAGCGATTTCGCGCACATAGAGTGGTTCGTTTCGAGTACCTCTAAAAGGCACTGGTGTCACGTAGGGACAGTCAGTTTCAGACATGATTCGATCCAGCGGTACCATCTGGACCAAACCCTTGTATTCCTTGGCAAAGGTAATGACTCCTGTAAAAGAGAGGGTGAAACCTCGATCGAGAAACGCCTGAGCTTCTTCGATGGAGCCAGCAAAGAAGTGGACGTTTCCCCTCAATTGTGTACCAGGGGTGGTTAAATATTCATCAAGAATTTCTAAAATTTCTGCGTAGGAATTACGGGCGTGAATCATGAGCGGTTTATCGAGCTCGATTGCCAATTCGATTTGTTCACGAAATACACGGCTCTGAGTTTCAAACACATCTTCTTTTTTATCCCGGAAAAAATCGAGACCGCATTCGCCGATACCGATGACCCGTGGATCTTCGAGGAGCTTGCGATATTCTTCTTTGTGGAAAGCTTCGAGGGATGTGGGATGTTGTCCGACGATTGCATAAACTCCCTCCCCTAACAAATCAACTGCTTTTTTTGATGATTCAAGATCGGTGCCGACGTTTATCATCCAAATGTTTGCGTCGTGGGCACGGTTTAACACCTCAGTACGATCAATATCGTACGCGTCGAGTTGGATGTGGGAGTGAGTGTCGATGTATTGAGGTTTCATTTTACAATAACGTATTCCCCGTAAGGGATCCCCAAACAAGATACATTACTCCCTTCTGGAATAGGATTATAATCTTTAACTTTTAAACCAAAACAAGATCTTTCTGAGCTGTATGATTTAAAATTAGGCCCTGTTGGAACACCAGAACCTGATTCGATTGCTTTTGGAAAATAAAAAACTGTTGCGATTAGAAAACCTAAAATGATTCCAATTATAATTTTAATCATTTTTAAATTATATCTCCAAATTACTTTCTTAGAAACAACGCCTCCCTTGGCATTTTATTTTCTTTAACAGCCGTCTTAATCTTCTCCGATGTCTCAGGCAAAATCGGATTAAGCATTTCTGCAACTGCATAAAGACGCACGACAAGTCCTTTGATAATCTCCACTGCCTTCTCTTTGTCTTCCTTCACTAACTTAAACGGTGCAGTTTCTTGAATGAGTAAATCCATTGCAGCAATTTCTGCCCACACGATCTCTGCTGCTTTATTTATTTCGAAAGCATCAAATACATCTTTATATTTTTGAGGGAGGGGTCTGACCCCTACCGCAACAGCTTCCGTGAGATGTGTTTCCGCCATTTTCATCACACGATTCGTGAGATTTCCAATCCCATTTGCAAGACCCGAATTGTACGCATCACGAAATGAATCCATGGTCATTTCTCCATCGTCATATAAAGGGATATGTCGCGCTGCATAATAGCGAAGTGCTTCCCCACCAAATTCTGACAAGAGCTGCTCCGGATCAATAACATTACCGAGACTCTTAGACATTTTCTTGCCTTGAGACATGATGAGCCCGTGGACAAGGAGATGTTTTGGGAGTGGGAGGCCGGCGGAAAGAAGCATGCCGGGCCAAATCGCTGCGTGGAAACGTAAAATATCCTTTCCGATGACATGCACATCCGCCGGCCAGAACTTTTTGAACAATTCATCATCTGAGCGACCATATCCTAGTGCTGAAATATAATTGACCAACGCATCGCACCATACATATATAATCTGTGTTGAATCACCGGGGACTGGAATCCCGCGCAACTCTTTTGCAGGTCGAGAAAAGCTGACATCTTGCAATCCACTTTCGAGAACTGATAAAATTTCATTTTTTCTTGAGACTGGCATGATTTCCATTTCACCAGATATAATAGCTTTTTTTATTTTTTCTCCATATTTTGAAAGCTTGAAAAAATAGTTTTCTTCTTCAATAGTCTGCACGGGTTTGTAGTGAAATGGGCACTTCCCGTCGACCAAATCCTTTTCAGTGTAAAATGCTTCGCAATCAGGGCAGTACAAACCTTTGTATGATGACTTATATATATCCCCTGCTTCCACAAGCTTCTGCCACATGAGCTGTGCTCCAGGCCAATGAACCTTTTCATCACTCGTACGAATGAATTGATCGTACTCCGCCCCAATTTGTGTAAAAAGTTTTTTAAAATCATCAGTATTGTTCTGCAAAAAAGTCTGAACCGGAAGATTTGCTTCTTTTGCACCTTTTTCGATCTTTGCACTATTTTCGTCTGAACCAGTCAAAAAATAAGTATCGTCACCCATGAGTCGGTGATAGCGAGCCAAGATATCGCACACGGTCATCACGTAAGCATGACCAATATGCAATTTGCCATTTGGGTAAAATATAGGACTTGTTATATAAAATGTATTCTTTTCGGACATATCTGTAAATTATTTTACGTATTACTTTTGATGGGTCGACATGCGCTTACGCTTTTCAACGTCACCGAGGTACTCCATCAATGCTACTGAAATCGGCACAGCAAGCAAGGCCCCAACGAGCCCTGCGAGCTCCGCTCCCGCAACGAGCGCAATAATCACGAGAAGTGGCGGCACCCCAATGATCTTCTTTACTACGAGCGGATAGATGAGGTGTGCTTCAATTTGCTGAATAAATAAATAGACCGCAATGACGATGAGTCCAAGTCCGATACCACCATCAAGCAGTGCGAGGAAAAATGCAGGCACAACAGAGAGCGTCATGCCGACGACAGGGATGAGTTCAAATAATCCAGCGAGACATGCAAGAAGTAGTGGGTGTTTTACTCCAACAATAAGCAGACCGACATACACAAGCACGCCGACGACGACGGCGAGACAAATCTGCCCCTGCATCCATCGGCCAATCTTTTCTTGAGATCGTCGCCATAAACCACGAACGTAGGGTTCATATTCGATAGGAGTAAGAATTTCCAAAAATTCTCCTATACCGTCCTCACGTACTGACAAATAAAATGAGATGACGATCACCAGTATAAAACTGATGATGCCTCCGAAGAAACTGCTCACTGTATCAAACACGCCACCAGAAAAACTTGAGATCGTACTCGTGACAAGGCTGACCATGTCCCCCACCGAAATCGTACTTGGAATATCGGGAAATAGATTTTTAAAACCTGCAAATGACTGACCTTGGAGTGGCGTTAAAATATCAATCGTCTTTATATATTTCGGCAAACCATTCATGGCGTTTATCGTTTCGCTAAACAATGGCGGCAAAATAAATGAAATGACAGCGGCAAATACCGCGACGATAAGCACATACATGACAATGACAGCGGCGGCGCGAGGAATGCGTTTAGATACAAACCATTTTGTACCTGGCTCAATGACCGATGCGATGACCGCCGCCGTGAGAAGTACAAGCAAAAATCCCCGCAATTGATACAGGAGAACGAGTCCGATACCGACCAAGGCAACCTTGATGATAGAACTGAGAGTAATATCAATAGAGACGGTTTGTTTCATTACCCTAACAATATCACAATTTGCCCTAGGGGTCAGACCCCTCCTAAGATAATGTCTTGAGTAATTTTAACAATAGGGTCTGACCCCTATGTGGACCTACTACTGCCAAATTGGCCTTTTTTGACTGGAATATCTCCTTGGCGACAGTCCCTACTGCAGAGACCTTGACCCCCTCAATTCGCTTTGATGACTCCTCTACGGTCCGAATACGTTTATGATAAAGCTCTTGAAAAGAAACTCTGTCCGCAACGGCGTTCGAGGCCTCTAAATTCAAGACAAGGCCGGACATACGAATATTCTTGGCGCGTTGAAGTTCTTCATTTGTCACTTTTTCTTTAACTATCTTTTTCAATTCTTCCATAATTCCATTTACTGCTTCTTCTAGCCTATCGTTGGCGACACCTGCATAAATAGTAAATGCGCCGTTATCCATCCCTGCTTGGAACGCCGATCCGATATAATAGCAAATGCCGAGTTCCTCTCGCATTTTTTTAAATAATCGCGAACTACTGCTCTCGCCAAGAATTGTTGAAAGTGTTGAAACATCGTGAGTTCGCTTATCAAACATTGTCGGCGCGTGAAATGACAATACAAAATGAGTTTGATCAGTCTCTTTATAAAATAAATTAACCGCCGGCGCCTTTTGTGCGACTGTCGTCTTCTGGAGCGCCGGCGCTTTTATCTTTTTAACTTTTCCAAACTGTTTTGTGATCTGTTGCGCAATCTTTTTAACATCAATTCCTCCTGCTACAACGACCACGGTATTTCCTGGAGTGTAATGTGTCTTGTGATATCGCATCAAGTCCTCGCGTGTGAATGAATTAACACTTTCTTTTGTTCCAGCAATACTTCTCCCTGCTGCTTGATTTGGATACATCAACTCATCAATCAACTGCCCTGCTTTTGCAGAAGGATCATCTTCATACATATTTATTTCCTGTATAACTACTCCCTTTTCTTTTTCGATCTCACTCTGCGGAAATTGCGGATCGAGGTACACATCAGCAATCATTTCCAAAAGTTTTACAGAATCCTTTTTATGTCCCTTCACCCAATAGCCTGTTGAATAACTTCCCGTGAATGCATTGTGCTTTGCCCCGAGATTATCAAACTCTTCCGCAATCGCCGCAGAACTCGGTCGCGCACTCGTACCTTTGAAACACATGTGTTCGAGAAAATGTGCGAGGCCATTATCTTTTTTGTCTTCATACATGAGACCTGTGCCGACAAGAACCATGGCAGTCACAGCTTGGGTATTTGCCATGGGAGCGAGGATATATCGAAGACCGTTTGGTAGTTTGTGTTTAGTAAATTTCATGTTGGAAGTGTATCAAAGAGAGGGATAAATGCGAAACACCCACCGTCGCCGGAGCGAGGTGGGTGTCGTAGAACTTTATGGAACGGGGTCACGAGAGGATACGGCGAACCATGTGAAGGCGCAGACCGCTAACTGGTTCCTCGATGACCGCGAATCGACTGCCGGCTTCCCCGTCACGAGGGGCGAGCAAGACTTTTGCTCCTGCATACGTCGTGAGCACCTGAATCGCAATGTCAAGATCGTTTCCCGGGTCAACCGTCAGAGTCCCGAGAAACTCCACAGGAATCTCGGGAAGTGAAAAGAGCTTAATCGTGGTGGTTCCCACCTGACCAGTAAATCGCATGAACACCCAGGGAGATTCTTTCTCGCCATCTTTGGTGGTAGTAATTTTTTCGAAACCCAGTTTCGACAAAAACTGCTGAGCTATGGCAGGATTGCGGACCGCAAGCGGAATCTCCAGAAAACGGAGACTGAGGGAATAAAGAGTCATAGATTTAATCTTTGCAAAGAACCGCACACCCCCGTCGTGGGATGTGAATCCCTCGAATTGTTACAGACATTGTTTTATTGGTGGTGAATCGCAAAAGGTGACGTGCGAAAACTGCCGTCATAGTGCCACTAGTTAGATATTTTGTCCAATTTTTTCGATAAGGTCAGCGACACTGATTCTCTCCTGTGTTCCCGTGTCACGATCGCGAAGCGTCACTAGATTATCTTTTTCAATCGTATCGAAATCGATAGTCACGCAATACGGAGTACCAATCTCATCCTGTCTTCGATATCTCTTACCAATATTTCCGTTATCATCAAACATCACGCGTCCAAATTTCTTTTTTAGCTCAGTGAATACCTCTCTCGCCTTCTCTACAAGCTGAGGTTTATTCTTGAGGAGTGGAAACACTGCGACAATGACGGGTGCAATCTTTGGAGAAAGTTTGAGGAACACACGTGGTTCATCGCCAAGTGTGTCTTCTGAATATGCATCAGTAAGAACCGCGAGCAACGTGCGCCCCACTCCAAATGACGGCTCAATACAATGCGGCACGAGTCGCTCTTTTGTCTCTTCGTCAAAATATGATAAATCGGTGCCTGACCCCTCAGTATGACTTTTCAAATCGAAATCAGTTCGGTATGCGAGACCATAGAGTTCCTTGCGACCGAATGGATAATCAAATTCAAAATCAATCGTACGCTTTGAATAATGAGCACGGTCTCCGTCGGAAACTTCAAGTTCATGGATCTTATTCTGATCCAATCCGATATCATTTGTGAATTCAAATACTTCTTTACGAAAATGCTCGAACACTTCTTCCCATTCAGTTGGTCGTACAAAATATTCTATCTCCATCTGTTCGAGTTCCCGTACTCGGAAGATGAAATCGCGAGGAGCGATTTCATTACGGAATGCTTTACCGATCTGTGCCATTCCAAATGGTAGCTTTGGATGAAATGAATCGACGACATTCTTAAAATTGACGAACATTCCGCCCGCCGTCTCAGGTCGGAGATACGAAATAGATGTTTCATCTTCAGTTGCACCGATATTTGTTTTGAACATCATATTGAACTGGCGAACATCTCCGAGCGCATTTCCATCCGGACTCTTGATGCCCTTTTCTTTGATCAGTGCATCCATTTGAGTAAAACTCATGCCTTTAGGATCAATACCGGAATCTTCGAGTAAATGATCGACACGGTAACGCTTCTTTGTTTTGAGATCTTCGACGAGTGGGTCGGCAAATCCGGCAACATGACCAGATGATTTCCATACATTCTGGTTCATTAAAATCGCGGCATCGATGCCATACATGTCTTCCCTGTCCAGCACAAACCGCTTCCACCACAACTGCTCGATATTGCGCTTCAAAGCAACACCGAGTGGCCCATAATCCCACGTACCCGCGAGGCCACCATAAATCTCAGAACCTTGGTAGATGAAGCCCCGGCGCTTGCAGAGAGAAATGATTTTTTCCATATAAGGGCTTAACTATATGCTTTTTTGGCCTTTATTTCAATCTTGCCCGAAACTGGGGATAACTAGATTGCAAGCTTGCCTTTATGGTTATAAGTGGTATAATTCGGACCAGCCAAATAACCGTCGGGGACATCTAGTCCCTTCCGGGGCAAGATCTTTGACGTGGCACACCCCAACCTAACTATGAAAACGTTTAACACGTTCGGAGCGGCGTTCATCGTCCTCCTTGCATACGCGTTCTATCTGGGCTACACCCAGGATAACGTGCACCCCATCGTCGCGACCATCTGGGTCGTGGAACAAAACATCGCGGTGGCGACTGTCGTCGTCACCCTCACCCTCACAGCAGCGTTCATCGCTTGCCACTTCAGTTCGACAGGCGAACTGGTCCTCCGAACGATTGTCGGCCAAAAGACGATCGTCCACGAAGGCATCGAGCACTTCACCCTCGCTAAACTGTGGCCCTTTAGGAAGTACCAACTTGTCGGCGAAGTGGATCGCAAAATCATGGGATACGTAGTGATTCACCTCCGTGTCAACGGAAAAGTCGAGCGCTTCCTCATCGAGGAGCGAATGACTTTTGGGCTGGAGCCCTACAGTCTCGCCAAGGAGCGCGCGACAGCAACAGCACTCAGTAGCAAAACCTTAAACGGAGCGTGGTTCATCATTGCGCTAAGCACACGGACGGAGAACCGCAATGGCCTCATACTGGTCCCTGCAGAAACCAAGAAAAAAACTGCCATCCCCAAGGCACCGTCGTGGAATGAATTCGCCGCGGAAAACTTCGAAGCAATTTTGGCACGGGAACGCGCCAATCAAACAGCTGCTCAAGAAGCGGCAGCTCGGAGGAAGCAGCAACCAGCAACAGCATGACGTGACGACATAGCAGTTAGAAGTGTGTGTCATGTAATTCAACGGCGCAGGGGAGATGATCTCCTCTGCGCCGTTTTTGCCACTCAATTTTTTTATATAATTATCTCTGCACTTTATCTTGCCCGTAAACGAACGTCGGGTCTGTAGATATCTGTGTATCCAGAAGTTGTTCGGTATCCTGAATAGTCGTATTTGTATATGCATCCTGACCCGCAATGCGTTGAGCGTTCACCACTGTCGGCGCGCTACCGACCTGACTGATGCTCGGCAACAATGATACTTGGAATGCAAATTCTTTAGCACTCGCATCATATCCAGTACCTGGCGCAATGTCACCAAGGGTCCACGTCACCTGATGTTTATCTGCACTATAAAGTGCGTTTGAATTTGCGGGGTTCACGACGCCGAGCCATTTTACATATGTGGGAAGAGTCGTTGTGAAAACAACATTTTTTACCGTATTGAAGGAATTTGATACATTAACGATAACGGTGTATGTGGATTCTTTGTCTGCGATAGGCGGCAACGGTCCTGTGTTTTGGAATGGTCCAACGTTGCGAACAATACGAGTCTTCATGACGAGGCCTGACTGGATTTTGAGCTGACGAGAGATAGTGGATGCGATGTCTTCAGGCACACGATTCTCGTTGAGACGCTTTGCTTTGATCGATAAATCGATGGTTAGGGCCGGGCGGCGGAAGCTCGAGTTGTTTGGGGTATTTGGAGGGAGTGATGCAAGTGAGAATTGGATTCGCCCGAGGCCGCCCGGCGTCACTTCAGCGAGATCCGGCAATGTCGTCTTGTCCCAAATGATTGTACTATCAATCGATCGGTAAAATCCTCTATCACCTACTACAGTTGTCTTGTCGAGCATGCTACCCGTAATGTGCGCTTGGATGACCACATCGTTAACAGGAACATCAAGATTGTTCTGCCACGTGACCTCTCCCTTGACATCATCTCCCGCATCCACGGCAACAACGTTCGATCCATCTCCGTTCAATGAAATATCTGCAGCTAAAAATGGTTTTTTGACTGAAACTGATGCGGAACTTGTCACAAAAACGGTTTTGATTGAAGTTGAATTATTTGGATCCTGCGTCCCTGTTGAGAAATTAAATACGCGCTCTTCATTATTGCCCCCGACGATTTTTCCAATCAAAGTGATTTCGCGCTTTCCACCTGGTTCAAGATCGCCCAGTGACCATGTGTCATTGCCCGAAGCAGGTGCAGGTATGCCCGATGCATACTGGAAACCGAATGGATAGTCAACTTTGAGGAGAAGTCCTTTAATGATCGATGTCGAGTTTGAAACAAGAGTAATTTTAAATTGAGCCTGTTGATCTGCGGTTATCTCTTTGAGTGTATCGACAGTAAGTGTAACCGGTGAATTTCCGATGAAAATTGGATAAATTTTATCTTTAACGAAAATACTGCTCGAGCCTGGTACACGGTATTCGAGAGTGACTTTGATTTCTTTTTTTACATTCTCTTCACCAAACAAAATCGATTTGATTGTTTTGCGCACGTTTTTTCCAGCCCCGATCGTACCGATCGAAATGCGGTCAGTAATAAGTGGACTGATCTTGTCATTTGCCCTCCGAGATCCTTCCGGGTATGTAATGACCAAATCAGCCAATTGTAGCTCGGATGGATTCTTGTTATGAATATCAATATCAAGCGATAGCTCTTCTCCAGCAGGCGAAGCGACCGGCCCGCTCATTTGAATATCAATATTGTTTGGCGAAACGACATTTGAACCTGCTAAAAAAATATATGCCGCAACTGCTACTGCGAGTATGAAAAACATGAACGCTCCAATCACTAGCCCTTTCATCAATCTATTGTTGGAACCGTACCCAACGCGTTCACGAGCATCATCAAATCCCATAACGGGGTTTTGATCTTCAGTGTCCCCTTGCCAGCCCTTGCTCGCGAGAGACGAATGCGGATGAAGTCGCACACGATGCGGGACCGAATCTTTTTCGGTCTGCGAATACAATTTCTTTTTTAATTGTTCAATGCGGCTGTCGTCGAGAGACATATATGAAAATTATATCACTAAACACTAAAGATGCGATTCGCGGATGGCGCGCGCGACTGCAGGGAGCGCGCGCGCCTTATCCCCTTTCATCATCATGGTCAACTCTTCATTCCATTCATCAACATGTTTCAGATATACAGACAACTCTTCCTCTTCAGGTGCATACCCGAGGCTTGCCAGTATACGGAGTGAGGCGATGATTTCCACCGACTCCAGTGACTCTTTGTCTTTGAGTGACGCACGCCCAGCAAAACAAAATCCCGATAAACTCGAAATAATCGAATACAGCTCAGGATTTCGCGCTT
This sequence comes from bacterium, assembly GCA_043745355.1. Taxonomy (GTDB): domain Bacteria; phylum Patescibacteriota; class Minisyncoccia; order Phycocordibacterales; family CAIZLB01; genus JBDKLC01. The sequence continues at coordinate 29,713 of JAYTSY010000010.1, forward strand.
CACCCCGCACTAGCCGTTTCACCAATCCGAGTACCCGAGCCATCAGTATTCTGCACCCCACGGGCAATCGCTTGTCATACAAAGAAATCAATTTTCTCGCGTTTGTCACCCTCCACAATTCCTTGCCACGAACCAGTGCAAGCGAAGCAAAAGATAAATCCTGCAAGGATTGTCGCAATTTTGACTGCGGTGTGCGCACGCCCTGCGCTGATGCCATGACTAATCCGAGATCAGCAGTATAAAGTGTCACCAACTTATTTGCTTCACCAGTGTCCTGGCTGTCGATGATGAACCCGTCCGTATGGTAGATATGATACACACTCTTATTATACCTTTCCGATCAGAATGGTGACACTGATGCCATCAGCCTCTATTTTATTACCTTGCTCAATCAATGCGTATTCAAGAAGCTCTGCTTGAACGGCCCTCATGAGCATATGTTTATGAGTATCAATAGTCCGACGAGCAGTTTCATCGGCATCCACGTGTATCGTGATTATGTCAGACGGTGTGAGGCCTGTTGTTTTACGCAATTCCTGAATACCGCGAATGAGTTCACGTACTTGCCCCTCTGCTTTTAACTCGTCAGTAATATTTGTGTCGAGGGCACATTCAGTTCCTGGAATTACCGCTTTAACATTTAATTCATCAGCGAGAATTGTTTCGAGTTCAACAGAAAGTAGTGAGACAGATTTATCATAGGTAAATGATGCGAGTGGTTGACGCACTTTGATTCCGGATTTAGCGCGAAGCGCGAGGCCTGATTCAACGATCTTGCGCAATGCTGCCATATCTGTCAAAAGTTCGGTGTCCACAGGATGGATCTTTGGCCAAGCTTCAAGATGCACACTCTCGGCAAAATTTGCGCTCCGTACTTTTTGGTAGAGATCCTCGGCGATAAATGGTGTGAACGGTGCCATAACATGGGCGAGTTTGTCGAGCACATAACGAGTTGTATTCAATGCACATTCCTTGTCAGCCTTGTCGTCGCCCTTGAATCGCTCACGGGAACGTCTGAGATACCACGTTGAGAGATCATCAATAAAATCTGCAATTGGGCGTGATGCCCGATCAAGCTCAAACCCTTCGAGATGTTTGGTAACTTCGGCAATGAGTCCATAAGTACGCGCGATGATCCATTGATCGAGGACATGCGCGCTGAGCACATAGTGTTCCCCAACTTTCGAGTCATTACCCTTTTCTGCGTACGTGTCATAAAACGTAAATACATTCTCCAATCGATTGAAAAGCTTTTTGTTTACATCGTCGAGCCCTTTTTCAGTGAAAGCCACTTCCTCACCACGCACCGCAGGAGATGACACGAGGAAGTAACGCAACGCATCAGCTCCGTAACGCTCAACTGTCGGCATAAGGTCGGGATAATTTTTTAAACTTTTGGACATCTTGCGACCGTCCTCGCCGAGAATGAGACCATTAACAATAACTCTCTTGTACGCAGATCGGTCGAACAGCCCAGCAGACAAGACAAGGAGTGAATAGAACCATCCTCGTGTTTGATCAAGTCCTTCGGCAATAAAATCTGCAGGAAAAAGCGGACTGTTCTTTGCAAGCAATACCTCCTCGTTATCAAACGGATAATGGTTTTGTGCAAACGACATAGAGCCCGAGTCATACCAAACATCAAAGACCTCTGGCACGCGTCGCATAATCTCGCCATCTGTATTTTGCCATGTCACTGCGTCGATGTATGGACGATGAAGATCAAGTTCGAACATTTCATTGTGTGGAAGTGGTACAAAATCACACTCGTGTAGTGACGCATTCGGATCAGAAATATCAGTCCAGCCTGCGCGCACGAGATCACGCGTTGTTTTGCCTGCTGCAGTATGCATCGCCAATCGCACCGGCAATCCATGAGTAACAACGAGGATACGCTCACCTTTGTGTCGTGTATCTATATCGTACAAAAATTCATTCACTCTACGCTTTACATCCTCCACCGATTCACCGTTTGGTACACGCTTGAAAATGCGCTCATTCATATCCTTGAAGTACGCACCGCGAACAGCCCAGTTCTGTCCGTCAAAATCACCACCGTTAAGCTCTCGGAGGCGAGCATCGAAAACAATCTTGGTCTTGTCATAACCGATTTCCGTGGCGACGGTTTCTGCAGTCTCTCTGGTGCGTCGCAAATCCGAACAATAGATAATTGTGACAGGATCTCCTTCTTTCAATCGCTCCGCGCCCTCTTTTACCTGTGTGCGGCCGAGATCAGTCAGTCCATACTCATCAAGCTTTTGTGAACTAATAACATCTGTGAGATTTGATTCCGCCTCACCGTGACGCATGAGGACAATTGAGTTCGCATTTCCCGCAGGCCGCAATTTTTCTTTGAGTTCTAACACGCTTCCTACAAATTCGGTCTTACCGCTTTTTTCACCACGCCAGACTGGAAGTGGAGATCCCCAATATCGAGAACGTGACACTGCCCAATCACGAGCACCCTCTAGCCATTTGCCGAAACGTCCATCGCCGATCTCATGCGGTGTCCATTGTGTCTTATTATTTTCTTCAATCAATTTTTCTTTGAGAGCGGTGACCTTAATAAACCACGATGATGTAGCCAAGTTCAAAAGTGGCGTATTACATCGCCAGCAATGAGGATATGAGTGAATATATTTTTCCTTTTTAAATAGTGCGGTGTAGTCAGCTCTTCCCTCCTGTGGGTGCGCGAGATACTTGATGATTTCAATGTCGCCTTTTTGATGATCGTCTTTTGGTTTGGCCGATTGCCCCGCAAACTCTTTTATTTCAGAAACAAATAATCCTTCAGCATTCACATGGTGAATAATCGGCAGATCATGTGTACGACTCAAGGTCATATCATCTTCCCCGTATGCTGGCGCAATGTGTACAATACCCGTCCCGTCTTCTGCGGTGACAAAATCAGCTGCATATATCTTCCAAGCGTTTGCGCGGCGCGCTTCGTGATCACCAGGGAGAGTGCCTTCGTTCGCGTAATACGGAAACACAGGCTTGTATGACTTTCCTACAAGCGCCGCGCCTTTAACCACTTCGACTGCCGACAAATCTTTTGCATTCTCGCCAAACACCTTTTCAACGAGCCCGCTCGCAACCCAAAACGACTCACCATTCAATTCAACTTTCGTATATGACAATTCAGGGTTGACAGCGAGCGCCACATTCCCCGGTAACGTCCACGGAGTCGTTGTCCATGCAAGCGCATATGTCTTCGGTTCACCGATGATTTCAAATTTTACAAATGCAGAAATATCAGTGATGTCTTTATATCCCTGAGCAACCTCAAAGTTTGAAAGTGACGTTCCACAATGAGGACAGAACGGCATGACCTTGTATCCTTCGTATACAAATCCTTTTTTATTGAGATCACAGAACGACCACATGACCGACTCCATGTACGATGCATCCATCGTGCGGTAGTCATTGTCCATATCAATCCATCGCCCGAGTCGTGGAATGATTTCTTTCCATTGATCAGCGTATCGGAGCACACTGTTTCGTGCGGCAGTATTAAATTTCTCCACGCCGAGCTCTTCGATCTCTCGTTTGCTTTTGAGCCCCATCTCTTTTTCGATTAAATTCTCAATCGGCAATCCGTGACAATCCCAACCCCACCTTCGAGGCACATGGAATCCCTGCATTGTTTTGTACCGAGGAATAATGTCTTTGACTGTCGTTGGCAAAACATGACCATAGTGCGGAAGCCCAGTTGCATATGGCGGACCATCATAAAATACAAAATTGCCCTTTGGCGAAGGCTTATCGAGTGATTTTTGAAAAATGTCATTTTTTTTCCAAAAAGATAGAATTCTGTTTTCTCTTTCGTGCATATGAAGTATTCAGGGACACCACAAAAGTGCTGTTTGTTGGCATTATAGTATCATCCGTGTCGGCAAAATGCCATGTAAAAAATTCAGTCCTCACGGCGTCGTGGGACGTCGTGAGGACTGTGAATTTGATGCGTGCTTGGCTGCACAAGGTCAGTAAACGCGTGCGCGGACTTTGCGCCCTTGGCTGCTCAGGCGGACGCGGCCACTTTCGAGGAGATCTGCGACTGCCGCCACGGTCTCTTTGCTGTTCTCGCTGGACGAGCTTACGGCGAGGATAAGGTCGCCGAGAGTATAGTTGACACGAGAAGCGGATATGAGTTTCTTTTTCATGGGATGATGTTTGATGGTGGACTACATTGATATAATCT
>JAYTSY010000011.1:0-84215 GCA_043745355.1 bacterium
CGGTAACCCATTTGTGAGCTATCCACCTTACGTTCGGTAACAGTTTTTGTGAGCTAGAACGAACCGGTGCCTGACCCCATTACATATGTTACAATAATCGCCTTACAGACATTAAAAATCGATAAATAAAAGATAAAAATATTATGCCGTCCGCATCAAAAAAATCTGCCACAAATTCCGCAAAGACAAATGTTATCAAAATTAAAAAAATTGCCGCGCCTAAAGGATTACTCCCCGCGATTAAATCAATCGTAGGTCGAGAAATCCTCGACTCACGTGGCAATCCGACAGTCGAAGTAGATATCACCCTTCGCGACGGGTCATTTGGCCGAGCTTCAGTTCCATCGGGTGCGTCCACAGGATCGCACGAAGCAATCGAATTGCGGGACGGCGACAAAAAGCGATATATGGGCAAGGGAGTTCTCAAAGCAGTTAATAATGTAAATACAAAATTGCGAGCATCACTCGTGGGCAAACAATTTACACAAGAATCTCTCGATCACCGCATGATCATTTTGGATGGCACTCACAACAAAGGAAATTTTGGTGCAAATGCAATCCTCGGTATTTCACTCGCGTTCGCGCACGCTGCAGCGAAGTCACAGAAGAAACCCCTCTACAAATATTTTGCATCTATCGCAAAGACAGGAAAGCCAATGTCACTCCCCCTTCCCATGATGAATATTTTGAATGGTGGAAAGCACGCAGAAAATTCGACAGATCTTCAGGAATTCATGGTGATGCCGGTAGGCGCCAAGAGCTGGTCACAAGCTCTGCAAATGGGCGCTGAAGTTTTTCACACATTGAAGAAACTTCTTCACGACAATAATATGTCTACAACGACTGGAGATGAGGGCGGTTACGCACCATCACTTCCCTCGAACGAAGCGGCAATTGAAATGATTTTGCAGGCCATCGAAAAAGCTGGTTACAAAGCAGGTCGCGATATTGCAATCGCAATTGACGGAGCAGCAACCGAACTCTATAAGACAGGTCCAGACGGCAAGGGATATTATGACCTCGAACGAGAAGGCAAAAAACTTTCAACCGCTGAAATGGTTGATTTCTATACCAAATGGGTTGCCAAGTATCCTATCGTTTCTATCGAAGACGGATTTTCAGAAGACGACTGGGAGGGATATGAATTAATGACAAAGAAAAACGGTAAAAAAGTTCAAATTGTCGGCGATGATCTTTTCGTAACTAATATTGCACGTTTGAAAACGGGCATCGAACGAAAGGCTGGAAATTCTATTTTGATCAAATTGAATCAAATCGGCACAGTGACTGAAACGATCGAGGCCGTAAACATGGCACACAAGGCACACATGACAGCAGTCATTTCTCACCGATCTGGGGAAACTGAGGACACTACTATCTCACACTTCGTGGTAGGTACTGGTTGCGGTCAAATCAAAACTGGTTCACTCTGCCGAACAGATCGTGTGGCAAAATACAACGAACTACTTCGAATCGAAGAAGATCTCGGCAAGAATGCAAAATTTGCAGGTAAAGACGCTTTTAAGGCGTAAACATGACTGACCGACTCTACAATCTCATTCTCCGCCGACCGTGGGCGACATTCTTCCGTGTATTTATTTTGGTTTACTCTGTTGAAAAACAAGAATTTCTTTATGTCTTGATTTTCATCATCGCATTCAGTTTGTGGGTATTGGAATCCGTCGCGTTGTACATTGATCCAGAACTCTATACTGGCAAATTGATTGCTGCGGCAAACATTCTGCTCTTCATCATGGTTGCGTGCGTTGCAGTTATTCATCTCGGACCATATATAAATAGGATATAATCTTGAAATGAACAAACTTTCCTCATCAACTAAAAAACAAGCTGTGCTCTTCGTCCTCGACGGTTGGGGTTATCGCGAAGACGCGACGCACAATGCAATCGCTTCTGCAAAGACTCCCAATTTTGATAAGTATTGGTCCACATTCCCTCACACCCTCCTCGAAGCAAGTGGTTTAGCAGTTGGCCTCCCTATCGGCCAGATGGGAAACAGTGAGGTGGGACATATGACGATCGGCGCAGGCAAAACAATAGATACCGATTTAGTGCGTATTCAAAAAGCGATAGACAATGGTGACTACGAAAAAAACCCCGCCTATCTCACATTGTTTGAGCACGTACTCAAATATGATTCTATGCTCCATGTACAAGGACTCATCGGTGACGGCGGAGTGCACAGTCATTCTGATCACCTCTTTGCATTCATGCATGCTGCCAAAAAAGCTGGCATCAAGAAAATAGCCCTTCACGTCTTTACTGACGGACGCGACACCGCCCCACAAAGTGCGGCAACATACATCGCCGACTTGGAAAAGTTTCTGCGAGAAATTGATCTCGGCTTCATCGCCACCGTTTCTGGGAGATTCTTTGCGATGGATCGTGATAATAATTGGGATAGATTGACCCGAGTTGAGCAAGCGCTCTTTGAATGCAAAGGTCACGTGTGCGAAATTCCTCCATCTGAATTTGTGAAGTCATTATATAAAGAGGGCAAGATGGACGAGCACTTAGAACCGTTTATCGTGAAGCAATGCAAGATCGCTCCAAACGATGGGGTCTTCTTTTTCAATTTTCGTGCTGATCGAGCTCGAATGCTCTCGAAAAAGATGATCGAGAAATCAAAAGCTGAGAATATTTGTTTCGTTACTCAGACTTCTTATGGATCCGAGTTTGAAACGCTTGTCGCCTTTCCACAAACCCCTATTGAAACAACTCTTGCCCGAGAGATTTCTGCTGCCGGACTCACTCAGGCACACATAGCTGAAACTGAAAAATTCCCTCATGCAACTTATTTCTTGAATGGCGGCGTGGAGAAACCATATCCTGGAGAAACACATATACTGCTCGACAGTCGCAAAGACGTCAAAACACATGACCTCGCACCGAAGATGCGCGCAGAGGCTATTGCCGATAAAGCCATAGAACAGATAGGGGCAGGAACCAACTTTATTTTTATCAACTTTGCGAATCCCGACATGGTCGGACACACGGCAAATGTTCCCGCAATCATCGAAGCGGTAGAAGAAGTAGACTTGCAGTTTGGTCGCGTTGTTGATGCACTTATTGCCGCGGGAGGGACAGCATTTATCACCGCCGATCACGGCAATGCAGAAGTCAATATTGATCCATTCACCAACGAGAAACATACTGCGCATACACTGAATCTCGTGCCTGCGATCGTCACAGATCATGGCGTCACACTACGCGACGAAGGCGCGCTCTCTGACATCACTCCGACAATATTCCAGATACTCGGTGTTTCGAAACCGGAAAGCATGACGGGTTCGAGTCTTATTGCCATAGCCAACAAGAGCGCGCTCGAGACGCGTCAGGGCTATGACTTTTAAAGTTTGCATAGCTACGTATTTGAGGAAAAGAGATATAATATAAAAATATGGAAGAATATCTTCAGCCTAGTAATAGATTAGAAAGTAATAATAGTACGCATACCTCAACGCCAGCTTCTGTTTATGAAGACTATCTTCAAGATCCAAAAACATTAGAGCTCCAACAAAAAATTGAAATGTACAAGAGACTTCGAGAAAAGATTAATGCCGAGTATGAAGTTCTCGAAGCAAATAAAGCAAATATATCTTTAGAGGAATACAACACAAAGAAAAAAGAGTTAATCAGTTGGCAAAAAGATGAACAGGATAAGCTCTCGGCTGATTTTGGTTTCGACATAAATCAATTGTCTACAAAAAAGCAAAAGAGCATAAATACGGCGTTTGGTTTTGATGACGAATCTATAGATGAGACTGCGCTCAAATATAAAAAATATACTCTAGAGCCACCGGAAGTAGAAGGAGATTCAGCTACACAGTATTTGCCTTTGATGTCTATCATAGAAAAATCCTTTAATGGAAATTTAAAGGGTGTAACTATTATAGAGATTGGTCCGGGAACTGCAGGCGTGAAGGCGTTAAGATTTTTTCAATCCTTTGGTGCAAAAGTAATAGGTATTGATAATAATTCAAACACACAAACAGAAGATGGTATTGTGCGTTACGGTACTTGGAACGAGTTATCAAAATTTGTTGACATCAACTCGGCTGATGTAATTTTCACGCATCACATGACCCCTGTTCCAGAGCTGGGCACTCCTTTTGAAAATAATCCAGAAGGGTTTTATAGAAAATGTTACGCGGAGATGAATGCGTGCTTAAAGCCAGGTGGCATTTTGTTGGGACATAATACGGAGGCGGACGGTGGAATCGGTGATCCTAAATTCTATGGATTCGATAATTACACCCCTATTAAATTAGTGGACACGGATAGCAAAAAAGCAAAAGAGAAAGGGCGGATAAACTTAATAATTAAAAGTAAATAAGGCGCTCGAGTACCATAGTTTGGGCTATGCTAAAATATGCCAAACTGACATTACAGGCCTTGACCTCTAACAGTTCTAGATCCAGTCGGCCAAGCATATTGCCTCGTCAAAATAAAAATTAACGCGCTTTTAGTTCCAAGGATTTTATTTCCACTGCCAGTCGCTGATTAATAGCATGTAGTCGGGCAATTTCCTTTTGCTCACGCATTTTTTTCTGTTGTACATCAACAACCAGCTTGTCTTTTCCTTCAACCATTTTTTTTCGATATTGATCTTCGGCTTGCAGACGAGTCAATTCCCTACTGAGACGATCACCTAGTGTCTTTTCCTCCTGTAACTCAGATTGCAATTTTTGGATTGTATCACCTGTCTCGTGAATTTGAGTTTTTTCTTGAGTTATTTTTTCTTTAAACTTATCGTCCAACTGATGATACGTTGCAGCGTCGGCAATATCTCGAACAAGCTCTCCTTCCCACCTCCGAACGAGACTCACTCGCTCATCGGCATCACGTTTGTTGAGCTCAAACAATCGTTTCTTTTGCTCGAGGTCGCTTTTGGCTCGAGCCTTTTCAGCATTATCACGCAAGACTTTAATATGCGCCATGCGCAATTGTTCAGCGGAGCCTGAATCATTAGTCAGACTGTTCTGTTTATCTCTGAGATTACTCGAGGATCTACCTGTGCTGCTATTGGGTACGAACATATGTGTAATTTATATATGAAAGTATATCATGCGATGAAGATCGGGTAATTGCATATACAGATGCATAGGATGAGGCATTGTGAAAGTGAATCCCGCAGGTAGCTCGGGAAGGCATAGTGTGTACAGGCCTGTAAAACACCATTTATCCTGAGCATATGAAAACGTCGTTGAGGAAAACTTGAGAAAAGTACTGGTGGCTATGGGCGTCGGAGCAATAATTACTGATGAAGAGATATGATTCCTCAACAATTCACCTACCGCAAGATACTCGATATACGTATAGGCTTTTTCCGACTGACGGCTACTATCTCTCAAAAGCATAAATGTAATTGAAAACACTGTAGATAGAAATGTCGACAAAAGCGCAACGTACAGCAATGTTTCGACGAGAGTAATTCCCTTTTCATTCATAACGTGGGTTCTAATACGAGTAATGGATCGTTAGTTCCGAGAGCAACAACAATACTTCCCTGCTTCGTACATCCGAGGTTCACTGCCCGTGCAGGCAAATCAATTGTCTGCACGAGAGTCAGGCTCGAGGCATTCCTCCTCCACACCTGAAACTCTTTCGTCGAGTTATTTGTTAATATGAATAGATAATCCCGGGATGCAATCATGTCATCTACCGTTGCTCCAATCTTTGTCTCAAAAGTTATAGCTAGCGAAGTCGTCGTGCTTACTGATAAATCTTCATATTTAGGTCGTGACAACTGTATAAGCTCATTACCGCCTACGGTACGACCTACATATACCGAGTCATTTTTTATTTCAATGGATTTTCCGTTACCAGTGGTTCCTGGAGCGTCATATTGTGCAATCATTTTTATTGATGGCAGTTTTGAGACATCGAGAATACTTAACTCAGGATCAAGTGGTGTCACCATATAAAGCAAGCCTTTACTTATATAAAGATTATTTATTCCCGCGCTCACTTCATATGTTGCGGTTATCTGATGCGATATTGAATCTATCACACACAATTCCGATAGGACGCTTTTTTCTGTTCCAAAATATATATGCGGGCCGTCGGAAATGACACTTGTGCCGAGTGAGGTAGTTGTGCCATGTGAGCCTGGGACCTTGAATGCCCATGATAACCGCGGATTATTACTCGAACTAATATCTATGACTTGAAGTTGAGCGTTAATACTTGTATTGGCTACCTCGGCGGAGTAGCCACGGAGATTCAAATCAACGATTCCGGGGCCAGTATCGAGTTTCGACAAGAGTTGTGGTGCGAGCGGATTTTTCATATCGTAGATATAAAAATCCGCGTCTGAGCTCGTCGCAGAATTTGCAGAAAGATACAAGAGGTTTCCACGAATTTTCATTGCTGTCGCCACACTCTGACCATCAAGACGTGGTGATGTACTTGGTGCAATTTTGAACTTTCCGCTTGATACAGATTCACATGACCTTTTGCCAAACAAATCATTCCAATCAATGCCATTTTCTCCTGACAATGTGTCGGCATAGAGGTTGGTCATATCAATATATCGATCAATGAGGGAGTCAGAATTGAAAAGCAAAAACCATAATCCAGCAATTCCCACTAAAAAAATAACCCACAATGCAAACGCTAAAAGTAATTCAACGAGAACTACCCCACCCTTTCGCCTGAAATTTTTATGATTACGAATATTAACTGTGCACATATTGAGTAAGCGTATACATAGGACTAATGATAGACATTGCAATAAATCCAACGATTACTCCGACCACAATCATCAATGTCGGTTCGACCAGTTTTGTCATAAAGGCGATAGTCTCCTCAGTTTCTTGTCTATAGAGGTCAGAAAGTTGAGATAATACATAACCCAACTTACCCGTGCGCTCTCCTACTGCAACCATGTCCCTCCATACATCTGGGAATCCAGTTGAAGATGAAAAGATAGTCTTTCCGTGCCCAACTTCATTTCGAATAAAACTGAGTTGCTCTTGCCGTTTGAGGAAATAGGTGCCCCGCCTAGCAACCTGCAAGGAATCCGAAATATTCATGCCACTTTCAATAAGCGAGCTGATGATGAAACTGAGCTCAGACAACTCACTATGTGACAGCAGTCTGCCAACTACGGGAAATAGTAAAATTGCCTCCTGAATAAGCAATCTCGCTTTTATATTCACTTGATAGGCGTAACGAACACCGAACACGCTACCTCCGAGAATAAATAAAACTTCACTGCCGATGAGAAACGCGTGCTTGCTCATATAAATAATTATCCTCGTCGACAAAGGTAGCGTCGCGTGCATACTTTCAAAAAGTGGAATAACTTTCGGATAAATGACTACGAGTAAAAAGAAAATTATAACTGTCGCAAGGAGTGCAATTACTCCTGGATAAACAAATGCGGAAAATATCTTTTGCATTCTATTTGCCCGCTCCTTCATATATGCGGTTGCGCGACAGACGCTTTTAGAAAGTGCCCCAGAGAGCTCGCCTACTTCGATAAGTGCAACGACCACCGAGCTCCATGAGCCATCTTGTTTGAGTAATTCATGCAGTGGCTTTCCATTTCTAATTCCAGTTCGCAGGCGCTCAAGTGATAGCATATTTTTAACGTTTCGTCCTCGAATCATCATGACGGACTCATTCAGAGGGATTCCGGCCTCAAGAAGTGTCGAGAGTCGTTGAAAAAGTAGCCATTGATCTTTTTTATTCATAGAGCACTCGTATTAATTCTTCTGTGGTGGTAATTCCCTGCTTGATTTTTTCCTCCGCATGTTCGTAAAGTGTTATAAACCCTTTTCTTTTTGCAGATATGACAATAGTAGTTGCGGTGGGACGCTTAAGGATAAGTTTCTGAATGGTGGAATTTACTCCCATCACTTCACCGATTGCTTCCCTGCCTCGATATGAAAGCAATCCGTCTCCATCTCTGTCGACTCGACGCACTAACCGTTGGCCGATGAGCACACGCAGGGTCGCAGATAATAAGTAAGGATCAATGTCCATATCTATGAGTCGCGGAATAACATGTGCTGCGTCTTCTGCATGTATAGAGGTCATCACCAAATGACCAGTAAGTGCTATCTGCACAGCGATTGCCGCAGTTTCCTTGTCGCGCATTTCTCCAAGCATAATGATATCTGGATCCTGTCGGAGAACTCCTCGCAAGGCACCTGCGAATGAATATCCACTATCCGGCTTTAATTGAATTTGACGTACTCCCGTGAGCGGATATTCCACGGGGTCTTCTAGACTTATGATCACCCTGTCTTTATTGACCAATTCTCCAAGCATTGCATAGAGAGTACTTGTTTTGCCGGCCCCTGTGGGGCCGGCAACAATTATCAATCCCTGATTCTTTTTCAGTGCATCAAATACCGTTTTTTGATGTGCATCGGTAAAACCTAGATCAATCAATGTCTTCGTTTTTTGCTGATGTTGGTAGAGTAACCGCAAGACCGCATTCTCACCATAATATGTAGGTGCAATGGATACACGTATATCTATTCGCATACTCTTGCAATCCGTGTGGAATCTACCATCCTGACTCTTGTCGTGAGTATCCCCACGCAGACTCGACAACACTTTTATTCTCCCAATAATCTCTGAGATCAGTGTCTTTTCGAATGTTGCATACAAAGAGATGAGACCATCAACTCTAAAACTCACCCCCATACATGATTCGCAAGGATCAATGTGAATATCAGATGCATTTCTCGTTGCAGCAGCTTCAATAATCCCATCGATGAGAAGCGCGATATCAGGAGTACTTATTGTTTTTATCGGTTCACTTCTCACCCAAATATTTTACAGAATCATGCCTTAAATTTCACTCAAAAAAATATTCGTTTTATCTGAATTTTTAAACGACATCTGATAAAGAATAATCTCCAACTTTTGTTCGATTAATTGTAAACGCAAGTGCTGGTATCCCAAGCAATTTTCCCAGCTCACAACAAAGGGATCGCATATACAATCCACTCGTACATGAGACATTTATTGAAATAATGAAATAATTCTGAGCATTTATTGTAATAAAATGTTCTTTCCATTTTTTAAGAATTTCGTTTTGTCGAAAATCACCTTTAACAGAATTTATACTTTTATAAATATATGTTTCTAAATCAACACGTGAAATTTGTTTAATTTCTCCTAAATCAATCTTTTTAATTTTTCCTGTCTGCATAGGAAGTTTAACTTCATCCAACCGGCCCTCTCGCGCCCACTGAAAGAGTGATTTGCCACCGACAGGTTTTGATGAATATGCGGGGTATGGGATTTCAGAAATTGTTGAGAGTTTTTTTACAGCATCTTCAGCACCTTTCAATATAATAGTTCCATCGACCGACTGCACGTCGTCAATTAAACCGAGCAGGTCGTAGGTGTCGGTCGATATTCCACATAGGACTTCCACATCATAGATTTTGTCGAGGTGGAGATATTCTTCACGCTGTTTATTTGCCTCGTCAACGAGAACAAGAAGAAGTCCAGAAGCCAATGGGTCCAGCCTGCCCGCATAACTCAATATAGATTCTGCATATTCTGGTTTCTCAGTACGCAAGCGTTCGAGTGCTTCGAGTGGCGTTTCACCTACCTGTTTATAGACAAGGCAAATTGGGTGTTGTGCTGAGGTGGACACAGTTTGTTTAGAAGTCATCGGTAAGATACAATAATACGCACAATGAGCAAAAATACTAGCAACCTCAGCACCGAACCATACAAAGGAGTACGTGATTTTTATCCCGAAGATATGGCTATACAAAAGCATATTTTTGACACTTGGCGTTTAGTTGTCCAAAAGTACGGGTATGTTGAATATAATGCGTCCATTCTCGAACCGGCAGAACTCTACCGGGCAAAATCAGGTGAAGAAATTGTCGGCGAACAGACATACACATTCATAGACCGTGGTGATCGCGAGGTTACGTTACGACCCGAAATGACACCGACAGTCGCACGTATGGTTGCTGCAAAAAGACGTGAGCTCGGATTCCCTCTCCGATGGTATTCCATCCCAAATCTCTTCCGATACGAGCGGCCACAACGAGGACGTCTGCGTGAGCACTGGCAATTCAATGTCGATTCATTTGGTATTGCTGGTAGTGAAGCAGATATCGAATCGATTTCTATCGCATATGACATCATGAAAGCCTTTGGCGCGACGGAGGATGATTTCACTATCAAAGTGAGCAGTCGTAAATTGATGAATGCAATATTCAACAATTGGTACGAACTAGATGAGTCAACTTCCAAATCACTCCAAAAACTCATTGATAAGAAATTAAAGATGACTAGCGATACATTTGGCGCAGAAGCCGAAAAAATCATTGGCGAGCCTTTTGAATTCCTTAACATGAATAAATCAAATCCTGAACTTCAGGAGGCATTAGCTATCCCCGCAATTAGAGATGCAAAGGCTGAACTTGATCATGTAATCGCCGAACTCACCGCACGAGGTATTAACAATGTTTCCTACGACGAAACAGTAATCCGTGGGTTTGATTATTACACTGGCACCGTGTTTGAAGTCTTTGATACTAATCCTGAAAACAATCGCTCTCTGTTTGGTGGAGGCAGGTATGACGATCTTCTTTCCCTTTTTGGCGGAGACAAAATTCCCGCATTTGGATTCGGCATGGGTGATGTAACAATCCGCGACTTCCTTGAAAGCCGTGGACTTCTCAAGCCTTATGTATCTTCTACACAAGTAATGGTATGTATCATTGATGAACAAGCAGCAAAATACGGAGATGAGGTTGCGACAACGTTGCGCGGGGAGGCAATAACCGTAGCTGTCAACTATTCCTACAAATCTCCTGGTGATCAAATAAAATCTGCTGTTAAACAAGGAATACACTATGCAATTATAATCGGTGAAAAAGAAATGAGCTCAAAATCCTACGAGATTAAAGATCTTGTTTCAGAAAGTATTGTGAGCGAAATAGAGTAGTATAAATTGTCATGAGAAAAGTAATCCTCGATATAGAAACACGTAATTCCTTTCAGGATATTGGGAGAGCAGAGCCTGCACTCCTTGATATTTCTGTTGTATGCATTCATGATTCTGAGACTGATTCATACTCGAGTTATCTCCAAGAAGATCTGAACAAACTTTGGCCCATCATAGAAAAGGCTGATGTGCTCATCACTTTCAACGGTGATCATTTTGATATACCGCTCCTCGATAAATATTATCCGGGCGATCTAACAAAGATTAAAAGTCTCGATCTTCTCAAAGAAGTGCGCAAATCTCTCGGGCATCGGATTGGCCTCGGAATCATAGCTCAGGGAACACTGAACAAGCCAAAAGGCGGGCATGGTCTCGAAGCTATCGAATGGTGGCGGAAAGGTGAGGTAGACAAAATCATCAAATACTGTCTCGAGGATGTAAAAATCACAAAAGAGGTCTATGAATACGCCCTGGCAAATAAAAAACTAAAATATCTCGAAGGTGATGTTGTCATCGAGTTCCCAGTTCCTACAAATGGCTGGGAGGACAAAGACGAGTCAAAAATGACTTTTAGTTTGCCATTTTAGGTGTCATAATGAAGATATGTTCCAAAAAATAATCGTCCCACTTACTATCCTCATCGCTGGCGGCATGATCGCGTATGCAATTTTTGTCACGCAAAGCCACCCTGCAGTAACACCTTCTGGCACGCCTGCAGCAGCTAATTCGATAACCGTCGCTCCAGTCAGTGCTGTGGATCATATTCGTGGAAATAAAAATGCAAAGATAGTGATTATAAATTACTCGGATACAGAATGCCCTTTTTGTAAAGTATTCCATCAGACCCTCACAAAAATATTCGCAGAATACGGCGCAGACAATCGAGTTGCCTGGGTATATCGTCACTTCCCACTAGATATTCATAAACGATCACCAAAAGAAGCTGAGGCAACAGAATGTGCAGGAGAAATTGGAGGGCCTGACATGTTCTGGAAATACATTGATAATGTATACGCGACAACCACTTCTAACGATACACTTGATCCCACACAATTACCCGTGATAGCGGATGAAATCGGTATCGACAAAACCGCATTCAATACATGCCTCTCGAGCGGTAAATACGCAGCCAAAGTACAAGAAAGTTTCAACGCAGCACTAGCGGCAGGCGGTGGTGCAACTCCATACACAGTACTTGTCATCAATGGCCAAAATATTCCACTCGTTGATTCACAGAGTCAAAGCCTTGGAGCGTTACCTTATGCTTCTTTCCGATCGTTGATCGAACAATTCAGTAAGTAATCTTCGAATGCAATGATGCCGTTAAGGTCATCACTGTACGCACTCGTATCGGGAAAATCCAGATCCATAATTTTTGCATAGGCAATACGAATCAATGATTCAAGTCGTAATACTTCTTCCTGTGGAATATCGAGCGCAAGATCGACGATACGTTTGTCGCGAAGCGGTTCCACGAATTCAAGGATGCCTCGATCAACATGATGCGTACCACCAAAATCACGTGAGCGTTCGACGAGGATTTTATAGAACGCGAGCTGGCGTCGATATTCATGCAGTTTAACTTTCTCATATACATCTTTGCCCAGCCATTCATCTTTTGCCTTTCCTGTCTTGTAATCATGTACCTCAAAAACTCCTCCCCCTTTGTCAACAATTCTATCAATCTTTCCCGCGAGATGAGCCTCAAGTCCACCCCGGATATCAATAACCACTCCTTGGTCACAGAAGTTAACTTCTGTTTTGTCACTAGCATTAAAAGTTGAATGCTTCGCTTTATAAAAAAGAGTGAGGGCTGTACTTCCACGATTGTTATAGAGATCAAAGTCTGTTTTTGACAATCGCTCTCGTCTTAAATATTCGCTAAACCACTCGAGCAATTCATTCTCAGAGCATAAATTTCCTGTGCGTCGAAGTTCAACGCTCATTTTTTCGATGGCGCGATGTACAGCTGATCCAAATGCACCCGAAGGAGTTTTTGCTTGAGGAAAACGTAATAGATTTTGCTCGAGGAACACTTGCGGACCACCCTTGCCCACATTTAAAAAGTTGTTTAGATGAGTAACTGACAATTGATAATTCTCTAGGAGCGATTGGAGCAATTGCTGCTCTTCACCCAAAAATGGAGGCGTGTGGTAGCGAAGCCAGGATGCAGTCAATAATTCATGTGTCTCAGGGACACTTTCTGTGTCGGCTTCCGAATTGGTCGATGCATCAGTCTGAGCGACACTGCCAACAGTTTTTAAAATATTAGTTTCGTTCTCTCCGGGAACAAGAAAACGCAATGTCGAGGACGGTTCTCCATCATCTCTTTTATCATATGAAGTAAGATATAGATGTCGTTTAGCACGAGTGAGGGCGACGTAAAAAAGTCGAAGTTGATCGTCCTGTGTATCACCCGCAGGGTCAATTTGTAAGTTGAGGGGAAAAGATAATTTGTTACCCATACCTCTGCCCGCCCAAATCTCGTCTTGGCAAGAGAGTACAAACACCGTATCAAATTCGAGTCCTTTTGCTTTGTGAGCAGAGAGCAGGTGCACTGATTTGCCGACACTTCCGAAAGGACTTTTGTCATTCAAAGCAATATTATTCTTTGTATGGAGGTCGACGAATTCGACAAGGTCTCTCAGCATCAACAGTTCATGTGGAGCATGCCTTCCTTTATATTCGCGAAGTGCGCGAACAAAAACTCGCAGACTCGAAAGAAATGAAAGATACTCAGCCTGCGAATGTTCAAATCGCTCTTTATTGAAATAATATTCTTTGAATGGACTGACGAATGCATAGGGAGGTGTGGTCGTGCCAAATATTTCAGATGTATCGTCTTCATCCTCAGACTCAGATGCAAGGACGACATGCGCGCCGATCATCATATCGAGCATGCTCTCGAGCGGCTCATGGGCAGATTTATTACCGAGCTCAAGGAGGAAATTACCGACGGCGCGCACCTGCTTGTCAGCATGATCGGTCATAACACTGATCCAGGGCCGCGGCCGCCACGAATCGTTGCCATCTCGCTCACCTCTGCCGGCCGCGGCAGACACTTCCCACAGGGCTTTGCGTGGCAAATTCCAAAAAGGATAACTTAATATCTCTGGCAAATATTCATCCGCTTCAGCTCTCGAATGATTCCCTAATGATGCAATAAATCGAGCCATGACGGTAAGCTGATGGATGTGAGGCTCGAGAAATACATTTTGCTCACGCTCGTAACGAATTGGGACAGATACTCCTTGCAGGTATGGAACGAGCATTTCAAGTTGTGAATGTTTGCGGGCAATGACGGCAATCCCTTCGGGATTAGTCCCCGCATCAATCAATCGCCGAATTTCCCGCGAAACAAAATGATACTCATGCAAACTACTTTGGTATGTCCGATGAACTATCCCTTGAGTGTTTTTTGCATCACCTTTTAGTACCTTGAGATCAGGGTGAGAAGCGACAAGTTTTTTCTCCATCTCGGGCAATAAATTTTCCAAACGATTCTCACCCTTGCGGATAATGTGCGAAGCGACATCCAAAATGTCTTGGGTTGAACGATAATTTGCAGTCATCGTGACGAGCGCCACATCCGAGTAAATCGTACGAAAATCAAGAATATTAGAGAGTTCTGCTCCTTGAAATTTATATACAGCCTGATCATCGTCGCCCACCACCATGATATTAGGATGCCCCTCATTGACGGGTGCGTCTGCAATGAGTCGGAGGAGTCTCATTTGTGCATCATTAGTGTCTTGAAATTCATCTACCAACATGTATTGGTACTGTTCTTGCAATTCATATTTGAGACGTGGGAATTCCTCAATTGCGGCAATAGTATCGAGGATCATATCGTCAAAATCGTACATGCAACGTATATGCATTTGCGAACGATATGTTGAATAAATATCTGCAAGTGACTTCATTTTTTGGAGGTTCAATGTGTCCTTGAACACTCGATTGCCATCATCAGAGCGCTTCATCATTTTTTCCTTCCACACAGAAAGAGGCTTTGTCTCATCTACCTCACGTGCAGCAGCGAGTGCTCCAGCGAGTGACGTCGCGACCACTTCAGTCAATGAATGAAAAATATCTCTGTTGATTTTTGATTCTAATTTTATTATCGCAGTCTCAACTTCATCAAACTTTTTTTTACTGAGGTGTGCATCGAATAAGGGTGCAAGGACTTCATTTATAAATAAAAGCTCTTTTTCATTCCGTAGAACGAGTTGCAAAAATTCATCAGGTCGAAGGCCCGATTTTTTCAAATTACCTATCGCCTTTGAAACCGCGCTCAAGTACACATAGCCTTGCTCTGGATGAATAGATCGAAGAGGATTATCATGCGGCAATACCTCGAAAATATCTTCGAGGATGGCAATCTGAGCGAGTGGGTCTGCAGCGTTGAACATTGCACCACTATAAAAGAATTCAGGATACTTTTGGATTATATTTACGCAGAAATTATGAAAAGTATGAATAGCGACACGATATGCTTCTTGACCCATGAGGCGAGATAATCTTTCACGCATGTTGAGCGCAGCAGACTCAGTAAATGTGAGGCATAAAATGTTCGAAGGAAGTGCCTGAGTCTGCCTCAAAATATTCGCAACACGCAGACTCAAGATTTCTGTCTTTCCAGAACCTGGGCCAGCAACGACGAGGAGCGGGCCCTCGATAGTGTCCACCGCCTTTTTTTGGGCAGAATTGAGTCTCGCATATCGTTCATCAAATGCGGCATACGACTGCCGTCCAGAGGTGTTTTTCACCTGTATAGTATAGCTTTTTCAACGTTTTTTCAGACTATTGACTATATATAATATAAGTGCGATAATGTACCCAGAAACACACAAATGAACAACACCGTTAGCTTCCCGATCGTTCAACTCTTTCAAACCTTTCTCGTCCTGTGGATCATGGGCTTCGGACTCTCCCTCATCGTAAGCGGTCCGTTTCCCCGATTCCAGGCCTGGTACCTCAGAAATACCAGACGGGCATTCGCTGCGATCTTCCGATCCTGCGTTAGCAATCCCGTGAGATGGGTTTTCAGAACGCAAAAGAGGGTTCTCCTCGCGTTCATTGTGGGAGTGCTCGTGACCGTGTACCTCCTTTCAACTAACCAACCTGGCCCCCGTCTTTCGCGAGAAAGATGGGGGCCTCAACATTTCTATATTTTAATAACCATGCCTACCGAACGAGAAAGTCCAATTCATTACTTGTACCATTTTGATTTCTAATGGAAATCCTATATGTTGTCCCCGTCCGAATGAATAGATCCGCACAAAGTCTTATTGCTATATCACATCCACCAGCACCGGTAGGCACTATAAATCGAAGTGTCGTTGCATTAATAACTTCGGCCACCGGCCCACGATTTCCACTTATGTACACCACATTACTCGTTCCCGTTCCAAATCCTGTTCCATTAATATTAACGCGAGAACCTATCGTCCCACTCACGGCTGACAGACTAGTAAGGGAAATTGAATTTGTCTGAGCAGGATTTGATACAGGCAAAACCGGGGCGACACTAGCGGGAGGTTTTGTGATGACGGGAGAAGTAACGACTGGGGCAGTAACAACAGGAGCAGGAGGAATTACTGTTGGCGTCGGAGGAGGCGAAGTCTCAGATAGGACTGGCACGATGACCTCACCAGTTGGAATAGTGGTTGAGGCAGTATTATCTACTACAGGCGTAGTAACGATTGACTGATTCAAAAAATCAATAGTAGTCGGCGTATTGGTAGCAGACAGTAGTGGAACGATCACGGGATTTGAAACGGTGATCGTGCGTGTGTGGGTGACTGTTGTTACCGTAGTGCTTGTGGAGCCAGAAATTATTGATGTGGTCGCGACTGTAAGCGTAATCCCCTTTTGCGATATTGATTCCTGCGGTGGACATGAGACCTGAAATAGTTTTGCTCTCGTCAGTGAACCAGCAAATCCTGTTTGGTTGATTCCATTATCTCTTTGAAAATTCAAGACTGCTGTCCTCGTCAGATTTCCGTAATAACCTGTAGGAGAAACTGTTAAATATTTATTCAAAAATAAGTAAGTTTGTAATTTTGTCACTTCCCCATTGGTCCGAGCATCGCCATATTTGTAGCCTAAACTATTTGTCAGGGTGACACACTGAGTCTGTGGTATCGTCGCTGCGCTTACAGAAAAAAACGTTAACATAAACATACCTGCCATTACCCCACATATAAGTGTAAATTTCATATCCAATATTATACAACTTTTTAGACTAAAAGCAGGCGTTGGAGTGGAATTTTATTTTAATAATTCTTCAATCGATTGATCTTCTCGTGCTGACGAATCTTTTCATGAGCCTTTGCTTCGATCTGTCGAATACGTTCACGAGTTACGCCAAACATCTTGCCTACCTCTTCAAGGGTATGCTGAATACCGTCAGCGAGTCCATGTCGGAGCGCGAGAATTTCTCGTTCTTTTTCTGAGAGGTCATTGAGGATTTCTCGAACCTGATCTGCGAGGATTCGCCTCGATGATTCCTGATCAGGAGAAAGAATTTTGTCATCTGAAATAAAGTCACCGTAGGTAGACTTGTCTTCATCCTCGCCTACCGGGGTATCGAGCGATACAGTGTTTTGGTCAATCTTTTCAATAGTATAAATTTTCTCAACATCAAGTCCCATTTCAGTGGCAATTTCTTCAGGCAATGGCTCACGGCCGAGATCTTGAAACAATCGCCGCACAACTTGCTTGTATTTTGCAATCGTTTCTACCATGTGCACAGGGACGCGGATAGTTCGAGATTGGTCAGCAAGCGCACGAGTGATCGATTGTCTAATCCACCATGTCGCATATGTAGAGAATTTGAATCCTTTTGACCAATCGAATTTATCTACGGCTTTAAAGAGTCCCAGATTTCCTTCTTGAATGAGGTCGAGCAATGTAAGGTCAGGACTGCGGTTCGCATATTTTTTGGCGATGGACACGACGAGTCGCAAGTTTGCTTTTGCAAGTAAATTCTTGGCCTCATCATCCCCTACCTCAATACGCTTAGCCAACTCTTTTTCTTCGTGTGCACCGATAAGTGGGTACTGACCAATCTCTTTGAGATACATCTGAATTGAGTCATAGCTTGAGTCGCTTCGATGACCCTGCGCATATTTCTTGAGCATTTCTTCTTCATCATTTTTTACATCGAGGAGTCCTCCCCCTTCGAGCACATCAACGCCTGAAACAGAAAGCTTTTCGTAAAGAGTTTCGAGGAAAAGAACATCGTTTTCAATGTTTGGGAATTCCTTCAAAATTTCATCATAGGTGATGAATCCACGCTCCTTTCCCTTTTTGAGGAGCACATCTGCCTTGGCTTCGAGGTTTACCCCGCCTTTTTTTGCCGGCTTCTGTGGTTTCTTTCCACTCGCTATTACCTTAGTCACAACTTTTTTTGTAGGCTTTGCTTTTTTCGGAGAAAGTTTTGATGAAGACTTCGATTTAACAGCAGTCTTTTTTACAAATTTCTTCACTTTCTTTTCATTTTTCTTTGATGTTTTTTTCACAGGCGGTTTTAAATTAATTCTTAATTATGTATGATTTTTTATTTAAACATTTATCGATTTCTCTTTCTCTCATTTTTTACTTTTCTTTATATTTAATTCAGAGATCTTTCTTGAGAGCTCCTGACATGTCTTGAATAATTCTGTAGCATGTTCTTTCTCCCCTTTTCGTTCGGCGATACTGAGTTCTGTCATCGAGGTCGAGTAACTGGATTTGAGAAGTCTTTCTTCGAGTTCAAAGAATAGCTCGTCAATATCTTTATCAATATGTTTGCTATCGGAGTAAATCATCTCAGCCTCAAAAGCCAAGGCGTCATTGTTGGCTTCAACTGACACATGACTTGTGCCTGTGACGTCTTGGATGCGAGCATGGATCGAATCTGAAAGATCAGATTTCCATGCGGCAATACCCACGAGTCGTTCAATGACTCCTTGGCTATTCAATTTGTCTCCAGGAACTATGGCGCGCGCAGGCAGAGAATTTTCCGCGGGGAGTGCCTCGCGACCCTCGCCTACTGCTTTTGTTTTATGTAATTGTTCCCGAAGTGATTCCTCTGGAATACCTGTTTGTAAACTGATTGTCGCTAAAAAATGCGATTTTTGTATAGCGCTCTCAAGTGCGGCAACAAATGGTAATATTTCCATCTCTACTGCTTGCCACAGTTTCCTGTCGGCAAGTCCCTGCTTCATGAGCCAGTCGAACTGGTACTCAATAATATGTTTTGAATGCTTTAAAGCTTCTTTAAATTTCTCCTTATCAACGAGGATAAGTGACGCCGGATCTTCGCCCTTGGGCAATGCGGCTATTTTTACATCCATACCAATAGAGAGGGCGGCCGTCCACGCACGTAGCGTTGCTTTGAGGCCTGCCGAGTCTGCATCGTATACGATCATTAAATTATCCGATAATTTCTTTAATTTTGCAAGGTGCGCAAGTGTGAGTGAAGTTCCAGATGTAGCCACGGCGTTCGTGAAGCCCGCTTGGTGGCACATGAGCAAATCCATTTGACCCTCGACGAGTATTGCATATTTCCATTGCCTGATGCCCTCCTTGGCCTTGTGATAGCCATACAGGACATCAGATTTGTTAAATAAGGGCGTATCCGGGCTATTGAGGTACTTTGGACCTTCAGTGTCAGGAACGCCAAATAATCGGCCTGAGTAGCCGATTACTCTACTAGACGCATCAAAGAGGGGGAATATTACACGACTGCGAAATCGGTCATATACCCCATCCCCTTTCTCGGACTTTTTGATGAGTCCAACAGTTTCCATATCTGCGTCTGTCACGCTCTTCAGGGAATCATGGAGCCTCCGCCATTCATTCGGTGCAAAACCGATCCGCCAGTCTTTTATGGTTTCCGCGGTGAGTCCTCTCCCGGTTAAATATTCATATTCCTTTGAACCTTTGTTTAATTGATCTTGAAAATAATTAGTAGCGCGGTCGAGAATTGATCGCAATCTTTCCATTTCAGTATTTGCCGCACTGTCAGATTTGTACTGTGTCAATTCAACACCGGCTTTATCCGCAAGCATCTTAAGTGCACCTATGAAATCAACCTTCTCGAATTCTTGAACGAATGTGAAAATGTCACCTTTGGCACCACAGCCGAAACAGTAATACGAATTACGCCCCGGGGATATCATAAATGACGGAGTCTTTTCGTGATGAAACGGACATTTTGCTTTGTAATTTGCGCCAGCCTTTTCCAATTTTATGTACGAACCTACCACATCAGCGATGCTCAGTCTGTCTTTAATTAGTTCGGATGAGGATGACATTATTTAAATGAGAATTACGATATCAGGAGTGAGGACAAACCGTTTGCCCTCACATCCTCGTATAATAATTTAAACGAACAAACTATATCTCCTGTCCACCACGTCTACTCATCTCACCCTGCAACTGTTCAATCATCTTCTGTTTTTCAGAGCCTTTGAATCCAGTTCCCGCAGGAATCAACCGTCCGATAATGACGTTTTCCATAATACCGTACAATGGGTCTTTGTTGGCCTTCAAAGATGCGCTAATGAGCATTCGGTTTGTGTGCTGGAAAGACGCAGCTGAAAGGAAACTCCGACGGTTCAGTGATGCTTCAGCGATACCCATAACTACAGGCACTGCTTTTGCTTCGAGACCACCAGCATCCTTGGCATCACCATTAATTTCGTCAAAAAGGAATTTCTCCACAACTTCGCCGATTGAAAATGGTGTATCTCCTACTTCCTTGATCTTGACGCGTGAGAACATTTCTCGTACCACAACTTCAATGTGTTTTCGTGATACGTTTTCTCCTTGCAATTCGTAGAGTTTCTTAACTTCAGAAATAATATATTCCTGAGCTCGCTCCTTGCCCGCGTATTCGAAGAGTTCATCAACATCGAGTGATCCGTCCGTGAGGGCATCGCCCTTTGTGACATGATCGCCGATTTTCACCAGTGGAATACGAGCATAGTGCACAGTGTATTCGAGTTCGCTTCCCTTCTTGGCCGTCGTCTTGTGAGGCACATCTGGGAGAAGTTTGATGACTCGTTCCTTACCCACTTCTTTTACATCAGTAATCATGCCGTCAACACTCGCGATGGCACCTGGATTTTTCGGTCGTCTGTTGTCAAATACTTCTTCTACTCGAGGAAGTCCTTGAGTGATGTCACCTCCTACGGTTGCTACTCCTCCGGCATGGAAGGTACGCATAGTGAGCTGTGTACCCGGTTCACCGATCGCCTGTGCGGCAACGGTGCCTACTGCTTCGCCGACTTCGATCATCTTGTTCTTGCCGAGGTCATTACCATAGCAATGGGCGCAAATACCTTGTGGCGTGCGGCAAGTAAGAGGTGATCGTACGGTTACTTCATTGATGCCTTCTTTTTCGATGACAAATGCATTGTCTTTTGAAATCATGTGATTTCGCTTGAACATCACTTCTCCCGCTTTGTTCATGACATCCTTGGCGAGGATTCGTCCTGAAGCGCTCTTTACGAGTGATGTCTCAATTCCAGATGCACCTATCTTTGAAACGATTACGCCTTCCTTTGTTCCGCAATCTTCTTCGGTGACCATAACGCTCTGCGCTACTACGAAGAGTCGTCGTGTGAGGTATCCGGCACGCGCTGTGTTAAGAGCGGTGTCAGTCATACCCTTACGAGCACCGTGAGTCGAAATGAAGTACTCAATAGGAGTGAATCCTTCCTTGAAAGATGAGACGATAGGAAGTTCAATTGTCTCTCCTTGAGCGTTCGCAATGAGACCTTTCATACCTACCATCTGTGTGAGGTTACCGAGTGATCCTCGGGCACCTGACATCACCATGTCGTATACTGAGCCATTCTTGTCAAGTGTATCAGGGATGAGTTTTTCAATTTCAGATTTAGCGTTCTGCCAAATTTCGATAATTTTTCGAGTTTTTTCTTCAGATGAGAGGAGTCCTTCATCATACTGCTCGCTCACTGTGAGCGCTTTTTTCTCAGCAGCTTCGACGACTTTGCCCTTTCCTTCTGGGATAACAACGTCATCAATTCCCCACGTCGTACCTGAAATTGTTGCATAATAGAATCCGAACTTTTTGAGATCGTCGATCAATTGCGGAACATTTTCAATACCTCGGTGAGTGATGATGTCATCCACAATAGTACTCATCACAGACTTGGTGACTTCCTTGTTGATAAATGGGTAATCGAGTGGGAGCGCATTGTTGAAGAGGATGCGTCCAACTGTTGTTTCAAACACACCTCCGTCAAATGCTTTGTATTTGGTAGTTTCAGGTGCCATCACTTTGATAGTCGCACGATATGAGATGACATCATAATTTTTAGCAGCGATCGCATCTTCAGGGCATGCGAATATTTTACCTTCGCCTTTGTCGCCAGAAACTACTTTTGTCATCCAGAATGCACCGAGTACAATGTCGAGCATTTTGTTCGTAACTGTAGGCTCACCTGTTCCTGGCTTCAAGATGTTCTTGTCAGCAGCCATGATTTCAGCCGCCTCTTTCTGAGCTTCTTCTGAAAGTGGCACGTGGATTGCCATTGTATCTCCGTCGAAGTCAGCGTTGAACGGTGAACATACGAGTGGATGCACTTGGATAGCATTTCCTTCGATGAGGATAGGCTTGAATGCCTGGATTGAGAGACGGTGGAGGGTCGGAGCACGGTTCAGGAGCACATATTTGTGTTCAATAACCTGTTCGAGGATTGCCCACAC
Source organism: bacterium (assembly GCA_043745355.1). Classification (GTDB taxonomy): domain Bacteria; phylum Patescibacteriota; class Minisyncoccia; order Phycocordibacterales; family CAIZLB01; genus JBDKLC01. The sequence continues at coordinate 22,676 of JAYTSY010000011.1, forward strand.
TTCTGGAATACCGTCGTCAATAAGACGGGATGCGCCACGGATGTTGAATGCGAGTTCTCGTTTCAAGAGTTCTGAAATGACGAATGGTCGGAAGAGTTCCAATGCCATGTGCTTTGGCACACCACACTGATTCAATTTAAGATCAGGACCTACGATGATCACAGATCGTCCAGAATAGTCTACTCGCTTTCCGAGGAGGTTCTGTCGGAAGAGTCCACGCTTACCTTTCAGTCCATCAGCAAGTGACTTGAGTGGACGACGTTGTGCGGCATTGAGGCCTGCAAAAACCGTTCCACCGTGTCGGATTGAGTTGTCGATAAGAGCGTCAACGGCTTCCTGCAAGATTCGCTTTTCATTTCGAAGGATCACATCTGGTGCATGAATTTCCTTGAGCTTCTTCAAACGATTATTTCGGTTGATAACACGTCGGTAAAGGTCGTTCACGTCAGATGTTGCATGTCGTCCACCATCGAGTGCAACCATAGGTCGGAGCGCTGCTGGGATAACGGGAAGAGCAGTAATGAACATCCATTCAGGTCGAATGTTTGCTCGTACCATAGACTTCACAAGACTGATTCGCTTGTAAAGTTTTTCTCGTTCTGCAGCACCAGCCTTGAGAAGATCTGCTTCGAGAGTTTCGAGCAATTTCTTTGTGTCGAGATTTTTGAAAATATTGAATACCGCCTCTGCCCCGATACCTGCTTCGAAGCATGTACCGTATTTGAGTGAGAATTTGTGGTACTGCACTTCATCGAGCACTTTTCCAACTTGGATCATTTCGATGTCATGCTTTGTTGAAAGCAACAAATCACTCATTGCTTCTTTTGTCTTTTCGTCCTGAAGTGATTTGACCTTGCTCTTGTATTCCCCATCGAGTTCTTTGAGGAGATTTGCCTTTTCAACTTCATTTACTTTTGTAATGAGGTATCCAGCAAAGTACACTACTTTTTCGATTTCACCTGCGTTCATGCCGAGTATATGTGCAACTCGTGAAGGCATAGTTCGAAGGTACCAAATATGTGCCACTGGAACAGAGAGTTCAATATGGCCCATTCGTTCACGTCGTACGATTGATCGTGTGAGTTCTACTCCACACTTTTCACAGACGATGCCCTTGTATCTAATTCCCTTGTACTTTCCGCAATAACATTCATAGTCTTTTTCTGGGCCGAAGATTTTCTCATCAAACAGTCCATTCTTTTCAGAACGCTGGGTTCGATAGTTCATTGTTTCCGGCTTTGTAACTTCACCGTAAGACCATTCTCGAATACGCTCAGGAGATGCGAGCTTCAATACTACTGCATCGAAGTCATCAACTGATGGCTGGCGAGCGTCCTTTGGCATTGCATTTTTGTAGTTCATATGTTTGTATATTGCGGATTATTTGTTTGTATCTGAAGTAGATACTGCATCGTCGACCAATGATGCGTCTTTTGCGAGTTCAACGTCGATGCCGAGTCCTCGAAGGTTCGACAAGAGTACGTTGAATGACGCCGGTGAATTTGGCTCCAGCAAGGCTTGACCTTTAACAATCGCGTCGAAAGCCTGTGATCGTCCCTGAATATCGTCAGACTTGATCGTAAGCATTTCTCGCAGTGCGTGCGCTGCGCCATATCCAGCGAGTGCCCACACTTCCATTTCTCCGAATCGCTGACCTCCTCCTTGCGCCTTTCCTCCTAGAGGTTGCTGCGTGATGAGTGAGTAGGGCCCGATTGATCGCATGTGAATCTTGTCTTCAACCATGTGGTGAAGTTTCAACATATACATGTATCCAACGGCAACATCTTGTGCAAATTTTTCACCCGTGCGTCCATCAAACAATGTCATCTTTCCATTTGAATTGAATCCAGCCTTTACCAATTCTTCTTTAACTTCTTCTGCAGACGCTCCTGTAAATGGTGGAACGATTGCCTGATAGTTCAATTTTTCTGCTGCGAGTCCGAGGTGAAGTTCGAGGATTTGTCCGAGGTTCATACGTGATGGTACGCCGAGTGGTGTGAGGATCATATCCACTGGAGTTCCATCTGCTCGGAATGGCATATCTTCTACAGGAAGTACTCGTGAGATAACACCCTTGTTTCCGTGACGTCCAGCGAGTTTGTCACCCACTGACAATTTTCGAAGGAGCGCAACCTCAACGTGAATTCGCTTGATGATTCCTGATTCAAGTTTGTCACCCTTTTCTCGTGAGAATACTTTGACCCCGATAATTCGTCCGCGCTTTCCGTTTTCCAATCGCTTCGATGTGTCTTTTACGTCTCGTGATTTCTCACCGAAGATTGACCTGAGGAGTCGTTCTTCTGGAGTGAGCTGTGTTTCTGATTTTGGAGTAATTTTTCCGACGATGATATCGCCTGGGCGCACTTCAGCTCCCACACGTACGATACCGTCAACATCGAGATTCTTGAGGCGGTTTTCACCAACGTTTGGAATATCGTGTGTTGTTACTTCGGGACCGAGCTTGGTATCTCGTACATTTATAACAAATTCTTCAATGTGAATAGATGTAAACTTTGATTCTTTTACAAGTCTCTCTGACACGATGATGGCATCTTCATAGTTGGCGCCGCTCCATGCCATAAAGGCAACGAGCACGTTCTGGCCGAGGGCCATTTGTCCACCTTCTGATGTAGAGGTGTCCGCGAGCACGTCACCACGCTTAACTTTCTGATTGAGTTCAACGGTTGGTCGCTGGTGGAAAGCAGTAAACTGGTTTGTTCGGTTAAATGACACGAGTCGATATTCGTGGTCTTTCTTTGTGCCCTTTACGATTACTTTGCTTGCATCAACATATGACACCACACCGTCTTCGGGAGCTACGATAACACGTCCAGTGTCGAGCGCTGCTTTGTCTTCAATACCTGTAGCAACGAGAGGAGCTTCGGGGATGATACAAGGAGTAGCTTGTTTCTGCATGTTGGAACCCATGAGTGCACGGTTCGCATCATCGTGGTTTAGGAATGGGATCATAGAAGTAGACACTGAAAATGCTTGCTCAGTTGCAACGTCGATATAGTCCACATCTTCACGCTTGATCATGATCGGCTTTCCTTTCATTCGCACTTCAAGAATTTCTTCAGTGATCTTGCCTTCTTTGTCATAGGCAGTGGCCGCGTGAGCAATCTTGTGACCTTCTTCTTCGAGGGCATTCAAATATTCAACTTCTTTTGTGATCTTTCCGTTCTTCACTTTTACGTACGGTGTCTCAATCATACCGAAATGGTTGATACGAGCGTATGTCGCAAGTTGAAGTACGAGACCGATGTTCTGACCTTCAGGTGTGTGAATCGGGCAAATACGTCCGTAGTGAGATGGGTGCACGTCTCGGACTTCGATACCAGCTCGTTCTCGTGTGAGACCGCCGGGACCAAGTGCAGAAATACGGCGCAAGTGCTCGAGTTCAGCAAGGATGTTTTCCTGACTCATGAACTGTGACAACTGGTTTGTAGTAAAGAATTCTTTGACACGAGCCTGAAGTGGTCGAGGAATAATAAATTGTACAGGGAGAGTCGCATCAGTATCAATCGTCGACATTCGGTTCTGAATGTTTCGACGGATCTGTGTCATACCGACACGCACTTTTTGCTGGAGAAGTTCACCGACGAATCGCACGCGTCGTGAACCCATGTGGTCAATATCATCTTTTTCTGCAGCTGGGTTGTGGTTGAGTTCGATGAGGTGAGAAATTGTTATGACGAGGTCCTCAATAGAAAGAGTCATTTTTTTCAAATCCTTTTCTTCCATACCCTTTTCGAAGCGCTGGTTGAATCGGAAACGTCCTACAGGAGAGAGATCATATCGATCACTGCTCATGAGACCATCTACGAATTCCTTTGCGTTCTCAGCTGTTGCGAGATCGCCGTCTCGAAGTCGTTTGTGGATTTCAATATATGCATCTTCTGTTGTCTTTGCGTGATCCTTTGCGAGAGTTGTATCAATATATGACTTTGCAAATTCACTTTTCTTGAAAAGTGCTTGAATTTCGGAATCTGTGGTTGCTCCGAATACTCGTAGAAGTGAAGAAACTGGAAACTTTCGCTTTCGGTCAATACGTACATATATCGCACCGTCTGCATCGGATTCGATTTCGATCCACGCACCTCGTGCTGGGATGATCTTTGCGCCGAAATAGTTCTTGCCTTTTGTTTCTTGAGATGTGAAAAATACCCCGAACGAACGAGCGAGCTGGGGTACGATGAGTCGTTCAATACCGTTGATGATGAATGTTCCGTGATCGGTCATCAATGGGAAATCCGCCATAAAAATCTCCTGTTCTTTTACAGAACCGAGGATCTTATTCTTTAAACGCACCATGACTTTGAGGGTTGCCTCATAGTTCATCTTATTCTCCTTGGCAAAGAATTCGTCGTGCTTTGGTTTATCGAGATGAAAACCAGTGAAGTCGAGTTCGAACTTCTTGTCAGAATAATCCTTGATAGATGAGAATTCACCGAACACTTCCTTGAGGCCCTTTTCGAGGAGCCATTGGAAGGAAACCAACTGTGCCTCAACGAGGTTTGGAAGCGGCGCGAGCGGCTCCTTGAATCGTGAGAAGTACTTTTTCTGGCGGATCATATATTTTTTCGTGCGTAAAAAATACCGACTTAATAATATGATTAGTGCATAAATTATTTTATTGCTCTAAAACGCTAGAGCGTCTTAAAACAACAATCTCGACAGCCGCTGCATGCACTTCAAAATTCTATAGTGGAATACTGAAGTGCCTGCACAGACAGCAAAAAACAGCCGAGTAGCTGCTTTTTGTTGTGAGTTTATATATGCATTAACCGGTTTTGTGAGGAAACGTTTCCGCGAAGAGTCGGCAAAAACTCAATCGTCTTACGCAGGAACCTCACTATATTCGATTTATCCACAGCTGTCAACTGATTTTCATTGACAATTAATGTAGATTCCCGCTCGGCCTAAAGGACATATCCCCAGGCGGCTTTGACTTTTATGAAAATCACCCTATTTAGAGGCGACTGGGACTATTGCTATTTTTAAGCCAACACCCTTCAGGATTTTATTCAAAAATCCAATGGTGGGATTAAGGGCTTTCCCTGACTCCATACGCGCAAGTGCGGACTGGGTAATGCCGATCCTTTTTGAAAACTCGCGTTGGGTGAGTTTTTTTGCCTCACGAGCATCGATGATCGCTCGAATGATACTGCGGTCAATCTCCCTCTGACCTTCGAGTGCTATGTATTCTGGGTCATTCTCTATTTCACTCCATAGCTCATTATCAGTTACAAATTTTAAATCTTCTTTTTTCATAATTACATGATACCTTATATGCTATCAGAATGCAAGTGTATTTTAATTTTTCTTGCATACTCTAAATCTAAATTATCCAATTTCTGGCTTTTTTTAATGATTCCGTGTATTACATAAATACTTCCGTTATGAAAACAATAAATCAACCTTACTGAAACATTCCCCAACAATCTCAATTCAAATAGCCCGTCCCCTAGAGCTCTTGATAGAGGCATTTCGAGTTTGTACTCTTTCTCTTTGAGGAATTCTCGCGCGACATTTATTTTCGATTTTGTCTTGGAATCAAGCCCCCTTATAAAGTTCTTTACCGTGTCCAAATATATAATTTCCACCACCCCACCTTAACTCGCGAGATGTTATAGAAACTCAAATAAACGATAAAATTAATGTGAAGCTACAGACTTTTCTTTTTCTTTGAAAAAGGTGCTTGAGTTCCCCTCCACCCTTCGATCTTTGCATGGTGCCCGCTTGTCAGGAGCTTCGGTACTCTATATTTCTTCTTTTTAAACTCTACAATCTCAGGTCGAGTGTATACATCTTTTGACGCGGCCCGTGATTCTTCCCTGCTATCAAAATTGCCGAGTACTCCAGGGACATGTCGTGAAATTGCATCAATCATAATCATGGCCGGCAATTCCCCACCAGTTGTCACAAATGGTCCGACAGAGATATCAGTCATCTCGAACATCTTTTTGATACGTGCATCAATCCCTTCGTATCGTCCACAGATAATAATAATGTCTGAATGTGTATCAGCGTCTTTTATTGCCATTTCATTATTAAACTGTTTTCCTGAGGGAGAAAGAAAAAATATTTGGTATTTACCTTTTACCTTTTTGATTGCGGCATCGATTGCTTTAGCAACCGGAAGTGCCTGCATGACCATTCCTGGACCTCCGCCATACGGTTTGTCATCAATACGTAGATATGGCTTTTCCTTGAAACGTTGATTGCCCGTCGGCTTCACAAAGTCGCGCGGGTTATAGAATTTCCAATCTATTTTTTTCTCCTTTTGACCTCGAGCGAGAATGGACTCACCGAGGTATGAGGAAAAACTCTCCGGAAAGAGTGTGATGAGGTGGAATGTAATGGGACGGGTCTTTTTCATAAACAAAAATCAGTGGCCTTATAGTGCCACTGATTTTTGTTTAAGTCTAGAAACTGTGATTTACATCATTGGTGCTGAAGAAGCAGGTGTTGTTGAGCAGCACTTGCAGTTTGCTTTGTGAGTAACGATCTCAGAGATTGCGGATAGGCCAACAAGTGTGTAAATGATTCGAGCGACAATGGCAGCCTGTCCGCCAAAGATCATCGCGACGAGATCGTATTGGAAAAGACCGATGAGAAGCCAGTTCAACCCTCCGATAACGAGAAGGATAAACGTAACCATGTGTAATGATTTCATAAACGTGAAGATTAAATTAATATTTACTACTTCTTCATTTTATCATCAGGAGAAATTAATGTGTGAAGTTATACACAACCTTCCTAACACCCCTTAGAGCTTGAGATCAGCCATAGCCTCGTCCACCGACTTCATCGCACTACCCTCTTTTCGAGGAGCACCACCTTCGGGTTCATTGATCTTGAGATTAACTCGAGCATTATTTTTCATACCCACTACTCGAAGGAGTGTTCGAATCGCTTTAGCGGTATTACCATCGCGGCCGATAATCTTGCCCATATCCGCTGGGTCAACGACGAGAGTGAGGAGCACGCCCATTTCATCTACTGTTCGAACAATCTTGACCGCATCGGGGTTTTCAACAAGAGCCTTTATAACGTAATCAAGAAACTGTGTATCGCGTTCATTCATGGCTTTTCTGTAAATGTTAAAGTAATACGCTAATTATACAATGTGTGAGTGGGAGTGCAACAAAGAAAGCCTAATAACTTAAAAGTCCCCTTACTGAGGACTTTTAGGCTACTACTTCGGCTGCGGCAGGAGCCTCGGCCGGTGCTGACTCTGGTGCGGAGGCAACTGGTGCTTCTGCCGCTACTTCTTCTTTCTTTGGAACAGTTTTCTTTGGGAGAACGTTTCGCTTCTTTTCACTAATGATCTTGTGAGAGACGAGGAGGTTGTGAGCAGTATCCGAAACCTGAGCACCTATACCAATCCAGTACAAAATACGCTCTTTGTTCAAAATCGTTCCATCCTTTCGAAAGTCGTGAGACCCGAGAATCTCTTGTGCCTTCTTTTTTGCGGCGTTTTTAGACTCAGTCAAAACGAGTCGGAATGCCGGCTCGTTCTTTCGTCCAATTCTCTGTAATCGAATAATCAACATATGTAGGTAGGATACTAACAGATATAGGGAATGTGGTCAAATGCTCGTTAAACACAGTACGGCCTCTCTCCTTGTATCCGTATCTGCGATATACAAGGAGAGAGGCCGTACTGTGTTTAACTTGTGGAGGTGACGGGAATTAAACCCGCTTACCCTGCGTGGTGAAGGCAGGGCCCCTATCTTAGGCACCCCCATGACGTCGGTTACCAGCCTGCGTTCATCATTACTATATAAAAACACCCATTAAATACCGCTCAAAAAATACTAAATTTTCCATGAAAAAACCGCCCTCTCGGACGGTTTTTTCGGAACCTTGCCTTCACCACGCAATGTAAATATATATCTCTTAATTTTCGAAGTCAAATTGGGGTCTGACCCCCTTTGTGATAATATATAAAAACAATGAACGTCATAGGCACCATAAGCCTCAACTCAAAAGGAAAAGGATTCATCACTCTCCCCGATGCCGCAAAAGATGCGGAGGATATTGTGGTTATGCCCGAGGATATCGGTCTGGCCCTTTCTGGTGACACGATAGAAGCGACCAGTTTCAATGGATATAAAGGCGCACTGCAAGGAAAAGTGGTTAGAGTAATAGAACGAAAGAAGATCAAATATGCAGGGACTGTGACAAAGGGTATCAAAAACCCTAATAATTTCTATATCGAGGCTGATGATCATCGGGCGAATGTGACGATATATCTAAAAAATGCATCGGATTTCAAAGACCTAAAAGAAGGCCAGAAAGTATTTGCTGAGATAAATGTTGCGACATGGACCGCGGCAGACGGACGCATTGCACCTGGTACACTTCTCGAAATCATCGGAAACAAAGGTGACAACAATACTGAAATGCGAGCTATCGTACTGGAGAGAGGTTTTGATACTGAATTTGCGCCAGAGGTACTTGCGGGAGCTGAAGAAGCCAGCAAAAAACTTTCAAATATAACTCCCGAAGAGATAAAAGAACGACGAGATTTCCGCAATACATTTACCTGCACGATTGATCCAATAGACGCAAAGGATTTTGATGATGCATTGTCGATGAAGGATCTCGAGGAGAAGGATGAGCAAGGGCGACCACTCGTTGAAGTGGGCATACACATCGCGGACGTCGCACACTTCGTTGTCGAAGGCACTCCACTTGATACTGAAGCGCGTAAACGTGCCCTCTCGGTCTATCTCGTCGATCGTACTATTCCGATGCTCCCCCACGTTCTCTCAAACGGAGTGTGTAGTTTGAATCCAAACGAAGATCGTTTTGCATTTTCTGCTGTATTTGTTATGGATCGGGATGCCAATATCCGCGAACGATGGTTTGGGCGAACACTCATACACTCAAACAAAAGATTCACTTATGAAAACGCGCAGGAAGTACTGACTGCGAGTGCTGACGCTGGCGCACCGACTGGTGAATTCGCCAATGAACTTCTCGAGTTTAATCGTCTTGCAAAAATAATGCTTAAGCGTCGCAAGGAAAAGGGCGCGATTGATTTCGAGACAACTGAAATCAAATTCAAACTGGATGAAGACGGCAAACCGATTGCAGTGTTCAAGAAAGCGCGTATCGACACACACCGACTTGTTGAAGAGTTCATGTTGCTTGCAAACAAAGAAGTAGCTGAATTTATTTTCAATAAAAACAAAACTGCCACTGTACACATGGCGGGAGTCTATCGCGTACACAATCTTCCCGATCCTGAAAAATTGCATGATCTCGCGACGTTCGTAAACGCGCTCGGACTTGATTTTCACCCGACAAAAGACATTACCCCAAAAGATGTGCAACATCTCCTCGACCAGGCTATCGGCAATGGCGCAGAGGCTGCCATAAAAGTAGCGACACTTCGATCAATGGCAAAGGCTATTTACTCTACAAAAAATGTCGGACACTTTGGCCTCGCTTTTGAATTCTATACACACTTCACCTCTCCTATTCGACGATATCCTGACCTCTCAGTTCATCGTATCCTCGCCGATGTACTCAAGGGTAAATCAGTGACAACTCAAATGATGGCGACCCTTGAAAAAATTTGTCAGAACTCATCGAAACGTGAAGTAGAGGCTGCGGACGCAGAACGCGCATCCGTCAAATATAAACAAGTTGAGTTCATGCAGGATCGTGTTGGCAAAACATTTGATGCGATTATCTCAGGCATCACAGATTGGGGAATGTATGTCGAAGAGCCTGAAGCAAAAGCAGAAGGACTCATCCGACTCCGCGACCTTCCGGGAGATTTCTACGCAGTGGATCACAAGAATTATAAAATTGTCGGACAGCAAACAAAGAGAGAGTTCTGTTTGGGACAGGCGGTCAAAGTGCGCCTTGATGCAGCAGATTTAGATAATAGGATGTTGTCGTTTACGTTGGTTGAGTAATGGGGTCAGGCACCAGTTTTCAATTTGCTGACTATGATCCGCTTCAATCGCATCTAATTTGTCATTTAGCGCAGATGATATATTTAGGCATGTAAATTTATGCCATAATAAGCTAAATGATAAAAAGTTCGGGCCACGACTATCGGTAAGGATAATCGTGGCCTGAATGTGTGAACTTATTTAGTTTGAATCGTTGTTAGTGGCCAGGTTCAGGTCAAGGATGAAGAATTTCAATTCGACGAGGGTGTGTTCCCCGTCGTTTCAATGCACGTAGATCGGCTTCTGATGGATGCTCTCGCTTCCAAACAAATGTCGAGGGGCGCTGATCAGGAGGTAATTCACCGAAGCTTTTATCGATGAAGTCAATTTTACTCGGCGAGACAGTAACGCCGGCAAGTACTTCATCTTCGTACTCTGCTGCGATGTCCGCTTTCGTAATTTTGACCACAATGACAATTCCGTCAGTGGTTACAATCGTCACTTGAACTTCTTCATCCGAAACAAGACTGACCAGCCAAAGACCGATTAACTGGTCGAGGAGTGGTAGGCTCATGGTTGGGTCTAGTTAGCAATGCTAGCACAACCCTAAATGTTGGCAAGAAGAAAGGTGAATAACTATTTCGCCACCGTAACTGCATCATCAAACGCAATAGAAAGAAGTTTCGAATGACCTTCACCACCCATAGTCACTCCATATATAACGCCAGCTCGAGACATAGTCTCACGATTGTGTGTAATCAAAATAAGTTGAGAATGTTTTGAAAGGGCCTCGATCATGTCGCCGTATTTACGCGAGTTGGCTTCATCAAGCGCTGCGTCTGTTTCATCGAGAATAATAAATGGCGGAGGATTCACTTGTGACATGGCAAAAAGGAGCGCGATCGAAGTGAGCGCTCGTTCTCCACCGGAGAGCATCATCAGACCTTTGGTTCGTTTGTGTGGGAGTGCAACATAAATATCAATTCCCTCTTGTATCGGTTCGTCTTCGGTATTTTCTGAGGCACCTGCAAGTTCATCGCCGAGCTCATCTGATTTTCGGCGGCGGCGGCGCTCCTCCCGAACAATATCAAGGCGCGCCTCGCCGCCGCCGAACATCAATCGGAAAAACTTATCAAACTCTGTGTTTATTTTCTTGATACCTTCCTTGAACATAACATCCAATTTCTCCGTCAGCTCTAAAATCATAGCGGTCAGTGCGTCACTCGAAAGCTTCAGGTCTTCTAACTCTCGTGCCAAAAAAGTATCACGTTCTTCTGCTTCTTTAAATTCTCGCATCACTTCATCCCCGCCTGCTCCGCCCATTTCCTCCAATCGAATCTTATTTTTTTCGATTGCACGACGCCTCTCCGTCTGTACTTCGCGAGGCTCCACTTCGATAGTATGCTTCACATCATCTGGCATTGTCGAAAGTTCGATCTTTTCATACGCAATTGCATCGCGATTTACGATCATCACTGCCTCCTCCATATCACGCTTCCAATCCTCATCCCCTAAACGCAATCGCTCCTCTCGGAATCGCAATTGTTCCATTGTATTATGCAATTCATTCTGACGAGACATGATCTTCAAAATCGCCTTCTCTGATTCAACATTTTTATCTTTCTCCTTATCAATATCAGTTTTAATACGAGAATATTCATCCGCTTGTTTACTCTCAGCAGTCTGGACTGCCACAAGTTCTGATTCAAATCGCTTCATGTCCGAGCTTACTCTCTCAATCTCGGCTTGCTCATTATTTATATCAACTGCGGCCTCAGTTGATTTGTGGTATTTCAAAAACTCTCCCCACATTGATTGCACCTGCGAGAGCGCAATTCGGAGCTGTGCCACGTCTTCAATCAAAAGGGCCGAGGCAACTTTACTATCAATCTCCCGACTCAATTTTTCAACTTCTGCGAGGTATATTTGCTTCTGGCTCGCCTCGGCCGCATCTCGTTGCTTTTTTTCGATCGCACGCTTCAAGTATGCGAGCTCACCTTCAAGGCGTCCGAGCTCACGAGTGAGCGAATCTTTCTTGCCACGAGTTTCGCGAATCTGACTGTCGAGGGTAATCAAATCAGAACTTTTTGAATTCTCTTTCTGTGCCTCTGCGAGCAATGCTTTATGTTCACTCAATTCACGCTGCAATTTTTGCAATTCGTCACCTGGCGCGGTCTTGTCGCCAATGATGCGATCACGCTCGATCTTTATGTATGCCTCCTCACGGCGAAAATATTCTTGGTACAGTGCGATCAATTCTTGTTTCAAAGTCTGCGCCTTTTCAATTTTCTCCACCTGCTTTCTCAAAAATTTTATGTGCGGTGCGATTTCACGTCGAAGCGACTCGACTTCTTTCATATGTTCCGCTGTCTTTTGGAGCTTCTTTTCGCTCTCTTCTTTTTTATATTGAAATACTTTGAGGCCGAGAGCGTCTTCTATCATCTCGCGTCGCTCGAGTGGCTGAGCACTGAGCAATCGATCCGCTTCACCTTGTGAAATGATGTGGTGCCCTGATGAGCCGATATTTGCATGTGCCAAAAGTTCAGCAACGTCCTTGAGTCGCACCTGCGTGCCGTTTATAAAATACTCATTGATACCGTCGCGATGCACCACTCGCTCGAGAGAGACTTCATCGAAGTCCACATTGAACATGCGGTTAACATTATCAAAAACTACTTTGACTGACGCACGATTAGACCGAGAAATATCTTTACCTCCATTAAAAATCAAATCCTCTCCCTTCTTGCCTCGCATCGATTTGATTGACTGCTCACCAAGCACAAATCGAAACGACTCCGCTACATTTGATTTTCCAGAGCCATTCGGGCCTACAATAGAAGTAATGGAGGAATTGAACTCCAAAGACCCTTTCTTAGCAAAAGATTTGAAGCCGTTTATTTCAAGAGACTTGAGTTGCATTAAGCTTTATTTTAGCAGAAAATCACCGTTACTTCATCCCTACTTATCAAGGTTTTACCAGTGCTTCATTTCGAGCGCGGCTTCTGCTGCTTTCTGCTCTGCCTCTTGTTTTGATTTGCCATCGCCAGAGACGACGAGATCCTCGCTAAGGTACACCCCAACGGTAAATACTTTATTATGATCAGGTCCGCTTTCTTTGATCAATTTGTATGCTGGGGTGACTCCCACTTTCTCCTGAGAACGCTCTTGGAAATGGCTCTTTGCATCGATGAATGCTTTATTGTCAACAATCCCCTCGATCAGACCGAAAAGCTGTGCTGCTATAAAGTCTCGCGCTGCGTCATATCCTTGATCGAGATAGAGCGCGCCAGTGAAAGATTCGAATGTGTTCGCAAGTATGTACTGGCGCGCTCGACCCGTATCTTTTGCCTCGCCTTTTGATAGAAGCAAAAATGAATTCATACCAAGCTTTTCTGCTGCTGCGGCCAATGTATTTGAATTAACAAGTGACGATCGATACGCCGTCAATTCACCTTCAGCCTTATCAGCATATTTTTTATATAAATAATCAGTGATGACGAGTTCGAGTACTGCATCTCCCAAGAACTCAAGGCGTTCATTGTGCTCCATCTTGAGTCCACGATTTTCATTCAGGTATGAACGATGAATAAAAGCCTGCTTGAGCAGATTTTTGTCTCTGAAAACCACGTTTGCATTGCGTTCGAAAATACTGAAGTCCATATGTTTGTTGGCCTAAACGTACCACCGAAATTCCCTTTTGACAATGTCGACTATTTTTTGAGCAAAATGTTAATCGCCTTTGTGACAATCGGCAAAATATCGTTATAAAAATTGAGTGTCAAAATATCCTGCATCTTAAACCACTGTGCATCATCGAGTCCCCCTGAAGTGCCAAGTGTTAGTGGTCCGTATGATGCTTCAGCTAGGAAGTATTTAACTTGTTTGCGAATTTTTCCTTCTTCGGGGTGAGATGCGACATATTCATTGTTTGCCAACTCTTCTTGAACGGTGATGTCCACCCCCATTTCTTCCTTAATTTCACGCACTGTTCCCTGCTCTGCATTTTCGTCTCCTTCTAGTTTTCCTTTTGAAAGCGTCCAATGCCCAAACACATCATGCACCAACGCTAAATAAATTTGTTGACCATCCCGAGCGTAGACCACAGCCCCACCCAGAACCTTGATCGGCATTTGATCGAAAGGCACGTCTTTTGGCTTTGTCTTTTTACGCGGTGACTGATCGTCTTTGCCTGGTTCGCCGAGCTCTTTATATACCGCACCGAGCACTCCGTTTACAAACTTACCAGATGTCTCACCTCCGAATGTTTTAGCGAGTTCGATTGCTTCGTTAATAGCAACTTTTGCAGGCACTTCTGATTTGTCAGCAAAGAGCAACTCGTAGAGACCAAGTCGGAGTACATTTCTATCAACAATTGAGATTTTTTTGATCGGCCATTCAGGTGCAGCCTTTTCAATAATATTATCGAGATCAGTGCGCTTTTTGAGAATGCCGTCGGCTAGATTTTTAACAAAAGAAAAATCGCCCATACCAGGAGCGAACTCTTCAACATTTCTTTCCAACACCTTTGCGATCATAGAATCCTCGAGACTTCTAAAGTCCCACTCGAAGAGTGATTGCATAACTATTGATCGTGAAAGGTGCCTATTTGCCATTGTGGGGACTCGAACTGAGTACGGATTCAAGTATATCAGACCACTTCACGCTTGACTATCTCTTGATTACTTTGCAGATGTTTTCTTTGCAGCCTTTTTGTCTGCAATAGCCTTCTTGTCGATGATAGTCTTACCCTTGTATTTACCACACTGTGCACACATAACATGCTTTCGTTTTGGCATTCCGCAATCAGCACAAAGAACAGTACCGCTCGCAGCTAGTGCGTGGTGACTTCGTCGTGTACCCGTTTGGTTACGGGTATGTCGCATGTGGTTAACCATAGTCCCAACAGTATATATATTTTGCCAAAAAAGGCAAATGGGGTCAGGCACCGATTTGTCCGGATCGGTGCCTGACCCCAAATGTGAAAAGGGCGGCCGTCGCAGACGGCCGCCCTGTAAACAACTCGACTCATTCCTCCAGCTGATCCAAGACCCCCTGAAAAGCAGGATCCGTTGACGCAACCCTGAGAGCAACCCTCAGTGCATGCACGCCTTTGGAGGATAGGCGTTGAAGCAACCTCTTGCTAATCACCACCTCAAGAGGTGTGTAGAAGATTTCATTGATTCGCTTATGAGTCCGGCGATGATTCAAACTTCCCACGTACCCTTTCACAAGGACCACACGAGTATCATCCTCGTCGATGACTGACCGATCCACCAATTCAGCCAACGACATTACCGCCCCGAGCTGTGCATTTACTTTGGCCACAGCATGTGTCTGGGCATTTACATCCTCGCTATCGTTGATTTGACTTGGGAAGTAAATTTTTGGCTCATCTTTGCCCATACCGTACGGGACAAACACCACCACACTAAATTTTTCCTTCGTCTTCAACAGCCGACGACTGAGAATGACAAAGATGCGATTATGGAAAGGATGTTTCTCAACCACCGCTTCTTGCGAGACTTCATCCGCCACTTTCGAGACAGGTGCCGTAACCTTCCTGTGTCTCTTTTTGTAATAGCTACTTTCATGACGATGCTTCTCATGCGAAACATGAGGAGCACCTGGCTCGACCACTGGGTCTGAAGGGACAAGAACAGCTGTGCGTGTACGCGACATTGGAAATAATTCTAAACGCTCAACCAGAGCATGTGCCATATATAAGGTGCTGAAGCGTTACCAACAATAGGCAGGCATCTTTCGCTTATCCACTAGTGATATTATATTCACTTATCTTTTGGTGCAAGAACTTGGGGGTCTGACCCCAAATACGTTTTTCGGTGAACTTCACTTATTCCATGTTTTTTTATTGCTTGCATATGCAATTGCGTGCCATATCCTTTGTGTCTTTCAAAACCATATTGTGGATATTTTCTTGCCATCCGAATCATCAATCGATCACGTTCAACTTTTGCATATATAGAAGCAAATGAAATGATTGGTTCCTTATCATCTCCACCAATAATCGTTTCTTGATGAATATACTCAGCAGGTACTTTCAAACTACCATCGAGGAGTATCAACACTTCTTCGGGTTTTACGTTCAACTTTTTTAAATTTTTTTGAATTAAACTTCTGATGCAAACGGCAATTCCTTTTTTATCTATTTCTTTTGCGGAGGCGTAACTTAACTGAAAAGTAATATTATCTTTCAAAACTTCATACCACACTTCCCTTCCTTTTTCTGTTAAACGTTTTGAATCACGCAGTTTTGGCAAATCCTTAAATTTATTTACACTTTTTGACTTTAAACGGACATTATCAAATCTAACCATTGCAGCGCAAACTGCGACAGGACCAGCAACGGGACCACGGCCGACTTCGTCGATGCCGATGAGGTGTTTAAAAGTTTTATATTTTTTCATTATTTATATTATAAATCAGATGGATCTTCTTTCTTATTCTATATGTATTTCCATGGCTGATTAAGCCAATGTAAGA
The DNA here is from genome assembly GCA_043745355.1 of bacterium. Classification (GTDB taxonomy): domain Bacteria; phylum Patescibacteriota; class Minisyncoccia; order Phycocordibacterales; family CAIZLB01; genus JBDKLC01. Next base: position 39,094 of record JAYTSY010000011.1, read on the forward strand.
CTGAATGGTTTCCTTACTCTGGTTTACTTTAAGCCTTGAAAACATTCTTCTTTTGGTTGCAGTCCTCAATATCTTACAATGAGGAAAATGTACCCAGCCCAAGAAGTCTACTCCTGAAGCATAGGTTTTTATAAACACTTTATCAGGGTGTAACTCAAGTTTCAGTTTATTACTCAGGAACGCATCGATATTTAAAAGTATTAAATCAAGACTTTTTCTATCACTATCCATAAACACAAAATCATCGGCATAGCGTATATAAAACTTTGATTTAATGATGTGCTTGACGAACTGGTCAAATTCATTCATGTAGATGTTTACCAATAATTGCGATGTGAGATTACCAAGCGGTAATCCTTTGCCATGTTCAGTAGTATGAAAGCTATCTATTATCTGCATAAGTAACCATGTGATATTTTTATCTGGTATGTATTTACTTAATATTTCAATAAGAATTTTATGGTCAATTGAAGCAAAAAACTTCTTAATATCACACTTTAGGATCCATACTGTACATGTATTATTTTTACTCACCTTGCGAGCATATATATCAAAACTTTTTATAGCCTCATGTGTCCCCTTACCTATTCTGCATGAATACGAATCGTAAATAAATCTCTTATCAAAATAGGGGTACAATTTTCTATATAAAGCATGATGCAGTAACCTATCCCTCACCTTCGCTTTATGGATGTTTCTCGGCTTTGGGTCTGAAATATTAAATGCTTCGTAAACTGAATGTATATATGTTTTATCAGCCAAATCATTGTGAAGCGAGATTATGTTAGACATCAGATTCCTCTCAAATTCTTGAACATCTTTTCGGCTTTTCTTGCCCAAGACGAACCCATTCCATGCTTCAAGCAGGTTTTCTAAAGAGATGATATGCTCGTATGTACTATCAAATTTAGTGACTGACATATCATGAAATCTACCCCCCCCCCGAGAATTTTTGCAACAACCTAAACTACTCCCTCTATTACAGAAAGTAAAAACTGTATATATCTTGTGGTACGGCTATTATCAGACACTGCCGAAGCTACACAGACACTCACTTGGACAACGAATTGACTCCCTTTTTATAGAAACAATGGAAGCAATCAGTGTGGCGAGTTTTTTACAAAAAGAAGAAAAATTGCCGTGGGTAAAAGTGGCCATACGAAAGATTGACACTGTAAAACTATTACTTATGGTACTTTGGGAGACTAAATCACTCGATGAAAAGAAATACATCTTGCTATCTCTTCAACTAGAAGAGATCGGGAAAATGCTTGGTGGTTGGAATGGTCAGATTTCAAAACAAAACTCCCCCGCCATATAGGCAGAGGAGAGATGAAGAGATTTGCGACGGAAGATCCAGAGGTTGTCAGGATTCCACTGATTGTCGGGGTTGGCATAATTGGCGTTGAGCCACATGCCATTCGAGTCGTGTTCGAGGTTGAACACGTTTGGATTACGGTCGGAGTCGATTGTGCATTGTCCCATCTTTTCCACCACCACTTGATTACTCTCGTGGTTGTATTTTATTCGTGATCTATAATCACAGAGGACTATGCACCAAGTATCTTCATTTTTTGAAGTGTCTACATACACCACTCTACCCTAAACCTTGGTCGAGAATATTCTGGATGTATGGATACTGGATTCGGTAGGAAGAAACCGTGATCTCTCCCGTATTCACCTACTACCGTTTTTAACTTTATCATAAATACAAAAATCCCGAACACGTATTGTGTTCGGGGGCAGGTTTAGAGATGTACCTTGCTTTAACTTACTTTTGGCGCCGAAGGGCAAAGTTCAAAGGGTCAGAGTAGACCACAGTGGACAAGTCCTTAGGGCTTAGTGATCTTGCGACGGAAGATCCAGAGGCGGTCAGGATCCCACTGAAGGCCGGGGTAGGCACAATTGGCGCGGAGCCACATGCCAAGCGAGTCGTGTCCGAGGCGGAACACGTCCGGATCACGGTCGGAGTCGATGATTGGCTTCATGCCGACACGAATCCATTCGTCCAAAGGTTGGTCGTTGTAGGCGAGCCTCAGGTAGAATGCGTCGCTCGGTTTGCACAGCTCAAGCCCATGCTGTGCCAAGAACTCTTCGTTGAGGAAGACTTGTGTCTCCGTGTTCTCATCTAACCCGAACAGATCGTGGAGGCTTCCCTTCACGAACTCCACCCCCTCTTCTTTCTCGGTCGGGAACGTGCATTCGGGCTTGCCTGCGATGTCGAGGGCCCAGTCGCTGGCTTTCATGCCCGTCTTTGTTCCGTCTTTGACCTTGTAGGTCGCCTCCTTGAACTTGGAGAGAAGCTGTTCTTTGGTGTCTCCACCGACGATCAGCATCATCCAGAGCTTGAGGGCGGCCTCCTTGATCAATTGAATGAGGGTTTGAGGTTGCATCCGAAGTGCGAGCTTGACTGCTTCCAGCCAGCTTGCACCGTTTTTGCCCGACAGTTTGTCGAGCAGGACTTTCATCGGTCCAGCCACATCGGCAAGAGCGATATCCGAGCATATATTACTCATGGTCAGTTTGTCTTTCTTGGTTTCTAACGTTTTGAATGCTGTATTGGTTTGGCCAAAGGTTTCACCACAGCAGAGAAAATCCTTAAAGATCCTCTATGCTGAGGTGAAATCGCATTTTTTCAAAGTCCTAAACTATTCGTAGTATATCACTTTTGATACAAAAAGTCAATATCCTTAACTTTCCATAAAAAACATATAATGAATCAATGAGCTCACGCTTCGTCCACCTCCACACACACTCTCATTATAGCTTGCTCCAGGCCCTTCCTAAAATCAAAGCCCTCGTCAAAGCCGCCGTTGACCGTGGCATGCCCGCGCTCGCACTCACCGACGCTGGCAATATGTATGGTGCTATCGAATTCTACAAGGAATGTCAGAAGCAAGGTATCAAACCAATACTCGGTGTAGATTTTTACGTTGCTGCTCGTACCCGCAGGGACAAAGAACCCCGCATTGACAACAGACGTTCGCGTCTCGTTGTTTTAGCAAAAAATATTGCCGGGTACAAAAACCTTATCAAACTTGTCACCGATTCCCAACTCGAAGGTTTCTACTACAAGCCACGTATCGACAAAGAACTGATTGAAAAATACCACGAAGGACTTGTAGTCATTAGTCCGTCATTTAGCGGAGAGTTGATGCAATCAATTAAAGCTTCAAATACTGAAAACGCCAAAACGATCGCAGATTGGTACAAAAATATATTCGGTGATGACTTCTACATGGAGATCACACATCATCCAGAACTCGACGGTCATGAAGCAAATATGAAAAAGCTAATCGACTTTGCTAAGACAGAAAACATTCCCCTTGTCGCAGCGCATGATACCTATTATCTGAACCGTGAGGATAAAGCCGCGAGAGAAACACTTGTCTCCATTCAGGACCAGTTTAGCGAGCGAAATACTGATGACGAAGCAGACTTTTCTTTCATTACTCCCAATGAAGCTGAAGAATTTTTCAAAGACATTCCTGAATCACTCGACAATTGCCAGAAAATTGCTGAGAAGTGCAACCTCGAACTCGAACTCGGTAAATGGCTCTTCCCGGACTTCATTGTTGAGAGTGGTAAGAGCGCCGACGACGAATTGCATGATCTTGCATATGCAGGGCTTGAACGTCGGCGCGTGGAACTCACACCCGATGTCAAAGAACGCCTCGACTATGAACTCCAAGTTATCAAAACAAAAGGTTACTCACCCTACTTCCTCACCGTAGCCGACCTCCTCGCTTATGCTCACAAGCACGGCATTCTCACCAACATTCGAGGGTCCGTCGCGGGTTCCATGACCACATATCTCACAGGTATTACCAATGTAAACCCTCTTGAATACAAATTACCGTTCGAACGATTTTTAAATCCTGAGCGACCTTCAGCGCCGGACATCGATATGGATTTTGCGGACAACAGGCGCGATGAAATGATCGAATATTCTCGTCAGAAATATGGTCGTGACAAAGTAGCACAAATCGGAACATTCGGAACCATGATGGCGAGAGGTGCAGTGCGTGACGTTGCACGTGCGATGAAATTCCCCTATACGCTGGGAGACAGGATTGCCAAACTCATTCCCATGGGTCAACAAGGTTTTGCAATGACCATCGATCGAGCACTCGACATGACACCTGAGCTGAAAGACATGTATGAAAAAGAAGCGGATGTGAAATCAGTGATTGATATGGCTAAAAAAATCGAAGGATGTGCTCGGCATATTTCCGTGCACGCTGCGGGTGTTGTCATCTCCCCCATTCCACTCACCGATATCGTTCCCCTTCAGCTTGATCCAAAAAGTAATGGTGAAGACGGCTCGACACGTATCATCACCCAGTACGATATGCGATCTGTTGATGAAAATAATGCCGGACTGCTCAAATTCGATTTTCTTGGAATTAAAAACCTCTCACAACTTGCAGATGCAGTCTCGCTCGCTGAAATAATTGAAGGTGTCAAAGTAGATCTCGAAAATATTCCGATCGATGACAAGAGGACATACGAAATGCTCGCTCGCGGTGAGACCGAAGGCCTTTTCCAATTGAACGGAAGTGGCATGACTCGCTATCTCAAGGAGCTCAAACCAAGTTCAATTCATGACATCAATGCTATGGTTGCTCTCTATCGTCCAGGCCCAATGGAAACTATTCCTGAATATATTAAACGAAAAAACGATCCGTCGCTCATAAAATACGAAGATCCTCGTATGGAAAAATTCCTCAAAGAATCATATGGCCTCATTGTGTACCAAGACGATCTCCTCTTCTGTGCTATCGACCTCGCTGGATATTCATGGCTCGAGGCTGATAAATTCCGAAAAGCGGTAGGTAAAAAGATTCGCGAAGAAATGGCGGCGCAAAAAGAGAAACTAACAAAAGGCATTGTTGCAAACGGCCAAACAAAAAAGTTTGCGGAACATCTCTGGAAACTCTTCGAGCCGTTTCAGGCGTATGGGTTTAATAAGGCCCACGCGGCAAGTTACGGACGTCTCGCCTATCAAACTGCATACATGAAAGCCAATTTCCCTGCTATTTATATGGCAGCGGTTTTGACAGGAGCGCACGGTGATGTAGAAGAAATCTCAATCTATATCAATGAATGTAAGCGCATGAAAATCCCCGTCCTCCCTCCAAACATCAATGAATCATTCGGAAATTTCACCGTCATAAAAGGCGGCGGTATGGATGCGAGTGGCAACCCAATCCCTGACAAGATCCGATTCGGACTTTTCAGTATCAAAAACTTTGGTGAAGGCATTGGCAACACGATTATCGAGGAGCGAAAAAAGAACGGCAAATATAAATCTCTCGAGGATTTTCTGAACCGTATCAAAGACAAAAATCTCAATAAGAAATCACTCGAGGCACTCGTCAAAGCCGGAGCAATGGATGAGTTTGCAGATCGAGGTGTCATGCTTGCGAACCTCCCTGATATTCTTGAATACAATAAAGAACAACACAAACAAAGTGAAAATCAGGACTCCCTCTTCGGACTTGGCGGTACAGGTGAGAGTCACTTGCGACTTGTGGCCGAGGGTAAAGCCACACAGAGTGAGAAACTCGCCTGGGAAAAAGAATTGCTCGGACTTTATATTACAGGGCATCCGCTCGATAAGTACAAAGAAATACTTGAAAAACGAGATATCAATATTGAGAAAATAAAAGAAGAAGCTAAAGATGAAAAAGTATACATTCTTGCTGGCATCATTGAAGAAGCAAAGGAGATCATTACAAAAAAGGACTCAAAACGTATGATGTTTCTGCGTATTGCTGACCTCTCAGGATCAGTTGAGGCCGTGGTGTTTCCTAAAACTTATGAACTTTATAAAGACGTACTCGTGCCTGAAAAATGCATTGTCGTTAAGTGTAAATTCTCAGACAGAAATGGTAGTCCGAGTTTGTTGATTGAGACGGTGAAGGCACTAGCTTGATTATCGATACACATCATGACTCCCAATTTTCAATAAGTATATTTCTCCTTCTCTGCCAAATTCAAACACAACTCTAACACTCATATCTACTGAGAATGAATAAAATTTAGATAACTGACCATGTAACTTATGCACATTGAGGGAAGGGTGCTTCTGATTATCTTTAAACAAATTAACCTTCTTTAATGCGAGCGTCTGCATTTTTTCTGGCAACTTCTCAAATTGTGATACAAACTTTTCTGTAAAAAATATATTAACCATTCTTCTTACGGTTTTTAAGAATTGAAGCTAATTCACCACGATATACTCTCCCTTGCTCAACCTGTCGTGAAGCTTCGAATATTTCATTGATTTCCATCTCTTCTTGCATCAAGCGAATAGCACTGCGAACAGCTTGCGCGCGATTCTCAGCTACGCCCGTTTTAATAAGCGAATCAACGAAATCTAAAAGGATTTTTGGCAATGGAATTGATATGGTAGTCATGATAGGTATATTATAATCTAATATAAAGTATTATATTGTCATATATTTGCCTGTCAACACCACTTTTTACTTCTTTTTAATAATAAGTGAAGTCTACTACTGAGACATGAATACTCCGTGAGTTTTTGATAAAAATCTGATAAGATATGCCTTATGTCACACAACGAACTGGAACACATACGCCACTCACTCGCCCACCTCTTGGCAGCAGCTATTTTGGAGCTTTATCCTAAGGCCCTAAACACCATCGGCCCCGCTGTTGAAAACGGCTTTTACTATGACTTCGACTTTTCGTCTACTGGCTCAACCATCTCAGAAAAAGAGTTCCCACTTATCCAAAAGAAGATGCGAGAAATCCTAAAAACATGGAAGACTTTCACACAGAAAGAAGTCTCCACAGATGAGGCAAAAGTATTTTTTGCTGACAATCCATACAAGCTCGAGCTCATTGACGACATCGCCGCAAAAGGTGAAAAAATCACCCTCTACACATCAGGACTTTTCACTGACCTCTGTCGTGGTGGACACGTCGAGGATACGACTGATATCAAACCAGATTCATTCAAACTCGCACGGGTGGCTGGCGCGTATTGGAAAGGAAGCGAGGATAATAAAATGCTTACGCGTATTTATGGGTTGGCTTTTAACACAAAAGATGAGTTAGACGCATATGAAAAAATGATGGTGGAGGCAGAAAAAAATGATCATAGAAAGTTAGGAAAAGAGCTAGAACTTTTTGCATTTGACGAAGACGTAGGACCTGGTCTCCCTCTCTGGCTTCCACGGGGCGCAGTCATCGTAGAGGAGCTTGAAAAACTTGCCAAAGAGACAGAGTTCAAGGGTGGCTATGATCGAGTGCGTACACCTCACCTCGCAAAAGAATCAATGTATTTGAAAAGTGGACATCTTCCCTACTATGAAGAGTCAATGTACCCTCCGATGGAATACGAAGGTGGCAAATATTATTTGAAGGCGATGAATTGCCCGCATCACCATAAGATTTTTTCTGCAGTACCTCGTAGCTACAAACACTTGCCCCTCCGACTTGCTGAATACGGTACCTGCTATCGTCATGAAAAATCAGGTGAACTTTTCGGTCTTATGCGTGTCCGAACTCTACAGATGAATGATGCACATATATATTGTACAAAAGAACAATTTGCTGACGAGTTCCGAAAAGTAAATGACATATATCTCCACTATTTCAAAATATTCGGTGTTACCAAATACCGCATGCGTCTCTCAACTCATGATCCTAAAAAGCTCGGTGAGAAATTCGTAAACGAACCAGCACTCTGGAAAGAAACTGAGGACATGGTTCGAAATGTGCTTATTGATTCAAAGATTGATTACATAGAGGTCGCGAACGAAGCCGCTTTTTATGGGCCAAAGATTGATGTGCAAGTATGGAGCGCAATTGGCAGAGAGTTCACACTTGCCACAAATCAAGTCGACTTTGCAGTGCCAAAACGTTTTGACCTCACATTCACAAACAACAAAGGCGAACAAGAAACTCCACTCTGTATTCACCGCGCACCACTTGGCACACACGAGCGATTTATCGGATTCCTCATTGAGCACTACGGTGGCAACTTCCCTCTCTGGCTCTCACCTATCCAAGTTAAAATCCTCCCTATCCGCGAACAGCACAATGCTTTTGCTCGTGAAATATATGACATGTTGCGAGACAAAGGAGTGCGTGCTGAAATAGATGACTCTGATGAAGGACTGGGTAAAAAAGTACGTGCGGCCAAAAATCAACGTGCGTTTTACTTCCTTGTGATTGGTGACAAGGAACTTGAGGCAAAAACTATCACAGTAGAATCTCGGGATGCTGGTAACCTAGGGGCGCAGACTGTTGAGGAATTTATTGCAAAAGTTTCAAAAGATATCCAAGATAGAGTTTAGCGTATAAACAAAAAAGCGCCCGCGTACGCGGGCGCCTTTTTGTTTTATTTTTTAATTACATTCCCAACTTTGACTTGTTTGTCATCTTGAAGATTTCAGCCTTTGTCATACCTGATGCAATTTGAGTTGATTGCACACCTGCTGTTGCAAGAACATTCTTGTTCTTACGTCGAGCGATAAGCATAAATGCTACGAATGCACTCCAGATAGTAAGTCCAACAAGGAAGAATACTGTCTTCATACTGAGGTCGATACCTGTTGCAGGAATCTGGCTCAAGTACACACCCGATACCGGAGTTCCATTTGAAGGTTCTCGGATCACAGTGACATTTGATACTGCACCTCCGACAGTTGTGTTACAAGTCGCTACGACACTTTGTCCGTTTGAGAACACAGTGACCGATGCAGTCTTGTATCCAGGATTGTTGTAGTTCATGTAGACGCTCTGATTGTATCCCGAGAGACCATCAGTTCCGCTCCATGAGTAGGTGTAGTTACCGACATTGTTATTGTAGTTATTGTTGTACGAGTTATTTGCATATCCTGAAGGATATACCGTCCATGTAACGCTCTGGTTCACACCTGCGTTTGTTGGGCTCGCGACACAATAAGCTGACAAGCTATTGTTGTTATTGTTTTGAACATTTACTGAACATGTTCGGCTGATAGACTGATTACCAGACTGTATAGTTACAGTCGCTGTTTTTGAGCCGTATGAGCTGAAGTGTCCTGTGAATGACTGACCCGAACTTGAGATACCGTCAGAACCTGACCATGAGTATGTATAGTTTCCATTTCCGCCAGTTGCAGAGGCTGAAAAGTATACATCCTGATTGATACCGACAGAGTTTGGGTTGATCGTACAATATCCTTCGAGGCCTGGAGTTGCAGGAGGAGTATTTGTATTAGATGTTCCAGAAGGAACATTTACGACAACAGTATTATTGTTGACGTTATTGTTTGTGATGTTTCCAACGCTTGAGCTTGAATTCGCGCTTGAGCTTGAATTAGAAGTGTTTGCATTGTTGTTAGCAGCAGTGTTTGAGCTGTACACATATGAAGGAGTGGTATATGAAGAACCACCACAACTTGATCCACAGCTAGGAGTCGTGTTGGGAACGTATCGAGGAGTTGAATATGAACTTCCGCAAGATGATGTACACCCTGCAATATAGCGTGATGTCGCGGGAACATATGAGTAGCTTGATCCACCACAAGACGAACATCCTGAGCTAGGAACATACGAAGGCGTATTGCTGTATGTATCATATCCATATGAAGGTGTAACACTGTATGTGTCATAACCATATGAAGGTGTCACACTGTACGTATCATAAGAATACGAAGGTGTAACACTGTAATATCTACTTTCAGGAACTATGTCCTTACCATCTTTAGAGCTATCCTTGCTATAATCCCTACCATAACCATCATCTGCTCCCGCATCAAATGCAGGACCTGAATAATAACTTGTACTTGCACCTTGGTCATAAAAGCCATAACCCTCTTCATCCCATGCAAATGCGTGCGATGGTATAACCATAGCTGCCACAAAAAGAAACGCAAACGCGAATGTAATCTGGGCAAAGCCAATATTTTTTGTAATTGTTTTCATATTCATAATGTTAGTATTATATACCAAGAAACATATTAAGTCAAGTGCTATCCTCCTATAGGTTTAATTAACCCTTAATATTGGCCATACTGACGTAATCCCCCTCTACGACATACCTATCTGCTTTGGTACCGAAACTATCGCATGTTGATAGAGTAATCATATTTGAAGAACCGTCAAATCGTACCCATGTATCATTCTTGTCCACCTTCTTTACGGTGCGTACTTTGTAGGTATATATACGGGTACCACTGTAAACAAGAATTTGATCTCCTGCTACTAGTGAGTGAATATCATTGAAAGCTTTGTATGCCTGATTCTGGACAACTGCGTAACCGGTGCTGTGTCCAAAGATGAACATATTCCCCGCTCCAGGATATCCTGAGCCTGGATAACGAACGACACCCCGTGTGAGTTCTTTGTCCAAATATTCAGGATTAGTTGATGAAGGATTCAAGATATTAATATCAACCTCCGCTTTCGGAATGACGATTCGAGTCGGTTGTTCAGCCGCGATAGTATGAGCTGATGGCTTTACTATCGTAGTATTAGACGCTGTGACCTTAGGAGATTGGATAGGCGCAGTAGGCGTATCATCAACCTTTGTCCCCATGACAAAAAGCTGTGCCCGCTCGAGAATACTCAAGTTGCCAGTATGTTCTTCGAACTCGCTCGGGAGCAAATTGAATAGGGCAAGCACTGCCACGGTTCCGAGGAAGATCCCCGCAAACCAACCTATAAATTGCAATTCATGCTTTTGAAATAAGCCTTTGTTCATCATTAAATTATACTACCTTTATTAAAAATAGTCAATCTTGCTCCATTTGACATATGCATATTATATGATATAATCACCGTATTATGGAAAATCAAAATAATACATACAGCGTCTTGCGAGTTTTGGTCATTGGAGGAATCCTCGCCATCCTCGTATTTTTGAGTATTGGTATCGTTCGTGTCATTCCACGAGCCCTTAACACACTCGCCTCAGCGAGCGTCTCACTCGGATCATTTTTCCGCACTTCAACAACTACTCCAGCAACATCTGGTGGATTCACAGAGACTACCCCACCAAGAGATGCAACCACAACTATCTATATGCAAACTCCCGCAGCAACATCAACGTCTCCTGTTCCGAATCCGACACCCTACTCACCTCGCCCAGCAAACTCAGGTTTAACTGCGACACCTCATCCGTCATACGTGAACGGTACACCCGATCTCGCAGTGAGTATTCTTTCTCAAGGAATTACGGACAAGACAACGGGTCGCTTTGTCGCAACAAATACATTTACCACAAGCGATACGGTAGTCGTAAAGTTCAAAGTTGAAAACCGAGGGACCGCACCCACTGGTACTTGGTCACTTCATGTAGTCATGCCTTCACAAAATACTGCTGACCAGATTCGTAATGTTTCAAATGTAGGTTCACTTCCTCCTGGATCTGCAGTAGAAGGGCAGGTCAATTTTGATCAGCCTACTGCAGGATCTCCTACTGTCACTCTCAGTGTTCAGACTGTTCTCCCTGCTCCAGAACTAAGCACAGCAAACGATACCGCTTCAACAGTTCTCTCTGTAAGTGGATATAACAATGGAAATGGTAATGGCACTATTAATACTGGCTCACAGCCAGATCTGAGCGCTCGCGTTGTTGCTGTGGGAATTTTGAATAGCAATAATCAGTTCGTGCCAACATCTGTGTTCCATAGCTATGACCGCATCGCAGTCAAATTTGCTGTTTCAAACACAGGCTCAAACGCTACAGGTGCATGGAGTTTCCGTGCTGACATGAATGGCAATGGATATAATAACAACAATTACAATGGTAGTTACAACAACCAGAATTACAATAGTGGAAGCAAGACATACACATCTAACGAAACAAGCATTTCAGGAAATACAACGTTAAATTACATCGTCGCGTTCGACAATGTCGCACAGGGTTACAACACGCTCAATATTTTACTCGATACATTCAATCAAGTGAGTGAATCGAATGAAGGAAACAATACATTGAATACTTCAGTAAATGTTACTTACTAAATAATATAAAAAAACAGCCCGCGTAAGCGGGCTGTTTTTTTATATTATAAGGGTTTGACCCCGATTAAATATCGATGTTTGCGAGTTTTGCGTTGGTTTGAATGAACGTCTTTCGAGAAGGAACATCATTGCCCATCAGTACTTCGATAATTTTGTCTGCCTCAGTTGCATCATCAACAGTTACCCGTTTCAATATACGTCGATTGATATCCATAGTTGTCTCGCCGAGCTCCTCGGCATTCATCTCTCCGAGACCTTTGTATCGCTGAATGTGGACTTTAGGAGTACTCTTTACTTTACCCTTTGCATCTCCTTCATCTGTTCCCTCCTCTCCCTCCGCTGCCTCATCTTGAGTCTCGTTGTCAGTATCAGCAGTCTCTAGCTCCTCAGCCTTGATTCCCTCTTTCTTCAAGAATGAGTTTTTCTCATCGTCATTATAGAAATACATCACCTCTTTTCCTTTCTTCACTTTGTATAGTGGCGGTTGCGCAATATAAATAAATCCTCCATCGATAAGTGGTCTGAAATATCGATAGCAAAGTGTCAAAATGAGTGTACGAATGTGTGCACCGTCCACATCGGCATCTGTCGCGATAATGATTTTGTGGTATCGGAGTTTTGTAATATCAAATGTGTCGCCAATCGCAGTACCGAGCGCAACGACAAAGTTGCGGATCTGTTCTGAAGCGAGCATCTTGTCGAGTCGTGCTCGTTCAATGTTCAAGATCTTACCTCGAAGTGGAAGCACAGCTTGGGTGCGTCGATCTCGTCCCATTTTGGCGGTACCACCCGCAGAGTCTCCCTCCACAATGAAGAGTTCTGATTCCTCAGCACGACGACTCGAGCAGTCGGCAAGCTTACCTGGGAGTGTCATACCTTCGAGTGCACCCTTTCGCAACACCGAGTCCTTGGCAGCCTTTGCGGCCTTGCGAGCTCGCATAGCGAGAAGTCCCTTGTTAATGATAGCCTTGGCGTCATCGGGATTTTCTTCGAGAAATGCACTAAACGCTTCGCCGAAAACTGTTCCTGTTGCGCCTTGTGCCTCAGTCGATCCGAGTTTTGCTTTTGTCTGACCTTCGAACTGAATCTCGGGCATCTTGATGGAAACCACCGCAACGAGGCCTTCTTGTACATCATCTCCGGTCAAAGAATCGTTATCACCATCCTTGATGATATTATTTTTCTTTGCGTATGAATTGATGATGCGAGTGAGTGCAGTTTTGAATCCAGAAATATGAGTACCTCCCTCAGAGTTAAAAGTGTTGTTCGCAAACGCAACGATCTTTACGTTGATATCATCAATGTATTGCAATGCTACTTCCACAGCGACATTACCCTGTTCTTTTTCTATATAGAAAATATTTTTGTGAAGCGGCTTCTGTGATTGATTGTAAAAAGCAACGAGCGATCGAAGACCTCCTTCGAAATAGAAGTTCATGGACGGCATGTCTATCATTTCGTCCTTGAGGAAAAAAGTATCCTCAAGGACACGATCTATAATTTTTGCCTCAACACCACGTACATCGAGCACGTTGATTTCCAACCCCTTAACGAGATATGCTTGCTGTCGCAAATGATTCATGACCTTGCTCCAATCGTAAATAACACCTTCCTTGAAAATCTCGGCATCTGCCTTGAACATTACGATTGAACCACTCAGTTTTGTTTTGCCAGTCTGCTTTACTTTTGCAACCGGTTTACCGATCTTGTATTCCTGCATATAAATACCGCCGTCTTTATGCACAGTAACTTTTGTGTGAACAGAGAGCGCGTTCACCACCGATGCGCCCACTCCATGAAGTCCTCCTGAAACCTTGTACCCCTCACCACCGAATTTTCCTCCCGCGTGAAGTGTGGTCATGATAGTTTCGAGGGCCGAAACTTTTGTCTTGGAGTGCATATCAACTGGAATACCTCGTCCATTGTCTACGACGCGAATGTATCCATCTGGGAGGAGTGCAACTTCAATACGGTTACAGTGGCCACCCATAGCTTCGTCACGAGAGTTATCAAAGATCTCAGTAATGAGATGGTGGAGACCATCGGGTCCTGTCGTACCGATGTACATACCAGGACGTTTTCGAACAGGCTCGAGACCTTCGAGGACAGTGATCTCTTCGGCTCCATAATGAGGAACCTTAGGCTTTTTTTCGTCTTTTTCCTTTGCCATAATGTCTCATTATTATAACAAAAATCCACTCACATCTATAGTTGACGGAGTGGATTTTGCGTTGCAAATACTAGTTCTTCTTGCAATACAGAAGCGCTACGTATGGGTCCATGATATTAAATGCTTGTCCTCCTCCAGCGACGGTGCTGGTACGTTGTTCTGTACCATTTATTCCACTGACATCAGGTCCTGCCTTGGCACGGCCTCCAGCGTTAGCACTCGTTACGTCATGAGTGTGAGCAACAAGTTCAGCGAGAGTCTGAATGTGCTTTTCCTCACCACCAGTTGATCCTCTCGCATGAGCCACATTAGTACCAATGATATTTCGGCCTGCTGCTGCTCCATAAGCTGACCACCCCGTAGGACATGCAGCGAGATCAAAAGGCAGAACTGCGCCAGCTGGGACCAAGCCATCACTACTAGTTGTTCCTCCAGACCCACCAGTCAAACCATTTGCATCGACACACACTGTTCCATCCTTATTACAATACTTGTCGGCTCCAATATTACCATCCGCAAGAACTTTCATACCTGCAGGAATTGGTAATGATGGATTGGAAGTCACTTTCAATGTTGTATCAAAAATTGCATCAAAAAGAGAACGAAAGCCTGTTACTCGGAGAACTCCTTGCTTCTCCTGAACATTTGCACTCACATTGAGTGGGGCGTCTGCATTGTTTGTGGGAGGAGAAGAAGGGCGCGGATTCCACACGCTTGAGGCAACAGCATAATTGACTCCGAGAACTAATGCGATGATTCCTACTAAAACGGCTAATTGTTGAATGTGTTTGATCATATATTAATATTACTATTCCTATTATTTTTGTAAATCGCTTTGAAAGTTACTTTTTTGCGAAGAACTCATCGTCCTCGTGCCCTTCGAATTGATCAGTGATCCTTGCAGGGCAGATGTATCACCCATAACGACGGTCGAGCTTGCCTCAAGGTCGCGATGCAGACTCTCCTCTCGAGTAAGTGCCTGCGGTGTACGATCAATCGAAACATAGTAACCTACTGTACCGAGAATGATTCCAACAATAATAATAATGATCATTATCGATGTCACTTTTGATGTTGATGACTTGGTAGGTTGCATAGTAGTTGGTAATTAAAATTCGGTGACGTTAGGATTCATACTGCACACTGCACTTTTTGAAACGCTGACACCTTTTGAGTTTTGGCAGGTCATCTTATAGCTTGCAGTGTGTGTGATTGGAGGTGTAAGGGAGTTTCTACTTGAAATATCTACGTCAAAAGGACTCGAATAACCTGCGCCTGTAATGTTACAAGCCGAGGCGTTTGTAACTACCCACACCATCTTGCAACTGTCATTTTTATTGACGATGCCCGGTGACATAGAAAAACTATTTATTTCTGGTGGAGGTACGACAACCGGACACACGCTCGTTGATGGAATGACCGAACCGTCAGGGCAAGTGATTGTTGTAACCCCCTCGCAAGTTCCATTGGTTGTGGCAGATTTTGTAACTGATGGGATACTTTCTGTTGCAACGCCACCGCTTGTGACAAATGAAGTCACATAGAATGAATAATTAGTTCCACCAATGCCTGTAAACGTATAATCTACGATTCCACTTGCTGAGTAAATTGGACCATTTTTTACTAAGACAGAACCCGCTGCGGAGCTTTTGGAGTACACGTAGTATCCCGTGGCTCCGGAAACTGCATTCCAATGCATATTGACCTTACCGCAATCGCTACCTGTCTCTACAGTAAATCCATCTGGTGTGCCAGGTGGGACAACAGCCGCTCCAAATGTCACTCCACTAAAATCTACCCAACCGACAACGTTAGACCCCCATGCATAACCCCCGAAAGTTTTTGTGCCTCCGTCAAAAGTGACACCATCAAGACTGATCCAACCATCGAAGCCGTCAGTCCGTCCTGCACTTTGACAATCCTTATTTGTAGTGCCTGTACAGACGCGCGCCCACCCGCTCAAACCAGAAAGATTCATAGTTGCTGTACAACCGCTACCTCCAGCAGGACAACCACCGAGATCAGTCTGATTGAAACTTACCCAGCCAACGTTTGAGGACCATGCATAACCTGAAATATTACCTGTTGAGTCAACAGTAACTCCATTCATATCAATCCACCCAATATTTGAGGACCAGGCATATCCATTGAGAGCACCGCTCGGAACAGTTGTCTGTGCTTTTGTGGGAGATGACACTAATGAGAAATATATGACAAGGCTCGCGATAAAAAGACCAAAGACCGCTCCCATAATTGCCTTCCCCGCGTGTGGTGCTTTCATTAAAATAATTGTACCACGAGTATGCACGTGGAAAATTGCCGCTGTTGATAACTAACGTACTTGCCAACCTTCTTTTAAATTCATTTCTTCCGTTATTTTATTCATGATTTTATTTGCTTCATCATCAGTGAGAGTACGATCAGTTGCTTGGAATACAAGGCGGAAGGCGTATGAGGTGCGGACCGGCTCACCTTCTTTTCTCTTGGTAAACGTATCGAAGAGTCCGGTCCGCACCAACAAATCACTTCCGTGGGATTCAATAATGGAAAGTGGTTCATGCTCATTACCTACTTCCCCAGGAACAAACACTGCAATGTCGCGCACCATAAAAGGAAAGGCTGATATCTTTTTGAATGTTGTATGCGAAAGTGGCGGGAATGCAATAATCGCGTCCAGCGCAGGCTCTGGTAGCGCATCGATCACTTTTCCGAGATCGAATTCCATTACTCCATCAATTCTATTTATTTCGCCAATCGATTTATTGTCCAGTATGATAATTCCTCCAGTATCGTCGATCGTGCACGTTGTCTGAATATTTGTGCCCAATGATTCAATGAGATGTTCACGGATATTGCGGACCTGTTCATTGACCGAATCCCCCTTCGTTTTTTTTGGCTCCGCGATGCCCACTGCTAATGACCAACGTTCTTTTTTGTCTTTAAAAACTTTTCCAATCTCGAATATCTTGACGCTGGATTCTCCGATCATATCTATTTTACGCAAATTAAATTCAAATTTTTCTACGATAGTTGATGACAGATCATTTCGTAGACTGCCCCGCTCAATATTCAATGGATTTTCCAGAATCATGTCCCCTCCATCCTTCAATGTATACGTATAAATCTCAGAAAACCCTTTGTCTACAAGATATTTTCTTGCGAGATTCATATAATAAAAATTCTTATTTTGTGGCTGATCAAATTCAGGTGTTGGAATACGCACTGGCACATTTTCATATCCATAGAGTCGACCGATTTCATCTGCAATATCCTCGATAGCACGTAAATCAGGACGATAAACTGGGACGGTCAATGACAATATATCAGCAGTCTTTTTGTCTACACCAATCTTGCACCATTTCAACATATCCATCATTTCATCGCTTGGAATGGAACAGCCGAGCAAAGTATTGATACGAGCCACGGAGACTTCGAAAATCCTTTCTGTAACGGGTGTGGAGTGAATATCAACTATCTTTCCAAATGTGGCTTTTGGCAGATCCGCATAAATAAAACTGCACACCATATCCATCGCAAGCTCTGCGCGTTCAGGCGTCACATCATTCTCAAACCGTTTTGATGATTCATTGCGAATGCCTACAGATTGTGATGTCCGTCTAATATTGGCCGCTTTAAAATTTGCCGCTTCGATGATGATTCGTTTTGTAGATAGTGAAATCTCAGCGCGTTTGCCACCTTTGACGCCGGCGATGGCGAGCGGTCCGACCTCGTCGGCAATGACAAGCATCGCCGGCGTCAATTTCACTGTTGTTCCGTCGAGGATAACGATTTCCTCCCCTGCGTTCGCCGGTCGAACGACGATACCCCCTTCTACTTTGTCGGCGTCGAACGCATGGAGTGGCTGACCGGTATCAAGCATCACATAGTTGGTGTAATCAACAATATTATTTATAGAACGCTGGCCCACTGCTTCGAGTCGCTTCGTGAGCCATGCAGGCGACGCCACAATATCAATACTCTCGACGACGCGCCCCATGTATCGCCGACACAATTCATTATCTGAAATGGTGATTGAAACACTAGGCACACTACTTGAAACAGATACGACAACGACTTCAGGCAAAATCATTTCTTCCCGAATAATCGCCCCGATCTCTTGTGCAATATAACGGTGTGACAAACAATAAGGACTTCGGTCGGGCAACACTTTTATATCAAAAATTGTATCGTCACCTTTTGTGTGAGTATCTTCCACTTCAAATGCCTTCATCGTTAAAAGCTCCACCAAATCAGATGGCTGTGGCAAGGTTTTTTTGAAATATGATTGAAGCCATTTATAAGAGACGATCATAAAAATAAATTAAAATTGATTAACGAATCGCAGATCACCAGAATACATCAGGCGAATATCGTCGATGGCATATTTGAGCATGACCATGCGATCGAGTCCCATTCCAAAAGCAAATCCACTCCACTCTGTTGAATCGATATTGCCTGCCTTCAAAACATTTGGATGAACGAGGCCAGCCCCAAGTACTTCAAGCCATTTGCCTTTCCATCTAATATCAAGCTCTATGCCAGGTTCGACGAATGGAAAGAAACTTGGTCGAAAACGAAACTCAGTCGTCTTACCGAAAAACTCTTCAACGAAAAATTGCAGTGTGCCTTTTAAATCGCTCATCGAAACATCCTTGCCAACCATCAGCCCTTCAATTTGGTAAAATTCCGCTTCATGAGTTGCGTCTGTTGCCTCATTTCGAAACACTTTTCCTGGAGCAAGGATGCGAAACGGAGGTTTATGGGATTCCATGTATCTGATTTGTACTGGCGATGTGTGAGTCCGTGGCAAAATTCGCTCCCCTTTTGGGCCCTGATCCTTCAACCAAAAAGTATCCTGCATATCACGAGAAGGGTGATCCTTGGCTGTCCCTAAGGCATCAAAATTGTAATATTCAGTCTCGACCTCAGGACCTTCCGCAACCGTGAAGCCCATTTTGGAGAAAATCCGAACGATTTCGTTGATTACCTGTGTGGTCGGATGGAGGTGTCCGACTGTGGCCGATACGTTTTCTGTCATAGGATAAAAGTATAGCGTATATTGATAAAAATCGGAAATTGTGCAATAATATGGCCCTTCTATGGGAATTGCCCTCACTCTCATTTCCTCGTCTCTCGTCTTCACCATGGTCTATTTTCAGGTCTTTTTACTCCTGACCATATTTGAAAGGGACGAAGACTCCGAACAAGCATCTTCGGCGTGTTTGACACGTAAGCCCACAATCACCATTTTGGTCCCCGTATTTAACGAAGAATTGACAGTCGAAAAGACCATCGAGTCATTGCTCAAGCTCGACTACCCAAAAGATAAGATATCCATCATGATCGTCGACGACGGATCGACTGATAATACATGGAATGTCATCCAAAAATTCAAATCATTTCCTCATATCGTTTTTCATCAAAAAGAAAATGGTGGAAAATACACCGCCCTCAATTACGGAATCGAGCATTGCGAATCTGAATTTATCGGATGCCTCGATGCCGATTCATTCGTCGATGCGCAAGCGCTAAACCATATTATTCCTTATTTTGATGATGCGGAAACCGTGGCAGTCACTCCGTCTCTAAAAATACTCAATCCTGACAATATTCTAGGGCTCATGCAAAACGCGGAATATAATATGGGTGTCTTCACCCGCAAAATGTTTAGTCTTCTTGATGCTCAATACGTCACACCCGGGCCATTCTCAATTTTCCGTAAAGAAATATTTAAAAAAGTGGGGTTGTATCGTCACGCACACAATACCGAAGACCTCGAAATGGCCCTTCGTTTACAAAAGCATCATTATAAAATAACCAATGCTCATAAAGCTGTAGTCTATACCGTTGGACCGCGCACTCTCTACAAACTTTACAGACAGCGTGTGCGATGGACCAGTGGATTCATTCAAAATGTGATCGATTATCGTACTATTATTCTCAATCCAACATATGGAAACTTCGGCGTGCTTATTCTTCCCGCGGCAATCTATAGTATTCTCGGAACACTCATATTTCTCACATATTCACTCTATAAAATCATCATCAGCGTCAATGATGAATATCATAACTTGCAAAACATCAATTGGGATATCAAATGGAATTTTCATGTGGCGTTTTTTAATAGCAATTGGTGGTATTACAATGTTGAACCACGTTTTTTGCTTATTCTATTTACCAGTGCCATTATCGCCTTTGCAGTTTGGTATGGTAAAAGACTGACGGGGACCAAAGACAAAAAAATAGTGGATGTGCTCTTTTTTCTCCTGTTATATTCACTCGTTTCTCCCCTCTGGCTAATCACATCAGTTTATAATACAATCCGAAGACGCGATGCCGCATGGCGATAACCTTTTATGATCAACTCCCCCTCACGAAAATCACTTGATTGGAAGAAGTATATTCTGGCTTTTATCATTACAGCTGTCATCTTCGGCATAGGTATATATATCAATAATAAATTAGATCAGAAAAGATTCGCTGATATTCAGAATGTGCAGGATCAAATATCACTTGATTTGCTCTCGTCAGAGACGCAATTTGATCTCCTCAAGCAAAGTACTTGTACAACGGACGGCAGTTCATCAATCCTCTCTCAAGAACTCAATTCCCTTAGCAGTAAACTCTCATATATGGAAGCCAATAGCGCAAATGGCACAAGCGGCGAACTCCTCAGTGTCAAGAAATACTACTCCCTGCTTGAGATCAAGGACTACTTACTGATGAAGCAACTGAGTACTGAGTGCAGATCAAAGCCGATCAGCGTGCTCTACTTTTATGGGAACAAAAATGACTGTCCCGAGTGCGAAAAAATGGGCTTTGTCCTGACTTATTTGCGTGAACAATATCCTGAGCTACGTATTTATTCTTTTGATAATAATCTCTCTCTTTCAGCCATTACGACCCTCAACTCTCTCTACAAAATTGACCGTCGTGCACTCCCCGCGCTTGTCATTGGAGACAAGACATATGTTGGCTTCCGCGATATTAATGCGATCAAAGAACTCATTCCTCAATTGGTAAAAATAGACAAAGAGCGCGTGGCAAGCTCAACAAAGAGTAGACTAACAAATACCGCTTCTAGTACACAGTAGATAATTATTGAGTCTTTTTAAATTTCAGAAAAACGGCCGTCGAAAACAATTTTTTAGTAGAATAATCTTGGGGTTTAAAAAATGAGGTGGCAAAAAACTTCTTCCCGCGAGGAGAAAGGATAGACCCTGAGGCATCCGTCAGTGTGGTTCCTGTCCCAGGCTGGTTTCCATAGGTATAGTTATTAGTGATATCAACACATTCGGAATAGACTAAAATACTACAATACTCACCGCCGTTCGAGTATGTGCCGAGTTGATAAGTACCGCTCGTATTGTAATAACTATAAAATATTGACTGGCCGCTCTGCTCGTATAATGATAAGACGTTATTAGTTTTGTAATCAAGAACATATGTGGTATTACCTCCGCAATCGCATACAGCTGCGCCCCAATGCAATATTTCCATACCTCCAAAGGCTGATTCCCCACTTGCACTTTGAGCGTGAGAAATAAGTGGAAAGATTAAAAAGACACTTCCTATTAATAGACCTGCGAATAATTTATTTTGAAGTAATTTATTCATGATTTATATACCAGTTAATAAATTAATTGTGGCAGTCACAGCATTGCTAGTTCCCTTCTCATTTTTGACAGATATCGCAACGGGAACATGATTACCATGCATGCCGTCTTTTTCTTCTGCAGATTTTGATACCTTTTCAAGAATGGCATCACGGATTCTTGGACTAAGTTTGCTCAAGTTTTCTTTTAATTTTGATGAAACGCTGCTACTGAAAGTAACTTCCATGTATGTACTGGAAGCTGCTATAACATTGGTATATCTATCGGGAAAATCTATTGAAAATAATACTGTATTTATCGGTGAAAAATTTCTTCCTGTGATACCAATTGTCTGCCCGTTTTGGAGAGTAGTCGTTGAAAGCGAAGTAATCACTGGAGCATCAACAGCAGATGGCACTTGTAGAGGTGGGGACGGAAATATGAATGGTACAGACACAGTGGGAATTGACAAAGAATTCAACTTTTTTCTCGTCAAAGTGCCGACATACCCCGTACCATTTACCAGGCCTGATGGGACAAGTATTTCATTTCTATATAATTCTTGAAATTTTATAACTGCTACCTTTGTGGCAGATCCAAAATATGATGTCTCAAAGCCTCGAGAACCGCGGCCCGTCAAAGAAACAGTCGTGGAAGCGTTGCTGTTTAAAATTTTCTGTAATGCTTGCACATCGGGACCGACATCGGTCATTCCAAGATTTCTGTAAAAAAGATCCCCTGCCGAAAGAGATGTAACGGGGAAAAAAACAATCGCAAGGCTGAGAAAAAACAATGAATGAAAGTACTTCATCTTCATACTCGAATTATACCATCATCTATAAAAAGGTGCCTGATTCTATGGAGCCGCTTCTCAGATTCGAACTGAGGACCTTCACTTTACAAAAGTGTTGCTCTACCAACTGAGCTAAAGCGGCGCATTGCTATACTACCTGATTTCCTTAACATCTTCAACATTCTTGAGAAAGAATGATACTGAACCTCTATTCTTTGGAATATCCTTGCCTCGGACCATATCTCCAATTCTTCCGAATTTTTTGCCCAATTTGACAAAGATGGCGAGGAAAAAATTCTCAAATGCTACGAGTAAGTTGTGTAGGGTATTTTTGAGAGACTTGTAACTTACGTGGGTAATCTGATACATCGTCCTTTCAAACCACCACGAGAGGCGTGCGTCTCGCTCAGGGGTTGAAAGCGAGAACATAGCCTGTCCACCAGACAACTGCACAGACTTACTCCACAGGATTGCAATCATTCCGATGAACGATAGGAGGACAATAACGAGTGCAGTGATCATAAATGTTATGTGATTTATTTAGAGAGAACGTTGAACCTTGTGAATCGGGCAACTTGGATCTTTTCTCCGAATTTCTGAGTCGCATTATCGATCAATTGCTGGATGGTGAGATCAGGATTCTTGATGAATGGCTGATCAAGCAAGATCATATCCTTGAAATATGCCTCGAGCTTGCCTGCGAGAATCTTTTCTACGAGATCAGCCGGCTTGCCCTTGACCTCCTCCTGAAAGACTTCCATCGCCTTTTCCTTGGCAGCTTCCGTTACTTGATCCTTGCTTGTAAAGTCAGGATTTGTTGCAGAGATGTGCATTGCTATGTCATACGCGAGAGATTTGAATCCCTCGTTCTTTGATACAAAATCTGTCTCACATACGAGCTCAATCAATACACCTATAGTGTTGTTTGAATGAATATAAGCCTGAACGACACCCGCACCTAGCTCTCTGTCCCCTTTTTTGGCAGCAATTTCAGCGCCCTTCTTGCGAAGGAGCACAAGCGCCTTCTCTTCATCCCCGCCAGCTTCCTCGAGTGCCTTCTTGCACTGCATAACAGAAATGCCAGTCTTGTCTCGAAGTGCCTTGATTTGATCCATGTTGATTTCTGATGCCATAAATATAGGGGTTAGAAACTAAGTATACCGCGAAATAACAGCGGTTAATAGGGGGCAATTAGCTAATTTGAAACAGTCGGCTTGACAGGCGTAGCAATTGGCGCTGGTGCGACAATTGATTTTTTGCCTTCTTGGTATGCTGCCGCGATTGCTTTTGCGAAGTATTCAATACTTGAAATAGCTGCATCATTGGCGATAATTGGGTATTTGAGGAGACTGATATCACAATCTGACCCAGCGAGAGCAACAACTGGAATCTTCATGTCACGAGCTTCAGCAACTGCGATAAATTCTTTCTTTGAGTCGATAACGAATAGTGCACCTGGAAGTTTGTCCATACTAGTAATACCGTTGAAGAGCGCATTCAGTCGATCGATCTCTCGGTCAATCATAAGTCGCTCTTTCTTTGTGTACTTTGTGAGCTCGCCTTTCTCTCGCTGGCTCGTAAGGTCGAGAAGTTTTTCAACTCGCTTTCGAATGTTTCCGAAGTTTGTAAATGTTCCACCCACCCATCGAGATGCGACAAATGGCTGTCCAACGCTCTCAGCAGCGGCCTTTACGGCTTCTTTTGCTTCGCTCTTGCCTCCTGCAAAAACGACCTGCTTTCCAGAAGCTGCGATCTTCTTTACGAACTCAATAGCTGCCTGGAGCTGCTCTTCTGTCTTTTCGAGATTAAAAATCTCAACTTTGTTCTTTGTACCGAAAATAAACGGCTTCACTGTAGGGTGACGTCGTGATTTGATGAATCCGTAATGTGCGCCGACAGCAAACATTGCTTCAACGGCTGGGTCTGATGGCTTTTTTGTATGGTCTGACATAGGTAAATGAGAGTTTAGCATAGAGGATGACAGTGTGCAAATCAAAAACCCGCAGCATATGTCTGGTGCTGCGGGGGGTGTCTTTTGGCCAACTCAAGCTTCGTATTCCTTAAACAAGGCTGCCGAACGTTCAAGGTAAGCTTCAACAAACCTCCAATCAATCGGCTGTTTGCAATCCCTGCTAGGACGCATGCCGCCTTGAGCGTTGATGCTCAGGCCTGGAAATTTCTCCAGAAGCGGAATAAGGATATCGAGATTATTTGGCCCCAATCCTCCCGCAACAGCGATCCGAAGCTTCGAAAAAGATTTTGAGATCTCGTCGATGTGATTAGCGAGAAATTTAATATCCATCAACTTCCCCTCGCCCATACTCTGATCGAGGAGAACTGCGTCGATGACATCTTCGTAATCCCCCAACCTATCAGCAACCCGGATCGGATCACTGTTTACTTCTTCAAACGCTTGCCGGCCGACTTGGAGTACAACCCCGATTGGTCTCCGTTGTGCATGGATGGCACTCGCGATCATTCCCGGATCCGGCCACGTCATATCGAGTTGAATGGCATGGAGGTTTGGCCCCGCGCAATCCATCGCTTTCGATAGGCTATAGAAAAGATTCTGCTCGTCGGGCCAGCCTGCCGGATCGTGGAAGTCAGCGTAGTGAAGAGTGTTCAAGACACCTGCGTCATAGGCGGGAAAAATCTTCGGCAGACGATCTTTCAGGGGGAATACCCCATCCCACTGGGACGGGATATTCCAAAGCGTTTTAAAGCTTATCATGATGCCGACCATAAGGACGGGTGGCACGTTCATGCCCTTGCAGGCCTTAGCGAGAACATCTCGCATTTTGATAGCCTGTTCTTCTTGCGTGAAGTCGCAGACGCCGACATAGCGTGGCACTAAATAGATGTATTCCTTTTGCATAGGGACCTTTCTGTTTGTTTGGGTTGGTTGTTGTGACAAAGAGTCTAGATCAACAGTACAACAAAAGGAGAATTTGTCTACAAGTTAACGATTTTTCTTCTTCTGAACTTTTAAAAAATTCTGTTTTGTAACGATCGAGCGTTTTAGGCGCTTCTCAAGCGATTTTCTTGCGCCGCCTGCAATATTTCCTCCAGCTTTCGCATCTGCCTTTAATTTTGGAATACCTTTTGAATTCTCATTCCGATGAATTTCGGTGGTTGACCTCTCTCCGAGCATTGTAAAAATAAGTTCAAAATCATCCATGTGATCTCGGAGGTTTTGTTGCTCTAGACCCTTTAGATTTTTGTATTCTTGCGGAGTAACACCAAAAGTGGCTTTGGATATTTCTGAAGTCAGTATCTCATAATCCTTGTTTTCCTTAGCTCCTCGGTTTTTCCATTCATCAGTTAATTCTTCTCGGATTGCAATGCCACGCATCCGCTTTTCGATCCAATCATCATTGTACCCTTTGAGTTTATAGAGCATCCGAGTACGTTTTGTAGCCAGCTCAGGATTCTCGATCTCTTGTACTCGTTCAAAACCTACTTTTGCGAGCCATCTCTTAAATGGCTCAGCTTTTGGCGAGGGTATCGATTGAATAATACGGAAGATGCCTTCAATGTCAGCACAATCAGTTTCGTAGAATTTACCATCTTCTGCTGCTAGTTTCAGTTGTACCCAAAATGGGGACAACTGGTTCAGTTGTCCGATTTTTGCGGACAACTCATTATTACTCTCTTCCAATAGTTTTACTTTAAGGTCGCTCCAATATTTTCTTGGTCTGTCACTACCTGTAAGCGCTTCCACTACATCCACCACCGAAAACCACCACTCTCCATTGTGAAGCACCCTTCGAATCTTCTGGTTTTTGAATATTGCGATTTGGGTTGAATCCATATTATAATTATATTCCTTTTTATTTTGTTGCAATCTAGATATAAATTGTAAATATGTTGTTGTCAGAATATTCAGAATTATTTCTGAATATTTACTGATTTTCCTTAATAAAATCTTCCATTGAAGTCTTATTCACCAGTTCGGGGTTTATCTTCATCTCTACTCCTGAATTAGCAATATGATCATAAATAAACTCGGCAGTAACATGATAATTGCCCTCAATAAGCTTATTGAGCAACGCGGCAAGCTCCCTCTTGCAGTGTTTTAGTTTAGTATTTGTTACGTTTTTTGTATCCATACATTTAAATTATTCATCCTCCGACGAGTTTTCCTCCCCCTCCACAACCACTCCGTTTGCCCTATCTTGTAATGCACTAAAGATAGGTCCGATATTCCCGAGGAATATCCCTTCGATGTTGTGCCATGATTGCTTGAGGCGATGATCAGTGACACGATCCTGGAGGACGTTGTAGGTCCGGATTTTCTCGGACCGATCCCCTGTTCCAATTTGGTCTTTACGGTTTTGCGCGAATTTCTTTGCCTCTTCTTCTTCCTTAAGCAGTGCCAATTTAGCGGTTAAAATTGACATGGCCTTTTCCCGGTTCTTGAGCTGGCTCCGCTCTGATGTCGATCGTACATCGATACCTGTCGGCTTGTGAATGAGTCGCACAGCAGTTTCTACCTTGTTTACATTCTGTCCTCCAGCACCACCAGAACGAGAAAATTCCATTTCTATGTCTGCTGGGTTTATTTCAAAATTCAATTTTTTACGAATGGGAAGGACCGCTACTGACGCAGTGGATGTGTGAATACGACCTGATTTCTCGGTCGCTGGCACACGTTGTACACGATGCACCCCAGTCTCATATCTAAAGTATTTATAAATCTCGGGTCCTCGTAATTCATATGAGGCTTCTTTAAATCCCCCAATCGCCGTCTCAGACGAGTCGACAAGTCGTGCTGACCAGTTCTGAGTCACCGCATATTTCTGATACATGTCCGCTAGTTGCGATGCAAATAACGCCGCTTCATCACCTCCCGCACCTGCCCGCACTTCGAGAATAATTTCTGAAGGATATTCGTCGGCAACTTCATCAGCTTTCATTATTTCCTTTAATTTTTCTTCAACTCCTCTGATTTGTTCGTTGAGGGTCAGAAGTTCCTCTTTTGCCATTTCAGCCATATTCGGGTCCTCAGCCATAGCATCAACCTCTTTTTTCTGACCCAAAAGCTTCTCGTATTCATACGCGTAATAGCTGGTCTTGTGATTTTGTTTTAATTCATCGAGATTTTCCATGTGTATTTAGGCTCTATTATTGTAGCAAAAGAAAAAGCCACATGTATTAAATGGTGGCTTTTTCTTTAACCTAGCTACTTCTTCTTTGTAACTTTTGTGCTCGCTGCTCGTGCCTTGAACTTTTCTACTCGTCCAGCTGTGTCGAGGATCTTTTCGTTACCAGTATAGAATGGGTGACAATTTGAACAGATTTCAATTGCAATCTTTTCCTTTGTAGAACCCATGACATAGACCGCCCCACAAGCGCAGGTAACGGTTGCTTTGTCGAAGTATTTTGGGTGGATTACTGCTTTCATAGTTCAAGTAATATAGCACAGGGGCAAAAAAAGACAAATAGGGTCAGACCCCTCCGACAAGAAAGGGGGTCTGACCCCATATTTATTGCGCATTCTGGAGGATATCAATATTGGTCTGCAACGTCTGAACCCGACCCATCACCTGATCCCCATAGAATGAATTACTACCGCTACATGAGCGTCCTGAATAATATTTGCAGGCAGCATTACGCTGTGCGCTATATGTGCCGCCTGATGCTCCGAGATCACCCAAATAGAACGCAGAGGCCATGAACGCATCTCTCGGGTTCCATGGGTCGGCTGGAGCAACACCGGTACTTGCCTCAATCCTGCTCTCGTTCAAAACCCACGTCGAAGGAATAAACTGTGCAGGACCCATTGCTCCACCGTATCCAGTCGAGAATGGACATGATACGAGCGTCTTGTAGGGATCCCTACCGAGAGATTTTGTTATATCCAAAAATGGCTGAACATCGCGACTCAGCTTCATGAGATTGGCAACACTCGCTCCGCTACTTTTGCGCGTCCCGGAACCCGTCGTTGCGTCAGCAAGATAACAGGTGCCGACATTAGCTCCGAGATTACTCTCTTGCTGAATGATAGCCAAGATGAACGCAGCAGGAACGCCCGTTTTTGCAGAGGCGTTGCGGGCATAGACTACCGCATCTCCGAATTTGATGGCGGTAGAGTCACGTAATTGAAAAAGGGCGTTGCGGATCTTTGTGGCCTCTGCCTGCTTGTTTGCAATCTGTGTCTTGTATGTCTGTTGATCGTTTGCATTCAACGCAAGTAGGCGCTGCTTCTCTGTTTGATTGGCCTGTACTTTTATCTTTTCACTTTCAATGCCCTTCTTTAAATCTAGCTCCTGACTACGCTTGGTGCTCAATTCATTCTTTACTTGCTCGGCCTGTGCCTTATTTTCTTTGACAACATCAAGCTTCTGTTGGAGAGATTGCTTGATTGATGCGAACGCATCTACATCGATGAAAAATTCCATGAGAGTCTTGTTACTCAAAAAAGCTTCGGCGACAGAAAGATTATCTATTTCTCTCCCCCTCTCGAGGATGCGACCGATTGATTCATGATCCTGATCGATCTGACCAGTGAGCGCTGTGATGGTGTTAGTTTTGACCGTAATATCCTTGCCGAGATTTGCGATGGAGAGTTCGTGGGCTTTGATTTTCAGTTGAGCTTGTTTGATTTGGAGATCAAGTACCTGCTTGTCGCGGGAAAGTGATGTCCCCTCCTGCTTCTTGCTTCCAAGTTGAATCCCTAGATCAGCGATCTGCTGTTCGGTCTGCGCAAGGAGATTTGTACATGCTTGCTTTTCCTCAGGAGTCACACATTGGTAATCATCAGCAAAGACAGAACTCGCCCGAAGTCCGAATACTGCGAGCAACAATATTAAAGAAATAAAAAAAACATTCCGTATGCGCATCTCCCTATTATAACAGAGTATTGTTTATTTTTCTGGTGTAGCTTCTGTAGTAGCGTCTACACCTTCTTCATCCTTCTTTCCCTTCTTTTCAGAAAGCTCGATATTTGCAACATCAACTGGAACTACCTCTTCAACTTCTTCTTTTGGAGCCGCGGTGAGAGCAACAACTTCTTCAGCTTCGAGGAGCAATGTTACACCTGCTGGGAGGACGATGTCACCCGCTTTGATCTGACTCTCAAATGTAGTAAGAGATGAGATATCAACACTGATAGAGTGCGGAAGATCCTTTGGAAGAGCCTCGATTTCAACTTCGTGGAGTACCTTGATGAGAGCACCTCCCAAATCTTTGACAGCGGGAGAAACACCGACGAATTCGAGTGGAATGCCTACCTTCACTTTCTTGCCCTTTTCAATAACATAAAAGTCAGCATGACGGATAGTGCCGGTAACTGGGTCTCGGTCAATGTCATGGATGAGTGCGTCGTGCTCCTCATCGACACCGTTCAAGGTGATAATACTTGATTCACCGGCCTGTTTCCAGACTCGTAGGAAATCGCCTTCGTTTATTGCAATAGAAGTAGTAGGCGCTTTTGGACCATAAAATACCGCAGGGACTTTACCTGCAAGACGTGTTGCAGCAAGGCTTTCTGTTCGTTTCTCAACTGTAAGATTTATCATAGGACTCGATTATATATATATTATGAAAAAAGGCAACTCTCTCACAAAGTAAAAATAGCTGACTAAGGGATGAGGGCTCCTGTTGCACCATTATCAACAGTAACAACTTGATCGACGGTGCGATTGGTCCCAGAGGATAGATAAGGAGGCTGGCCATTTTGAGTGTTGAGAACCGGAAATGTACTTTGCGCAGATGAACCTCCTTTTGAATATGAATCTGTCGAAACATCTATCAATGCGGTGAAATCGTTCTTTCCCACAACTACTCCCACTTTTTTATTTAAAATAGTTCCAATACTATCCGCATAAGTTTCCCCCTCGAGGGTTGTAAAAAAACCTGCGATACTAGTCCCCAATACTGCTCCACCAGAATCGTATTTATAGCAAGTATTTTGCCCATCATCGCTCGGGTCGCGCTGCACTGCGCCTAATAGACCGGCGGTAACAAGAACCTTTGAGGCATTAACGGCTGCTTTGCAAAGAGGATTTGTATGACTAGCATCAACGGTGACAACATCGTAAGTGGGATATGCACCATTCTTCAAATAATACAATTCAAGTGCCGCCTGCATCTGTCGTACATCAGAGATTCGCTGTGCATCACGGCCTTTAATTCGAGCGGTCTTCAGGGAAACTAGTACAATCGAAGAGAGAAGAGAAATAATTGCAATAACAACAAGTAGTTCAATAAGTGTGAATCCTTTTGTCTTTAGTCGTGAGTGAAATTGCTTTTTCATAGTATTCAAAATAATTCAATTAAAGGCTTTGTATCGGCGCGGCGGCAAAAGAAAAATGAGCGAGATAAATTGCCACAATTATAATGAGAACAACCAAGCCAATCAGAAAATATTGAGCTTGTTCCTCTGTCTTTACTACCCCTATATTCATTAAGGCTCGTATTACTGCTGGAACTTGTTTACTCTTTTGGAATCGACTGTATAAAAAACGTTCTTGGTCGCTTTCAAATTGAAGTTCAGACATGATGAGTACATTATGACTGTTTTATGAAAATCACACAACAGGCTGCTGTGGTTAACTATAGACGATTCATAACACGGAGCTTTGACTCTACAACAGCCTCGACTGCTGTGATTGTGGGAGCTGTTATGCGATACGGAGCTACCTCATCTGGATGTTCCGCAATCGATGCTTTTAGCGCGTCTCGATACGCCACACGAAGCTCAGTATTATAATGAACGATCGTAATGCCCGCTTCAACCGCCTGTAAAAGTTCTTCTTGGCTAATACCTGACGCACCGTGAAGAACGAGGGGCACTCCCGCTGATCCAGCAATCTCTCGGATCCGATCAATATTTAATTTAGGATTTCCACCACGTACTAATCCATGGACATTTCCAACTGATGGAGCAAAAAGATCTATGCCCGTTTCTCGAACAAACTTGGCTGCATCTGATGCAGAAGTGAGCGAAGCAGGATCAACTCCGACCCCATCTGGCAATGCATCCAGAATTTTTGATGATGTGCCGATGTATCCGAGTTCAGCTTCTATGAGTACCTCTCTGCCCGTCGAAGCCTTGATTGACTGAGCGTATTCCACACACAACCGAGTCATTTTTACATTTTCATCAAATGATAACTTTGCGCCGTCGATAATGACCGCGTCGTACCCCGCATCAATCGCCTCTTTGACACGCTCAAATGAATACGTATGGTCGGCATTGATAAATATGGGGTAACTATCGCGTTCGCGGACCGCTTTGACTATTGCTGCCGCTTCCTGAACGCCAACAAAATCGCGTTCACCTTCTGAGACGCCAATGATTACCGGAACGTTCAATTTGCGAGCAGCGTTGTAGATTGCGTGGAAGTTTTCTAAGTTTGAAATGTTAAAATGACCGACCGCCACGCCTTTTTCGATTGCCTGCGCCAAAGTTTTTTTCAGTGTATAATTCATGCGTTCAATAATATCACATCTAAAATTGATTTCCTGTGGCTAAGTATATCTCCTCTCGCACATACGAATTATTTCTTCGATTACTGCGCCATCCTCTCACAATGATTGTCGTACTCGGAGCTGGGTTGTATTTTTTTCAATACACCTTCTTAACGACCTACCTTCACTACGGACCATTGGTGGGTGACGACAGCAGTGGGCATGCAGCAATCGGTAGGTATTATGCCGATAATATTTTTCCAGACATTTGGGGTTGGGCGCCACGATGGTTTGGAGGACTTGCCTTTCCTCAATTCTATCCACCGTTATTTTATTTCCTTGTCGCCCTCATATATAAAGTAACGAATCTCTCATACGCAGTGGTATTTACTGGAGTTATTTTCACTACTATTCTCATTCTGCCAGGTCTTGTCGCTGCGGTCACTTTGCGCATAAGCAAGTCCGCGCTCGCTGCGTGGATAGCTGGAATTTTCTATCTACTTATTGAATGTACTTTTCGATCTTATGACGAATCACTTTTTGGGGGCACCGTGCAATCAACGGTGAATGTTGGGCTGATAACTCAACAACTTGGGTTATGTTGTTTCCTCGTATGGCTTTACTTTTTTGTAGATAAGGAAAAAAACTGGTATCGGCAATTTATTACCGTGTTACTTCTTGCCGTCTCATTAGTCTCAAACACATTCATCCCTCCATTATTACTATTTTGCATGATTGCTTTTTTTATCGCGGAATTTCCTTATCAATCACATTGGAGATCTAGGCTCACCTATGTAGGTTCATATATCATTCAAGGTATCATTCCACTTTTAATTGTGGCAATGTGGTATATACCATTACTCACTCATCAGCAATTTGCATCGTCAGTATCACAACGACGGTTTGATCTTACAGTTCTCATCAATGCGTGGCGACCCCTCCTGATTGTGTTTTCGCTTGCATTATACAATATTCGAAAAACAAAGAACAAAAAAATTTGGGCGGTACTTATTCTTTTTATATTTCTATTTTTGCCGACTGTTGTGCCTTTGGAGCAATGGTTTCCAAACAGCCCGATCCAAAGCTATAGACTGCTCAGCGGATTGCTTATCTGTATTTCAATAGTCGTAGGGTGTTCTGTCACTGAACTACGTTCGCGCTTTAATCGGAGCTCCGAGCAGTTTTTTGTTGCCCTATACTCTCTGTTGATCCTATTTTGTGTTTCTATTTTCTACGTAACTGGTATCGAATATCAGAACTACTCTCATTTCTATACGCAGTACGAACGCGACCAAGTAAAAGAAACTTCCGAGACACTTCCTCCAAATTCAGGTCGTATCAGCACCGAAGCAGGACTCGGTAGTTATAACGGAGAACGCTCATATAACTATGCACTTCTTGATCCTGGGCTCGGGAATGGAAACCTTGAAAGTGACTACATTGTGCTCACCGACTCCTCCCTTTCGTCTGCCTTTATGCTTGCATCTCGTAATTCATTTTCTCGCAATCAAGAATTCCTTACAGGGACTTCATACATTGCAAACGATGAAAGATTTCTAAAGCAACCAATTGCTTACAGAATAGATCGAGCAAAATATTTGGGAATAAAATATATTTTTACCAATAATGCATCTTCTACACGTGTACTTTTGCAAAGCCCCGAAGTGAGTCGTGCAGAATGGGGCCGGTGGAATATGTTTGCTATTAAAGACGCAGTCCATCTTGCTGAGGTTCCATCTTTTACTCCAACATTGCTTTTTGCTGAATTAAAGACAAAAAACAGACCATACGACTCATATGATTTTTTGCATTTTCAAGAAGAATTGTTTATCGGACCACATCGCAATATCATATTTACCGCGCCACAAGACGCTTATATCGATTCATCGAATGATTTTGCTCGTTTTCCCACGGTTGTCATATCAAATTATCAATATCACGATATTCAGGCAGCCTATCAACAACTAGCTACTTATTCAGAAAAAAATAATCTTATTTTGATGGAAAGTTCAAATCCTCTATTTACAATTCTGACCAAACGTCTCTTGAATCATTCTCACAAAATCACGATCATTCCTACTGAAAGTCCTGCGAACACTGTCTACTATGCGACCAGGAACTCAATTAAACTGGCATTCAAGGCAATCGAGGAGGTACAGTCAGTAACGGCCCCACAGGTTTCCGTGCAAAATATACAAGCCCATGGTTCAACAATTGAAATACAGCTATCAGCAAAACCCACAACACCGGTTCCTGTGCTCATTCGATATTCCTATTTCCCTACGTGGAAAGCTGTCGGCATTGCTTCCTCCACAGCTGTTTATTTGGCCACACCTACTTTTATGCTTGTGTTTGCTACCGAACAGCATGTCACCTTGACGTTTGAAAAAGATAGTTCCGTAAACGTGGGATACATTTTAAGTATTATAGGTTTTTTGCTCCTCATTGTTAGATTCTTGTTTAGCATGAAGCACGTGCAGAGAAAGAAATGATATACTTAAGTTATGTTCTCACTTTTCAACACCAAACATTCAGCATCATTCATTGCAATCGGCGACGTCGTCATCGATGCTTTCATCAAACTACAGAACGCACACGAAGTCCCTGTTGGAAACACGGGCACCAGTGAACTTTGTATGCCATTTGCGGACAAGATCCCTTTTGAATTTGCAGAAGAGTTGCCAGCAGTTGGCAATAGCGCAAACGCAGCGGTCTCTGCTGCGCGACTCGGCCTCGCCTCAGCCCTCGTTGCCAATGTCGGAGATGATCAACACGGACAAGAGTGCATTACTCAACTGCACAAAGAGCATGTCAACACACATTTCATTACCGTTCACAAAGGTTTGAAAACCAACTATCACTATGTATTGTGGTTCGAAAAAGAACGCACTATTCTCATCAAGCACGAAAAATATCCTCTCGCCCTACCGAATGTCGGCAATCCTGAATGGCTGTATCTGAGTTCTCTTGGAGAAAATTCTTTTGAGTTTCATACTGTCATCGAAGACTATCTTGATAAACATCCAAATATCAAACTTGTATTTCAACCTGGTACGTATCAAATGAAATTCGGGGCGGCAGCGCTTGCTCGGTTATATAAACATACCGAAATATTTTTCTGTAATCTTGAAGAGGCACAGCGCATCCTAGGAATCACCACGCGTAACATTGGTGAACTCCTCGATGGATTACGCGCACTCGGTCCTAAACTTCCAGTCATTACAGACGGGCCAAAGGGTTCATATACATATATAGATAATCGCCCTGTGTTTATGCCCGCGTATCCTGATACGAAACCACCCTATGAACGAACAGGTGCAGGAGATGCATATGCATCCACGTTCACAGTCGCACTGGCACTGGGTCAAAAAATAGAAACGGCAATGAAGTGGGGTTCGGCAAACTCAATGAGTGTATGCCAATTTGTCGGAGCTCAAAAAGGATTATTAGGGCGTGGAGAGATTGAGAAACTTGTTGCAAATGCGCCATCTGAGTGGCAACTCGAGGTCCTTTGAATATAAAATACAATTACTTACGTAAGATGACTTTAAAGATCGCGGCACGAATGTGCTTTTCTCCCATGCCATAGTATTCAATGAGTTCGTCTGGTGTTCCTGATTGACCGAAACGATCGTGTACGCCGATGAACTCAATTGGTACAGGACAACTCGATGCGAGTGCTTCAGCAACCGCACTTCCAACACCTCCCATTATTTGATGTTCTTCAATGGTGACAACGGCACCGGATTCACGTGCGGTTGCGGCGATCGTCGACACATCAAGAGGCTTGATCGTCGCTAGGTTGACGACGATCGCTGCAACGCCCTCATTTTCCAACTCGTGAGCAACTTTCAATGCCTTATAGACGAGCGCACCACTTGCAATCAATGTCACATCCATTTTGTCTTTAGCCATCTTTGCGAGATCTGCTCGGAAAAATACTTGTGCCTTCCCTATCTCAAACGGAGTTTCCTCGGTCGTTATGACAGGAGTCTTTTCACGAGCTAATCGAATGTACACCGACGTTTTCACACCGCCCTCATCTGCCGTGAGCGCGGCAGCAATTGTTGCCTTACGTGCCTCGATTGCATCGCACGGTGAAATAACAGTCATGTGCGGAATGACACGCGTAATTGCAATATCCTCGATCGCTTGGTGCGTCCCTCCATCGGGCCCCACAGAAACACCTGCATGCGACCCAGCAATAATAACTTTTCGATCATTGTAACAAATAGTGGTGCGAATCTGCTCCCAATTTCGCCCAGGGCTAAACATTGCATATGATGTGATGAATGGAATTTTACCCATTGCTGCCATGCCAGATGCGACAGATGCGAGATTCTGCTCTGCGACCCCCATTTCAATAAATCTTTTTGGAAACTTTTCCTTGAACAAATTCATTTGTGTCGATTCTGTGAGATCGGCACATAGCCCCACAACATTCTCATTGTGAATACCGGCCGCAAGCAAACCTTGTCCGAACCCTTTTCGAATCGGCAATTGCTCGACGTCAGCATCAAATATTTTATTGTTTAGTGGTATAGTGTTCATATAAATATATTTGAAACGATAATAATCATAACGATAGGCATCCACACCCAGAAAAGTTTTTCACCATATTCAATAATAAATGCACTGAGGGGTTTGGGAGCTTCCACATAATGGAGAGTAAATCCGATAGCATTCATTGTATTTTCTCTGACGGCTTTCATATTATTTCAAAGTAGCATGAGCATTAATAGTTTCCGCAATAGCATCCAATTCCTTAAGTGCCGCCGCTCCTTGCTCCGCCTTCGGCGGAGCACCTTTCACATCTGAAAGGCCTGGCGGCGTGCCGTGCCACTCGAATCTATTTTCCATGAACGAAACGCCTTTTCCTGGAATAGTGTGGGCGATGATCATCGTCGGCTTTTGATGATTTGCCTTTGCCGCATCCACCGCACCAACAATCGCTTGCATATCATGTCCGTCGATCTCAATTACATACCAACCAAACGCCTTCCATTTATCATACAACGGATGTAACGGCATAATATCCTCGGTGAATCCATCAATCTGAATGTTATTGCGGTCAATGAACGCAATGAGATTGCTCAACTTTTCTTTGCCGGCAAGAAGTCCTGCTTCCCAGATCTGTCCTTCGTCGTGTTCCCCATCAGAAAGCATGGCATAAAAGAATTTTGAACCGAATTGATCTCCGTTCATACGAGATGCGATCGCCATGCCAACAGCCTGAGAAAGCCCTGAGCCGAGGGGGCCCGAACTCGTCTCGAGCATTGGTAAAAACTCTCGGTGTGGATGGCCTTGGAGTCGTGAGCCAAACTTGCGGAGTGTTTTCAATTCATCGATAGGAAAATATCCAGCGTGTGCCATGGCAGCATACATGACAGGGCAAATATGACCATTCGAAAGTACCAATCTGTCACGATCAAGCCAATGAGGATTTTTCGGATCGTGTTTTAAGATATGAAAATAGAGTGCAGCAAAGATATCAGACATA
Source organism: bacterium (assembly GCA_043745355.1). Lineage (GTDB taxonomy): Bacteria > Patescibacteriota > Minisyncoccia > Phycocordibacterales > CAIZLB01 > JBDKLC01. Next base: position 76,554 of record JAYTSY010000011.1, read on the forward strand.
CCGAGAGGCCCCGCGGTGTGTCCGGATTTTGCCTCAAGAAGCATTTCAATGATCGAACGGCGAATATCATTCGCTTTTATTTCAAGATCTATTATCTGTTCGTGTGTCAAAGCCATCGTGCATTTATTATACACGATTTATCGTCTACGCAACGATGGAAGTCTCCATTTCTTGCAGTTCCTTAAATGTTTTAGCGGTAGAGCGTGCGAGCCCATCAAATCTTCCGTTCATATCACTATGCATATCACTTACTCTAGTCGCCAAATCACCATACATGCGGAAACTATTTTCAGAAAAAATAGTAATCATTGATTCCACCTTGCCAAATCTTTGATCCATTCTGTATTCTAATTTATCAAACCTATCTTCAAACTTTTGATCCATTTGTTCAAACTTTTGATCAATTTGCTCAAATTTGTGATCCATTTGCTTAAACCTTTCTTCAAATTTTTGATCCATTTGCTTAAACCTCTTATCGAAGTTTTGACCCATTTGTTCCATCTTGCCATTGAAATTTCCATTAATTTCTTCAAACTTCTTGTCAAAATATTCTCTATTCATAGCAGTGTGTGTTAATTTGATATACAAATTATAATACTTGCAGGAGATTAAAGAAACTTCAAGAAAGCATCAAATTGTTCTATAGTATTTTTGATAGAGTCACCTGTATTAAGTGCTGATCCCACGATTACACGGCCTACTCCAACGTTAGAAATTGACTCGATAGTATCGAAATTGACTCCCCCATCAACTGTAATAATGGTCTCGGGGAATGATTTTTTAAATTCGACGAGAGTGTCGAGGACGCCATTATCAAAAGGCTCGCCTTGATGACCGATTTGTTTGATGCCCATAAATTGAATGAAATCAATACGAGATTGATTGCTTGAATAGAAATCACGAATCGTTTCAAAAGGCGTCTCTCTACCGAAGGCGAGACCGGTCTCAATCCCCTTTTCTTTGATTGATGCGAGGGTCATCGTGATTTCGGTGGGCGCCGCGCTCTCATAATGAACAACAATGCGCGCGGCGCCCGCCGCTATCCATCTATCTGATTCCGTTTGAGGATTCAATGTCATTAAATCAATTTCAAAATCCAATTCCTCCCACGATGGAAATCCTTCTGTCTGATCGATGATCTTCAAAAAATCTTTATCCTGTATTTGTTTATACGGCCAGCTTTTTGTCTGGACAAATTTGCCGTCCATCACATCTATTTGAACCATCCCTACTACACCTTCAAACCGCTGCATTTGCGAGCACAATTCTTCGAATGTCTTTGGCATTATTGCCGGTATAACAATTTGTTCGTTCATATATTAGAAGAGGTTCTTTGTTTGATCAGTAGTTTCGTCAATCTTGTGAATACGGCGTACATGTCGCTCATCACCAGAAAAAGCTGTGGCGAGCCATTTCGTGACTGCGTGTGCCGCCTGCTTATCGCTCAAAAATCTTGCTCCCAAAGAAAGAATATTTGCATTGTTATGTTTACGTGACAGTGTCAAAATCTCTTCAGGTGCCCCATAATAAAGAGCTGCTCGAACTGCTTCGTATTTATTTGCCATAATCGCCTCGCCTTGTCCTGATCCGCCGATGACAATACCCCTCACTTCCGGTGCATCTTCAGGAATTGCACCGACTCGCCGTGCAATTTCAGCCTCAGAGACATCACGAGCTGCCTTTGCAATATATTGTGGGTAATCATCTCCCTCGACGAGTTCATGCGCGCCACAATCGATAATTTCATGATCGGTCTTCAAATGATCGATTAAAAACTTCTTGAGTTCGAATCCTGCGTGGTCCGCGGCAATGAATATCTTCATAGCTATTTTAAAAACGTAGCAGCCTTCATAACATGCGCCAAAAGTGCATGTGTATACCCCATTTCATTGTCGTACCATGCCAATATCTTTACCAAATTTCCATCAACAACTCGAGTGAATTTGAGGTCTGCGATTGACGCGTGAGGATTGCCGACAATATCTCGCGATACATATTCTTCGTTCGATGCGGTAAACGTTCCCTTCCATCTTGGATCTGCTGCTGCTTTTTCCAAAACCGCATTCACCTCTTCCTTTGTAGTAGGTCTCTTTGTAATAAATGTCACATCAACGATAGATCCTGTAATCACAGGCACTCGCATCGATACTCCGTCGAACTTTCCAGCAAGTTCTGTCATTACTTTGGTAACTGCGATAGCAGCACCGGTCGATGATGGCACTATATTCATCGCCGCAGCGCGGCCTTCGCGCCAATCCTTCTTGTTTGGAGCATCAACAAGAGCCTGACTTGCGGTGTATCCATGAACAGTGTTCAAGATCGCTTTCTCGATACCGATCGCTTCATCGATAATTGAAATTACAGGACTTGCGGCGTTGGTCGTACATGATGCATTCGAGCTCATCGAGCACGTCGCGAGTTCCTCTTCATTCAATCCCATAAGAACAGTTACACCTTCAACCGTCGATCCTGGTTCATCTTTTGCAGGAGCCGAAAGCACCACTCGTTTTGCTCCTGCCTTTATATGCGCAGACGCCTTTTCATACGATGTAAAGAATCCTGTTGATTCAATCACAATATCAACTGCATTATCTTTCCATGGAAGCAATGCAGGATCTTTCTCGCTCAAATATTTAACTTCCTTTCCATTAATTATCAAAACTCCCTTTGCTTTATCTGCTTTGATATCGAGGTCGCTGCGTCCGTACGCGCTGTCGTACTTCATTAAGTATGCGATATTCTCAATATCCGCAAGATCATTGATAGCCACCACCTCAAGTGAAGCTTCTTTTGATGCTAATTTGAGAAATGCTCGCCCTATTCGTCCTGCGCCGTTTATCGCTACTCGTGTTGTACTCATATATATGTATGTCTTATGTTCTGTATAAATTGATTAATGCAATGCCCCTCATTATATATGAGCTATTGTGTTCCGCCACTACTTTGTGCCGGAGGTGTTTCTACGCCTACAGGTGAAGGTGCTGCTGCCTGTGCAGGAGGAGCAGAAGTCTCTCCGCTCCCGGTAGTAGCTGGTGATAATGTATTCACTCCTTCTGTACCGCCATTGTTAAGGGGTGTTGTACTTGATCCATTTTCCCCACCACCTATTCCAGTTTCTGTCGACGTGCCGACATTATTTCCTCCGGTCGAGGTTCCTGTGCTAGAACTTTCACCTGAAGTCCCACCAATGGGTGATCCGTGCGCACCGCCTGCATTTAACAACAATGTCTTCAATTGATCCTTGTCAATACACACGTCATCGACACACAATTTTTCAGTATGAATCTCTTTGGCGGTAATTTTGTCTGTGATGAATTCTTTTACCGCAAGTATCTGATCCTTAACAGCGAGAGCTATCCTTGCAAAGAATCCACTTACACCATCCGCGGAAATATTGTCTATTTCCCTAAAGCCCGTGTTAACGAACACCATTACCTTTCCGACAGCATCAGAGCTTGATGCGTTGTATGAACTAAGGGCCATACCTATGACATTTGTAGAGCTTGTCGCTTTCATGGCTACTCCTGCAACATCCGAGGCTGTCAGGAAATCACCTCTTTTTATGGAACCCCCCTTCATATTAACCTTGACCGGTACTCTTCCAGAAAGGGCCACTTTTTTCCATTCTGCACCTGTTTCACCTCCGAGAGTCAAAGCAGCATTGGTTGAAATGACACCAAGTACTGGTACTCCCACCCTATCAGATTTCTTTATGTATTCATCAGCGGAAGCATCAACATCTATAGTTACTACATCCCCTGATTCCATTCCAAGATCACTTGTCTGATATTGTTCCGCTACGTCGAAACCTCCAGAAAGAGTTGATACGAGTGCCTTTATATTGATACTGTAAATATTGTTGAAATATGCTGATGCATTATCACCAATATCGCCTGACGGAGTATGTACCATGTAACTATCACCTGTGGCGTTTCCTGAAATAGTATCAGTCAAAGCAAGTAAATAATGCGTGCTTCCTCCACCGTCAACGCATGACGTAACTGTAGTAATGCGCGAGTGACGATTGCGGGTAGTGTTGTAGAAAATATCACCAGTCGTAGGTGCTACTGTGGAAATATATGTGGCAAGAGCACTGGCATTTGCATTGACAATACAAGTTCCTGAGATAGTTGTATCAACAAGGGTACCGCTTGATTTCAATGTATTGAGGGCATTAAAATTTCCTCCGATATTTAACCCTCCAGCATCGGTAACTGAAAGAAGTGATGTGCCTGCGCTATTTGTCACATGAAATGCTTTCGTGGCACTCGAGGTATCAGGCCCCTGGATAGTAAATTTTGATGCTGGAGTAGTCGTTCCGATACCGACGTTTCCATTGGAAGTCAAAATAGAAAGATATTCCGTTCCTCCGGCAGAAGGGGCGTTGAAGATTCCGAATCTATCCCCACCAGTTGCGGAAATAGACCATGTAGATGTACCGACATTGTATGTACCTGCCCACATCGCGTTCCATCGGTTTGCGTTAGCTCCAATATCGAAAGTAGACATATTACCTGTAAATGGACCGTTCGGAAGAATCAGACCAAAAGATGAAGTACCGATAACTGCCAGTTTTGAGCTTGATGTGGTGGTTCCAATCCCCACATTCCCCGCAGAGGAAACATTCAAGAAAGAAGCTCCGGTACTGCTTGCCACCTGAAGTATGTCTCCTGTTTGTCCGGCCACTCCTTGTATTAAAGTAGAGAACGCTCCACCATAGGCCCGAATGACCGTATTGGCACTGGTGCCTGCAGTGAAAACCTGTGTGTTGGCAGTATTTGTTTGAAATACAAAAGAAGATGCCCCAGTCATACTGATATTTCCTGCTACATTAAGACCGTTTTCAATACTTGAAATCCTCGTGATGCCAGTAAGAAGAATTCTGTCAGAAGAAATATTTAAATCTGGACCTACTCCAAGTGGAGTCGTGAAGAAAAATCGAGCATTGGCACCCTGAGTATTCTCTCGCAGAATCAGAGCATCATCACCATTACGTGTAGCGGCAATGGTCAATTTAGCCGCCTGAAGAGTAGATGTACCTATGCCCAACCGACTGTTAGCACTATTAATGAATAAATTAGGAGTTGAAGAAGTTCCGACTTGAAAATTTCCCCAGACGTCTAAACTAGCACCTGGAGAAGTCGTACCAATTCCCACATTGCCGGCAGACGTCACACGAAAAACTGAAGTGTTAGTTGAGGATGCAACATCAAAAAGTGGTGTCGTTGGAGAAGTGGATATTCCTTGAACTGTTAGAGTAGCAATAGGACTCGAAGTTCCAATGCCCACGTTGCCTCCCAATGCATTAAAGGTGATCACTCCTCTTAATCCAGCCGCTCCCGTTGATGATGTCCCTCCTGCTCCACCTTGGAAGGTGAGATTTCCTCCATTTCCTCCAGTTCCACTTCCAGGAGCATTACCTCCAGTTCCCGTTGTCACAGAGAATATTCCTCCATTTGAAGCATTGAGATTTCCAATTGATGATGTGCCGTTTCCAGAGATGAATGTGAAGGCACCGCCCGCGCCTGCGGCCCCTGCTGCCGTACCACCTGTGCCTCCAAGGTTACCGTTACCTGCGGTGAAGTTGAATGATCCACCGGAGCCTCCAGCGCCAGAAGGACCGGAGCCTCCTCCATTTCCTCCCATACCGCCGAGAGCTGTAGTGAACGTGAACGATCCTCCAGGGGCACCGAGTCCTCCGGTAGCGCTTGCGGAACTTGATCCAGAACCACCGGCACCAGCTGCAAAGGTGAATGCAGTTCCTGTTGCACCACTACCTCCGTTACCACTAGATGCTCCTGTTCCACCAGAGCCTCCAGTTGCACCTTGGAATGTGAACGCACCTGCGAGTCCTCCGTTTCCTCCAGGACCACTGGTATTGGCACCTCCTAAAGTTCCAGCTCCCGCAGTAAATGATATACCACTTCCGGCACCTCCATTGCCGCCTGTTAAACCAGCAGCAGTTCCCGCCACTCCTCCGATTGCCCCTGTGAAGGTGAATGATGAGGCAGAGCCGCCGTTTCCTGCACTTCCCGAAGCATTGTTTGCACCAGCTCCTCCAGAAGCAGCTGAGAACGTAAATGCTCCTGCTGCTCCTCCCGCTCCACCAGTTCCTCCACTAGCTGAAGTGGAACCTATTCCTCCAACACCTGCAGTAAAAAGAAGTGAGCTTCCTAATCCGCCAGAGCCTCCAATACTTCCAGCGGAGGCCGTACCACCAGTCCCTCCATTGGTACCAGCAAATGTGAGATTTCCAGCATTTCCGCCAGAAGCTCCTGATCCTGAAGATGCACTTCCTCCTGTTGCACCAGCGCCTGCGGTCAAAGATATGGCACTTCCTGCGCCTCCAGCTCCTGGGGTACCAGATGCTCCACCTCCAACGCCTCCCGTTTTACCAGTGAACGTAAAGCTAGATGCGTTACCTCCGACTCCACCGTTTCCTGAAGACACTCCTGCGGCTGCGGCACCACCAACTGCTCCAGTAAAGATGAAGGAACCTGCCGAAGCACCGTTACCACCAGCAGCACCGCTTGAAGTAGTACCTACTCCTCCAGCGCCTGCGGTCAAAAATATTCCACTTCCTACCCCTCCAGTACCTCCGCTACCGCTACCTCCGCCAATACCTCCAGAGCCCCCCGCAGCTCCAGTAAATGTAAAGTTGCCTCCGATGCCACCTGTTCCACCAATACTTGCACTATTGCTTCCACCAACTCCTCCCGCGCCCGCTGTAATACTGAAAGCACTTCCTACTCCACCGGTTCCTGCCGATCCTCCACTAGAACCTGCTATTCCTCCTATGCCTCCTGTTGTACCTGTGAAAGTGAAAGCTGAAGCATTACCTCCAGTGCCTCCAGTGCCTGAACTTGCGCCAGCAGCACCCACACCTCCAACTGCAGCTGTGAGACTAAAGGCTCCAGCATTTCCTCCATTTCCACCTCCGTTCGCGCTTGTATTTCCAGCGCCTCCGGCGCCGGCTGTCATAGATATGGAACTACCAATGCCTCCCGCTCCACCATTTCCTCCACTTGTTCCAGTTCCTCCTTGTCCTCCTGTACCACCAGTGAAAGTGAAATCACCGCCTAATCCTCCTACACCACCACCTCCTGAACTATTTGCCCCTCCCGCTCCACCAGCGCCGGCAGTGATGCTAAAAGCGCTTCCAGAGCCTGCTGTTCCAATACTTCCACCTGCCGATCCACCGGCCGCACCACCCGCACCTCCGGTGAAAGTAAAAATCGTTCCAGCTCCTCCTGCACCACCAGAACTAGCCCCCGTAGCTGCAGATCCTGCACCACCAGCGGCTCCAGTTATTGCAAACACTCCAGCCGCACCACCGGCGCCACCAGATCCTCCAACACTCGTGACGCCAGCGCCTCCACTGCCTGCTGAAAGTGAAAATGATGATCCTGTTCCTCCGACTGTTGTTCCTGTGGTGCTTCCTGACCCGCCGGCGCCTCCGACAATGGTCAAAACAGGCGTAGCATTTAATGCTGAATTTGCAGCTTGTGAAGTCCCGAGGATTGAGAGTAGTGCTGCCGGCGTTGAACTACCTATTCCTACATTTCCATTTGCACCCACCGTAAAAAGTCGAGAGTTAGATGATGATGAAATAGCAAAGATATCTGCTGAGCCAGCTATACCGTAGACACCAAGTCTCGCAGC